>JBOGNK010000172.1:0-15017 GCA_050747085.1 Candidatus Acidiferrales bacterium
GTGCCACCCAGTCTGAATCCGTGGCGAGCAATCCAGCCGCCGTTTTGCTGCCGACGCGACGACATTGACGTTGCATCAAGGAAAGGGGAAGAGGTCGCCTGGCCCAAGCGCCACGTCAAGCCGGTAACCAATTCAAGCAATGGACATTCGAGATGGACACGGGACGGAATGTCCCTCCTGGGAATGCACGCACTACTAAGCGGGGATCACCCGAGGATTCACACATTCGCGTCCGACAGTGAATGCCTATCCGTAAAACTACGTAATGGGGGGACGTATTATTTGCCCACATCGTATGTTGAGTTTATCTGCCGCTGCATGTACCCTCACCTCATGCTCATTGGGCAAAGACTTCGCGAGCTCCGGGAATCCAAGAAGCTCAGTCAGGGCGACATTGAAAAGCGAACAGGCCTTCTTCGCTGCTATGTCTCACGAGTGGAGAATGGCCATACAACGCCGAATGTCGAGACGTTAGAAAAGTACGCGAGGGCCATGGAAATCCCGCTCTACCGTTTGTTTTACGATGGGGAAACTCCACCCACGCTCGCTCTGCCGCTGAACAAACCGGCGGACTGGGGGACGAGCGATGGACAAGTGTCTGAAATGCGCCGGCTGACAAAATTTCTTGGTCGCATGAGCAAACAAGATCAACGGCTATTGCTTAAAACCGCCCAGGTGTTCGCAAAACGAGAAACTGCGCAACTGACCTGATTGGTGCGCGCTCCCTGCGGCCAACGCATCGGTGCGAGGTTGGTCCGTAAATTGGGTTCCGATCGTTTACGAATAAATTGCTATTCGTCAAACCGCGAGCCCGCACGAACCGTTTGAGCTGCATGCTCAACAGGCCGGGTTTTCCGATTGCAGCAATCGGGGCCCTGCTTCCAAATCGTTTCATTCCGGCACGGCAGTACCCGGTTGGAACTCCCTCACGGCAGACGCGCTAACAGCCCGTTCATAAGTGCTTGAAAATCTTGCGTGCATGTCATGGGCCCCGCAAATCGCAACTGGCACCGAGACTGCTAATCCGAATATCGCGCAAATGAGAACGACGGCTTCTTCTGCTTCGCGCTGATCTGGGCGCAAGCCGGGAGCCGCCCATAAAACTCACGTCACTCCGTGGCGTGACGCTGTACCGGTGTGTTCCTGCACTCGTGGCTGAAGGGGAGCGAGACGTGGCGAGAAACTATCCAGTCGTTGTGCGGCTCATCTGTGGCGTGTTCTTGGCGGCGATTGCTGCAACTTCCAGTTATGGCGGCGGCAAGCGCGTTAACAACGTTATCAGCGTTCAGGAGCATCGACTTTCTGCGGCGCACGCAGTTGGACACTACATCCGAACTCATAAATTTCCTCTCGTTGTCGACAGCCTGGTGGTACTCGCGAACGCCGCTGACGCGGCCTCAACGCTTCGGGCTGCCCACTATTGCCCAACGTGCATCGACTATGCCCTCGGCCGAGATCCGTCGCCGACGAAAACATGGGGTGAGTTAATGGGCTTCTCGGCAGGCCTGGTGGCGTTCAATCAGCTCGCATATCACCATTATCGGGCAGAGGGATCGGACCCGAGTTGGGGGGGACAGAAGTTCTTCGTGGTGATGTTCTCGGCTCCCGTAATTGTCCACGCTGCAGCGGATGTCAGAGATAACGTTCAGGTGGGTCCGCCGGGCGCCGGTTTAGCACGGCGACGTTTGATGTCTCTAAAGTAGTTCGACGATCAAGTTACGGAACGACTGGACTGGTACTATACAACCGCCAGAGAAAATACCCCACGCCGGCCGCCGCACCAACGACAATTAAACGCCACTCTAGATGATAGTCGTACCCGGTTCCGCCTCGTCGCCGTGAATCGTCGTCGGGCACCAGCGAGACGTAATAGGACTGACCTGCTTTAACCATAAGCGTCTGATTGCCACGATGCAGAACCAAAGCTCCTGTGTAAGCCGAAATGACAATGTCATACTTCCCAGCGAACGTGACTTGCCCAAAGGCTGGCAAACCGTTTGCGGCTTCTACGATTCCTTCTGGGGTGACAATCTGAAATTGCTTGTCGGTGAGCGCCGAAAATCCGACTGTCCCACGAGTAATCGAAGCCTGAAAGACCGGGCCCGAACGCAAAAGATCAGCCGCGCTGCTCGACAGGAGATATACCTGGCCCCCGCCAAGGGTTAGGCGCAGACTGCCGCCATCTTCCGTTTGCAGCGAGTCGCCCGCATACAGAGTAGAGCCAAGCACCAACTTTGTCCCGCCGACCTGAGCGAGGTCGGCTAGGACGACTACCCCGAATGGGGATGTATTGGCACCACGTTCATCGGTCCCGGGAGCCGCCTGCGAGGGCTGAACGTGCAGGAGGAACATCCCGCTCGAAATGGCCACTATCAGCGCAAGCAAGCGGGAATAAGACAATAGACCTCCTTCAAAGCCACCATCGACTCTAGGCACACTCCAGGGGCGTGTCAATACCCGAGTTTTACGGTATCTCAGTAATTCGTGTTAGGCTACCCCGGTCTACGCCTTGCGGTGAGAAGGGATCTCAAAGCTCCTGTTATGAATCGCGAAATGCGAACTTGTGCAGCCGCAGCCGTATTCGTTTTGGCGTTCTGGCAACTATCGCAGTCGGCGACGAAACAAAGCGTTACCCCCCCGGTAGCGGTCGTTCCCTTCCGTGACACGGGCCACATTTACATCAAGGGGGGAATCAGCGGGTTTCGAGACTTGTCAATGGTCATCGATACAGGCGCTCCCGAGTCGGTCTTGTCGCAAACGATCTATTTGCAACTAAAGTTGCCTTTCACGGGGATGGTGAATTTCCCCGGCGGTTTTGGCGGGGGAGTAATGAATCCCATGCCGACAACCTCGGTCCCATTCATCCGTTTTGGCAGTTCGGCAATTAAGAACCTGCCATTTATCGTGCTTCCGCCCGATTTCATCCCGAAAATGCCTGGCGCTGAAGTCGATGCCATTATTGGCTCGGAACTGTTCAATCACTATGTCGTCGAGTTGGACTACCCAAACAAGGTTGTGCGACTCTACGATCCGGTTAATTATCGTGAACCGCAGAGTGGATGTAAGCTTCCTTTACGCCTCGGTCCAAAGCCCTCGCCGTTGCCTCTGGTTCACGCAAAAATCGTCACCAAAGCGGGTCGCTCGGTTGATGCCGTGCTTTTCTTGGACACCGGGGGCCAGGTCGCGGTGATGCTCACCAACGTGTTCACGATGCAACACCCTGAACTCCTGAAAGACGTGCCTACCCACTCGGAGGAAGCGGACGGCATAGGCGCCAGCACAAGATTTCGAATCGGGCGCGTTCCGGCGATACAGCTTGGTGCATGCACGATTCATGATCCCATGGTGGCGTTCTCTCAAGACAAGCGGGGTATGGGTCAAGGGGGCGATTTTTTCTCCGGTGAGATTGGTTTGAGTGTCTTCCGCCGGTTCACCACCATTTTCGATTATCCTGCAGGGTTCGTCGTCTTCCAGAGCAATGCCGCGTCCAGCGAAGGCGGAAACCATAAATGAGCGGTCTCCTATGCGCGTCACATTTCATCTTCCGGCAACCGCAAGTAATTGAATTATGCCGCAGTCAAGATATTGCCTAATTTCTATTCCACTTCGCCCCATCTTCGCTGTAGAATCCCGTCCCTCAAGAGAAATGACATCCCCCATGCTTCCTGGCGAACATCTGGAAGACATCAGACTTCGTCTTGGGCTCTCGGTCCGCGATGTGGCGGACCGGAGCGAGAGAATCGCCCGTCAGGAGGAAAATAATGAGTTTGAAATCTCGACTGCGTGGCTTTTCCAGGTCGAAAATTCGGATAGCGTTCCGAGCGTGTACAAACTCTACTCGCTGAGCGTTATCTACCACATCAAATTTTCCGATTTGCTGCTGCTGTATGGGTTGGACCTAGAAAAAGCGCCTAAACATCGCATGCTGATGCCTGGTAAGCAGACGCATACGACCCCCATTCAAGTATTCGACGAGGAGCGACTCGCCACTTTTCCGGTCCGCTTCGATCCGGGTTTCAGTATCGAACGAACAAGCCTCGTTTCGCGCATCGTCGAGATCTGGGGGGAGGTGCCAATGGGTCTCATTCAACATCTCGATTTTCGAAACAGCATCTACGGATATATCGGCCTTGAGGACTATACCCTCTACCCGCTTTTGCGGCCGGGGTCTTTCGTTCAGATCAATCCACGCGCCAGAAGAGTCCATCCGGTCGTCAGCTCAAGCGAATATAACCGGCCCATTTATTTTGTTGAACTCCGAGACCGATACGTGTGTTCGTGGTGCGAGCTGCAAGGAACACGTCTGATCTTGATGCCGCATCCACTATCCCCCTGCGCGACTCGTCTCTACGAATTCCCGAACGAAGCATCAATCGTCGGTCAGGTCACCGGCGTGGCAATGCGGGTTGTGGATGAGCCGGATCCGCGCGTTTCTGACGACACTGCAAGACTGCCAAGGCAGCCGTAACGTTCGTTTCGAAAAAACGTGCGGTGAGAGCCCCGCATTCCAATGGAACCGCAAGCCGATACGGCTGGAGATGTGCCCAGGCGCGTATCACGTCTTTAAGCGGCAGGCGGGTCGAGCACAAATACGCATCGAGCTGTCCAGCCAGGTCGGCGACTGGACACAATAACAATCGTCGAAAAACTTCTCGATGGGACGAAGCGAGCGCCAGGGCCGCGATGCGCTCACCGAACTTGTGCGCGAGCCCCGCGTGGTAATACCGTCCGTCGTTATAGTCTCGCGTCGAAGCCAGATAGATCAATCGCGCAAAATCACCGGGAATGTCCGCCAAGGTCCTCAGTCTGAGGTCTTCGCACGCCATTTCCAGATCTGCAGGTTTGCGTTCGATCAACGTGAGGGCCCCTCGAAATGTCAGTCCTCCACAGCCCCCATTGCGGGACTCGGGGCCGGCACTGCGCTCTCCAGCAATTTCCGCAGTTTCTCCGTAATCGAGAGGAACGTTTCTACTACGGTTGATAGGTTCGCCGGGCCGTGAATAAGGATCACGCAGTACAGACTCACACCAATTACCTGAAACACGAGGAATTCAAAGGCGAGTTCTAGTTCCTTAGCTGGCTTAAGACCACGGCTCTGGGCTGCCGCCCTGCGATGCTCGGAAATAATCTTGCGGACATACGTTTGAACTCCGGCCAGCCAGTCGAGTGCGAGCGCCTTCCGTTCATGATCGAACCAGTGCAGGAAACGCGTCGATGTCTCAGTCTTCACCAGAAGATAATCTTCAGAGCTGAAAATCCTCCCTAGCAAGTCGAAAGAGAGCAGATCGTCCTCTTTGCCGGAAAGCGAGAACTCTTCGACCCAGTAGAGCACCCCGTCGGCCGACCGGTTTTCCAGTCGTCTTGCAAGGACTTGCCACATCGTAAAAAGAACCACAGCAATCAACAGAAACCACAAGACGATCATGACCGAATAGCCCTCGATGTCAGATCACGAACGATGCGAAGCTTGCTCTTGGTCCCTGTAACCAATGCTTCGTAATCCTTCTCCAGATTTGGCCGCCCTTGGCGTTGTGGTAGAGGATTATAAAACCAAAGAGTAACGCACCAAAGCAATAAAATGATCAGATACGAACCCGGCTGCATATGTTGCCAGGTGCTCTGGAACTTGGAACCGAGATCCTCTCTCAATGTTAGCCCCGTCAAATTCGTCCCCAGAAACAACCCATACCCGTACACGATGCCTTTCAGATTTCGCCCAAGAGGAATCGCGTAATAAGCGAACACCGCAACCAAGCCGAGTAGCAGCACAACCTGGACCACGCGCAACTCAACCTCAGTCTGGAGTGTTGTCCGTCCTGGGATCCAGTTCGCGCTGAGCGAGTCTTCGACGACAATCCTCATTGTCACGAAAATGAATAGGACGGGAAGAGCGCTTCGCGCTATCCGCGCAGCGCCAGGATACGCAGCCAGTGCGATCTTGTACGATTCCCACACCACTCCGCATCCGAGTAAAACGCTGAGGAATTCAGTGTACCAATAGGTCCACGCGTAAGCGCTAAAGAACCAATGATAAAGAACCAGTAGGCACAGGTCTCGCACAAGCACGAAGGATAAATAGGAGTAAAAAAGCTTGTATCGACTTGCGAAACCCACGCGTAACGCTCGAACGAGGGGCACGCCTTCGAGCACGATAGCAGCCAGCCAGATGAATATTGAACTCATGCCACTGTCAAAAACGAAGCGGGCGGATAGTAGCACAAAAGGGGAGCCGGCGTGGCGAATGCCTTCTCCCCTTTTTCTTTGTCAACGCTCAAGCAACGTTCACCTGTGCGTTTCTCGGCCACGGGAGCGGTGGGGGTGGCGGCGCTCCTCCATCAGCGTAAAGGGTGGTCGCTCGACCACCAGTTGCCGTGTGACAGAGGAGGCCTGGAACGACTAGTGCTCCAGCAACAAAGAAAGACAGTAAGATCCGCTTCGCTCGGCTCATCTTCGATTCTCCTTCGGACCTCCGCTTCCCGCGGAAGGTGCGTTGAAACACTGCGAAGCGTACGAAGAGTCGGTTCGCTGGTGTCCGTAAGTCGTGATTTATTCGGTTTACCGAACACTGTGAGACCAGGTTTCTGCAACTCGTGGACATCCATGAGCGGGAACCTCGGCATAACCGCCGTTTCTGCAGGTACTTGCTTCCGTAGCGAGCGGATTCGTTCGGAAAACCGAACAATTGAGCGGAATCCAGTCACGGCGTCGCATCCCAAACTACGATCCGCGTCGTCGCCGCTGACATCAGCGGACCATCAGAAAGCCCGGTCGTGTGTGCAAACAACCGAGCGCCGAGCTGAACGGCCGGCGTTCAATCCGTGCAGGAGACCACCCAACATCTACAGTTTCGGGCAAGCAACTTATAGAAACGGACGCATCCCCCCTAATGCCTCGAGCAAGCTGGCGTGCCCGATACCGACCGCGAACGTCGGGCCCAGGCGACGCGGACAAGGCCATGCTGAATAGAGCGGGCATCGCTTTCGGTCTAGTCTTTCTTGCCTCAGGAGCAGGCCTCGTCTGCTACGCGCCTCCAGAAAGCGATCCTGTTCCATCCATACTCGCGTTCCTCGGCGCGGCACTTTTGCTGGAAGGTGCGGCCATCATCGTGCTCGTGTTGAAAAATTGGTGGTCATGCGTAAAGTTTGAGTTAGTGAGAGAGTGCCCGGCGCGCCACATGGTTACGTACGATCTTTCGGACGCTTCGCCGGTATTGTCTGACTATGAGAACTGCGGTCAGCACGGCGTCATTTCGCAGCACTCGATGCGGGCATAGAACCGAGTTCTGACGACTGCTCGATCAAACTGGGTCCCGGAGGATACCGAACAATGACGGAAGGGCTCGACGTTGCATCACGGAGTTGCATGCCGATCTGTTTAGTTGCTACTGATCCTGAGCAGGTTGAAGCAGAATTGCTTCAGCTTGACCGGCTAGGATTCTCATCGACTGAGGCCAGCACCCCTGAGAGAGCGTTGCAACGGATCCAAACTGGCGCGTGCCGGCTGCTCATCGTCGATTCGGCGATCGCGGGAATGGACGGTCTCGAATTCCTGGACCAGGCATTACGGGCTGATCCCGGAGTTTACGTCATCCTCGTGAGTTCCGATAACGATGTGGGGTCGGCGATCGAAGCGATCAAACGCGGCGCCTACGATGTGGTTCACAAGCCCGTCGATTTTATGCGGTTGGAGAATACCCTCGGCGAGCTGGCGGGACTGTTTTCTCAACGTAGCCACGTTCGGCACCTGGAAGAAACGCTGTTAGAGAACTCGCAGTTTCACGGAATTGTGGGTAGGAGTCCCGCGATGCTGCAGGTCCTCGAGCTAACTCGAAAGGTGGCGCGCCACTACTCCAATGCGTTGATTACCGGACCAACAGGTGCGGGAAAGGAACTGGTTGCCCGAGCGCTGCACGAACTAAGTCCCGTAGCGCACGAACGCTTTGCAGTTTGCAATTGTTCGGCTCTCGTCGACACGTTGCTCGAAAGCCAACTATTCGGACACATGCGCGGTTCGTTCACGGGAGCAACGGATACAAGACCGGGCCTTTTCGAGTATGCGAATCAAGGGGCTGTGTTCCTGGATGAAATCGGCGAGATGTCGGTGCAAACTCAGGCGAAGCTTCTGCGCGTGATCCAAAACCGCGAAATCCAGCGCATTGGTTCGCCCGAAGTGAAAAAAGTGAACGTGAGATTGGTCGCAGCCACGAACCGAAATCTCCGTGAGGAGGTACGGACGGGCAGGTTCCGCGAGGACCTATATTATCGTCTTAGCAGCGTGCAGATCCGGGTCCCGGGGTTAAGTGAACGTCCAGAAGACATCCCCGTACTCGTGCAGCATTTCCTGAAAAAATTCAGTGCCGAATACGGCAAGGAATTGCGCGGATTCACGCGACGGGCGCAGATCGCATTACTCCATCACTCCTGGCCCGGCAACGTTCGCGAACTCGAAAACGTGATTGGCGGTGCGGCGATGGCATGCACGGCTGAGTTCATCGATCTCGGCGATCTGGGCGATTTTTTCCGGCCTCTTCAGGATCTGTCCAATTTGAGGCGAGGGCAAGACTGGAGTCCTCTTCCGCTGAGGCAGGTGCGCGAAACCCACATTCAGCGTGTGATCGAATTCTGTAACGGTAACCATATTCACGCAGCTGGCGTACTTGGAATTGGCAAAACGACACTTTATCGGTTTCTCAAGGGAAAGAACGACCCACGCTACGAAAAGCCGAATAATTCAATGCGAGCGGAAATCTGACAATTCCCAGGAACGATCATGCCACTGCTGCCTGCTCTCCAAAGGAAGGCTTCTCTGCGAACCGTCATTCTCGAGTTCACGGATCGCGAGCCTGACGAGTCCTATGCCGTTTAACACGCCTAGTTGTCTTCCGGCAAATAGGGACAGTAGAGCTAGTTTCTATTTGGGTCGATGAACGGTTCTAGCTAATGATCCGAAATGCTGCGAATAGAGTTGCGGGATATTCGCTTCAGTACCAGCCTGTCAGCTTCTAGGTCGTTCCAAACCGGGAACCTTTCCCCCTCATCCGTTCCAACTCGAAATCAGGAATGCAGCGCTGGATCGTTAAGTCGTTGAAGTACAGCGAAGTTGCCTGGTCGTGCGTGTGCATTAATTCGTCGAATTATGAAAGACCGACGCACGGCCATTGCGGCGCTCCTGGCGCTTTGTTCCTTGTCCGGGTCTTGCTTGGGACGACCGGCCTTCACTGCTCGGCCTATGCCGGTTTTGTCTGCCCCCGACCTTGCGGTACAGAGGTTCAACGAGTCGGTGGTCCCACTCACGTCACTAAAGGTGCGCGGCCCGGTTGTCGAAGCCGATATGGGGACTGGCTTTTGCCTCGATCCTGAGTGCCGTCTCATCGGAACGAACTACCATGTGGCCGTGGCAGCGAAGTGCCGAAAAGTAGAAGGGACAAGAATCGTGCGGCGGTATCTCGCGACGGGACCGACGGACGAAGATGCCACTCTGAACGATCTATCTGGCGGTCCTCCGGAGCGGTACACTCTCAGTCGCGATTTGGCGGTGTTCGAGCTGGCCAGGCCGCTCGCTCATCATCACGGTCTGGGCTTTAGCACCGACGACCTCGTTGTGGGCCAACACGTCGGCATTTACGCCTACCCGATACGAACGGCAGATCCGTTTCGAACTCTTCAAGTTTTCCACGCGACTTTCAAGGGTCCTACAAGCAGTGGGCTCTTGGCGTTCGACTATGCGCCCGATGGTCACAAGGTTATCCGTCCGGGGGCGAGCGGCGGGATCGTTATTGACAGCAGCACGGGAAAGATTGTGGGGATTCTCGACGGACTAGATCGTAGGGGGCGAATGATAGCATTGGCTGTACCAGTTGAATCGTTGGCTGGATTTCTACAGAAGGAATTGCCCTTCCTCGCCCAAGCTCTCTTTCCTATCTCTACGGAGGTTCCGGAGGACCAGCCCGATCTCTACGGGAAATACGATCCGGCGATGAAGCCGGTCGACCTGCAACGCAGACCAACGGAACCAAACGACGTGACGGAGCTTCGGAAGAAGGCACAGTCTCTCGCCGACGGAATGCAGAGCTTCATTGCAGTGCAGACGTTCGTTTGGGGCAGAGGAAACCATCCTCCCGTGGGTGCTGATGCCTATGAGGTTCAGGTTCACCACGGCGCCCAGATGTTCCGTGAATATCCGAGCGGAAAGAGATGGTCACTGAGATCGCCTCGCCCGCAAGGAGCAACCTCAGCAATCTCGCCAGGCGACGTGTGGTCGACGCTTCCGTTGTTTATCGGAACTCATGCTGGCGTGAACATTCATGAGGCCTCGGCTACCGAACTCGGTGGACGACGCACAAGAGTTTTCCAATACCTCGGAAGTGCAGAGGACAACCCATGCGTCGTTGGAGACGTTTTCGACTTTGGCTTTTTCTCGATTGAAAAACAACAGACATACACCGCCTATGGTGAAGTCTGGACAGATCAGGATCTGAACATCGTTCGCATGTCGCTCCATTGCGAAAAGGATGGCCAACAAAAGTGGCAGGACGTGATGAACTTCGGCTGGCTCACCCGTCCGGGAATCGAGCGCAGAATCGTTCCCGTCACGCTCGTTGCGTGGAGTCCAATGCCGGACAAGGGACTCTGGTGTCGCAGTCAATTCGTGTGCTACCGCGAGTTCGCCAGTCATTCACGGCTCCTCTATGGGCAGTTTCGGGCACCTGGTCCGCCAGCGAGTCAACGGGACCAGCATGTAAATAAAGCGCGTCAACCGTAAGTCCAGTGCGGTTTGGTTTGAACTGTACAGACTGAAAATCCCGAGAGGGTCATAAACGTACGCACGCGTCCGCGACCTTCCCTGTGAGCCGCGGCTTCTGCTTGCACATAAAGCATCCCGGGTTCGCCCGAGTTTCGGATGGCCATATCGATTTCACGCTGCGGAGCTTTCTTATTGCCCTCCATCAAGGCCATTCAGGTGTCAGAAGCTTTCGTTGCAGCTGTATGCGCCGTCACTGGCTGCAAGCTTCCGTAACAAGCGACGATAAGATTGCGCACCCAAACGAACTGCGGCGACAGGTCCAAGAACGGTTGGGACATGCAGTGAGTGGGCAATCGACCCGGAGTCCGCGTGAGAATTATGGTGTGTCGACCACGCGAAGGTGCCCTTGCTGGCGCGATCGGGGAGCGGGCTTCACAGTGATTTCAATGTCTCTGCCAAGCAAGGTCAAAAAGTGCATGAGCCGCTCGGCGGAGAAGCCCGAAAGCTGGCCGCGCAAGAGGCGGGAGATTTTGGGCTGGTCGATCTTCAGAATGTGGGCAGCCCGAGTTTGCGTAAGCCGCCGCGCGCGAATGGCTTCGGAAATGCGGATTGCAAGGCCAGCCTTCGCGAGACGTCCTTCCGGGTTGGGCAGACCGATATCGGCAAAAACGTTCCCACTGCCTTCCTCGACCTGAATCTTCGTCCTCATGACTGCTAGTCCTTCTGAGCCGCTAGCCATCTGGCGTGCTCTTCTTCGGCTCGCTTGAGCCGCGATCTGATTAGCTCAATCTCCGGTTTTGGCGTTTTGATTCCGGTCTTTGATTTCTTCTGGAACACATGCCGCACGTATATGCGGCCTGCTGAGCGAACCGTGTACACCGCGCGATACGTGTCGCCCGCGTGGTCTTCGATGACCGCCAACTCGGAAACGGTGGCGATGCGGCGCGCATCAAGCAGTTCCAGCCGATGAGTGGGTGATAGGCCCCTGAGCGGAGATGCGCCATCGTAAGCAGTGGATCATTTCGCGCGCTTGGTAAACCCAGTGTTCGCGTCCTGGCGCGCGACGATTCCCCTGTCTTCCTCCACACAATAGAAGTGATTGGCGCCCAGGTTCGTTAGCGTTTCGGTTCCTCCGGCCGGCCAAAAAATCTCCACTTTGTCTACGCGCTGTTTGTCCCCAAGGCCAAAGTGAAGCCGCAGATCGTCTTGAGAAAGGTAACTCCCTCCGCTGCGAACTTCGCGCGTCTGCACCAGATTTCCAGCCGTCACTTTCACGCGAGCGTTCAGCGCAAGACGGTTGCTCTTCGTCCCTACGAGCTGAAAACTGATCCAGTGATCCGCACGTCCGCTCTCAACTCTTAAAAGCGTGGGCGCGCCTTGAAGGTTCTCGATGACGATGTCAGGGTGCCCATCGTTGAACAAGTCGCCGACGGCAACTCCACGGCTCACGTGAGGAATCTGGATCGCAGGTCCGACCATTTGACTGATGTTTTTGAATGTGCCATCTCGCTGGTTGAGGAACAGCAGCGCCGGCTCACGATACTTCGGGCCGTCCACGATCTGGTCAACTTGGGGGTAAACGTGTCCATTTGCCAGAAACAGATCGACCCAGCCGTCGTTGTCGAAATCGAGAAACGCGTCGCCCCAACCGACGTAACGAGTCGTTGCGGGCGCAACGCGCGAAGTGAAAGAGGCATCCGTAAAATTCATCTTTCCATCGTTGCGATAGAGCGTCATGTATTCTTCGCTGAAATGGCTGATGGCGATCGACGGCCGCCCGGTGTGCACGTAGTCGCCGAGTGCGATGCCCATGTTCGCCTGGTTCGCGCCGTCTTGGCTGACAGCGACACCTGACGAAAACCCAACGTCGGAAAAGTGGCCATGTCCGTCGTTCTGGAAGAGATAGTTCACACCCGCGTCATTGGCTACAAATAGATCGAGCGGGCCATCCGGCTCAAAGTGGGACCAAACAGCCGTCAGCCCGAACGCCTTGGGCGAATTGCGAATTCCGGCTTGGTCGGAAACATCGGTGAACGTTCCATCGCCGTTGTTGTGATAAAGGTTTCCAAGTGAACCCTGTAAGCCACGCGGCCCGCATTGGACGTTGATTCCACGATACTGGCATGTAGGACTTGATCCAAACTGAGGGAGATTGTCGAGGTGATAGTCGACGTAATGCGAGATGAACAAATCGTCCCAGCCGTCTCGGTCGTAGTCGCCAAAGCTCGCGCCGGTCGCCCAACCGTTGTCGCCCGCGAGTCCGGCCTGTTTCGTAACGTCGGTGAACGTTCCGTCGCGATTGTTCCTGTAGAGCACAACGCCGCCGAAGCACGTGACGAGCAAATCGGGCCAGCCGTCGTTGTTGTAATCGCCCACCACCGCACCCATGGCCCAGCAGGGATCGCCCACGCCAGCCTTGTCCGTAACGTCGCTGAAGGTTCCGTTGTGATTGTTGTGATAGAGCGCGCTGCGCGCCTTCTTGCCCACCAAAGCCATCGCGACGCTTTGCGCATTTGTGAAATAAATGTCGGGCCAGCCGTCGCGATCGTAGTCGATCAGGGCGACACCGCCGCTCATGGATTCGACGATGTATTTCTGCCCAGGACTGGAAAGGTGATTGAAATCGATACCGGTGGAGTCGGTGATGTCGACCAGCTTAGGGAGCGCGCCTTCCTTCTCCTCCGCGCGTTCTTGCCCTATAGCATGACGGATCGGATTGGCTACGAGGTGCGATGCGAGAGCAGCGGTCGTACCAAACGTTGCGCGGGCTGCGACCGAAACCGCGAAAAGATCCTGTAAACAGGCGATAGCGGCCGCGACACCAAGCAGCACGAAGACGGCAATGCGCATACGTGCGAACTCAGATCGCCGGGCAGCCAAAGAATCCGCTCTTTTCGGTGCCTTTCATACACAAACCGCACACGTTCATAGAGTGACCGAACACATCATTGCTGTGGGCCCATCCCGCCCGGCTGCTTCGTAGCGGGGATCAACCGCATGGCCTGGTACAAATCTTCCAGTTTCGTCTTCATGGCCTTGTATTTCCGATATTCGGCGAGTTCGTGCTTGGCGTCATCCATGCGTCCCAGTTTGCGGTACACAGTGCTCAATCGAAAATGTGCCACAGAGCTTGTTGGATCGAGTTGAAGCGCCTTTTCAAGAAGCGGCTCCGCCTTCTTCGGCTGGCCAATGTCCATGAAGGCCTTCGCGAGACCAAGATTCGCGTCCGGATCGTTCGGTCGCAACTCAACCGCCTTTGCGTAGCGCTGTTGCGCTTCTTTCAGGTTGGCGTTCTCAGCGGCGATCTGCCCCAGCTTGCATTCGGCCTGCTCGTCAGACGGATTGACCGTCAGGGCAGCTTCATACTCCTTCTTGGCCTCGGCGCGGTCAGATGGACTGGTCGAGATATTCAGCATTTCCGCCAGCTCGAAATGCAGGCCGGGAAGATTCGGGTTCAGTTTGAGCGCTTTCCTGTAGTTTTCGATTGCCGCGGCGTTGTTTCCTCGCATAGCCAGTTCGTGCGCCATCGCCTGATGCATGCGCGCTGAATTGGGGGCAACCAGTGACAAGCTCAGCAGCGATTGCTCGGAAAGTTCCGAATAAACGCGGTACGACGTATAGAGGATGGCTTCATCCGTAGGCTCGAGCTGGCGCAGAGCGTTTACGATTTCGGCAGCCTTACCGAGCTCGCCAACGGCCGAATCGACTTCGACCAGCTCCATCCCTGTTTCGACTCGAATCTTCTTGTCCTGCACTTTGGGAAAAGCATCCTGGAGATCGGTACGAGCCGCGGTAAAGTCGCCCGTACGTTTCTCCGCGATGCCCAGCAGTGCCTGAATTTTCGGCAGGTCGGCGTTTAACTTCAGCGCCTCGTGCAATTGGGGAATCGCGTCCGCGTACTTCCCCTGAAAAAAGAGCAACACGCCGAGATTCGCGCGCGCGTCTACATTGTCGGGCTCCAGCTCAACAATTGCCTTGAATTCGGGGGCCGCCAGGTCCGGCCTCTTCTGACGCAGATATTCCGCTGCTTTCCGCGCATGCGACGCAACTTGCTGCTGAGTGCTGACAGATTGAGCGGCGGCAGGAAGCGGGGAAAGAACCGAAGCAGCCCACAATAAGACTACGAATGTACTGATTTTCATGGCCTTCATTATACGGCGAACACCGAATGCTCAATCTTTCACGCACCTTTAGCGATCGGATTCGACGCTTAGTGCTGCAGCAGTTGCAAGTATGAGGAAGGGGACGGCGCGGTGGCACCGTCCCTCTTCACT
>JBOGNK010000173.1:0-8752 GCA_050747085.1 Candidatus Acidiferrales bacterium
CCGCGAACGCCTGGCCGCCAGCTTTGATGACTGGTCGCCGGCACTCGAAGTTCATCTGGATTCGAGTTTTGCGCGCACCGTCTGGACGGATTTTCTCGAGCGCCGCACCAGTTGGTCGCGTCCATGGAGCCTTTTTGTTCTGAACGAATGGACGAAGCGCAATATTGAAGGGCGCGGCCTCACCACACCGACGACCCAGCAGACTTCGGTTACTGCTGCATGAGAGATTCACGGCATAATCGAATCGTGTCCGCAACGACTAGAGTTTTAGCCCGATGATCATTCTTGGTATTAACGCGTATCACGCGAACGCGTCCGCTGCGATCATCGTCGATGGACGCATGGTTGGCGCCGTGGAAGAAGAGCGGCTCAATCGCGTGAAGTATGCAGCCGGCCTTCCTGCCCGCGCGATCGAGTGGTGTCTCAACGCCGCCGGCGTGAAGCTCACAGACGTCGACCACATTGCCATCCCGCGCGATCCTTGGGCACGCATTGGCACGAAGCTTCGATTTGCTTCGCGCATGCCGCGATTTGCCTTCGACCGCCTTCGCGTCATGCGGCGCTTCTCCGGCATCGGCCAAGAACTCGCCTGTGCCTTTGGTCTGGATCCGCAAAAAATCGCGGCGACGTATCACCGGGTCGAACACCACACGGCGCACATGGCCAGCGCATTCTTCGTCTCGCCCTACGAGGAAGCAGCCATTCTCTCCACCGACGGCCTCGGCGATTTCGCCAGCGCCATGTGGGCCAATGGGCGCGGATCGCAGATGGAAACTCTGGGCGACGTCACCTTTCCGCACTCGCTGGGGATGTTCTATACGGCCCTCACGCAGTATCTGGGCTTCTGGAAGTTCGGCGACGAATACAAAGTGATGGGCCTCGCGGCTTACGGGCAACCTGAATTTCTGGATGAGTTCCGCCGGATCGTTCATGCCGATTCACGAAACGCCTTTCGCCTCGACCTCAAATATTTTTCACATCAGACCGAAGGCCCCGAAATGACGTGGCGGGACGCGAGCAGCACGCCGGTTTTGGGCCGGCTCTTCTCTCCTTATCTCGAGCAGCGGCTCGGTCGCGCCCGGAAAAACGGCGAACCACTCACGCCGCGCCACTACAATCTCGCCGCCAGCATGCAGGCAGCGCTCGAGGAGGTTCTTGCTTCGATTTGGACTGATCTCGCGCGTAAGACAAAGCAAGCATCGCTCTGCCTCGCCGGTGGCGTGGCCTTCAACTGCCTGGCAAACGGAAAAATCTTCGACCGCTCACCGTTCCGGCAGGTTTATGTTCAGCCCGCGGCCGGAGATGCGGGCTTGTCGGTCGGTGCGGCATTCTACGTTTACCACCAAGCGCTACATCAGCCACGCTCGTTCGTGATGGACCACGCCTACTGGGGGCCCGCCTTCTCGCCTTCCGCCATACGCGCGGCACTCGACTCATCCCGGCCGTCAACGGACGAAGTTGAGGTCGCTCAGTTGGCGGAAGAGCCGTTGGTCCAAACGACCGCTCGCGCGATTGCCGACGGCAAAATCGTCGGCTGGTATCAAGGCGCAGCGGAATGGGGGCCTCGTGCGCTGGGGAATCGCAGCATCGTCGCGGACCCTCGGCGTCCCGAGATGAAGGATGTTCTTAACCGTCGCATCAAGCATCGTGAAGGCTTCCGCCCATTTGCTCCATCGATTCTCGAAGAAGCTACCGGTGAATATTTTGAACAATCCCATCCTTCGCCGTTCATGACGTTCGCCTATCCGGTGCGCCGTGAAAAGCGCTCCATCATTCCGGCTCCCACGCACGTGGATGGCACCGCACGCCTGCAAACCGTGAGTCGGACGGCGAACCCGTTGTATTGGCAGCTGATCCGAGCCTTCGCGGACCTCACCGGTGTTCCCGTCGTGCTCAACACTTCATTCAACGACAACGAGCCGATCGTCTGCCGTCCTGAAGAAGCGCTCGATTGCTTTCGCCGTACACAAATGGATGTGCTCGTACTCGGCAACTTTTTTCTGAAGAAAAAGCCGGCCGCCGCGAATCGCCAGCCTGCTGAAGAGGGCCTTGCGGGCCGCACGGCCTGAAGCATGCACATCCTGCTGCTCAACGAATACTATCCGCCGGACACGTCGGCCACCGCGAAAATGGCGGCGCAAGTGGCGGAGAGGCTCGCGCAACGCCATCGCGTCACAGCCGTCGCGGGCCGACCCTCGTATGATCCCGACCAGTTTTACCCTTGGGCGCTTCTTCGCAAGTGCGTTCAGAATGGCGTCACTGTTGAGCGCGTCGGCTCAACTGCCTTTCCGCGGCATGACATGCGCAAGCGCGTAACGAACTATCTTTCCTACACTGCCCTTGCCGTTCCGCGCGCCGCCGCGTTGCGGCCCGACGTAGTGCTCGCGATGACGGATCCGCCGTTCGCTGGAATCGCCGGCGCGATTGTCTCGAAGATGACACGCCGTCCGTTCGTGTACAACATTCGCGATCTCTATCCCGAGATGGCCGTCGGTGGTGAAATCGTTAATCGCAGTGCCTGGACAAACCGTTGGGAGCATTTTCATCGCCGCGCGCTTCGTCAGGCTACTCGCATTATTGTTCTCGGCGACGACATGCGCGATCGTATCGTCTCCAAGGGAATCGCGCCGGATCGCGTTCGTGTCATTCGCGACGGTTCGTTACCTTCCCCCACCCCATCTGATCTTGACCATCCTGTCGTCCAGCAGATTCGTTCCGGGTTCCCTTTCGTTGTGGTTCATGCCGGCAATTTAGGCTTCTACGGCGCGTGGAACACATTGCTGAAAGCTGCCGAGATTCTACGCAACGAAAATGTGGGATTCGTGTTTATAGGAGACGGCTCGAACCGAGCCGCCTTAGAACAGCAGTCGAGCACGCTGCCGAACGTTCGGTTTTTGCCGTTTCGCCCGGCATCTGAAATCCCGCACGTAATGGCAGCTGGCGACATACACGTCGTCACGGTGCGACGCGGGCTGGAAGGCGTCGTTGTTCCCAGCAAACTCTATTCGATTCTGGCCGCCGGCCGGCCCGTTCTCGTGGTCGCTCCGGCGACGACCGATGCCGCTCGCATCGTGTCGGCCGAGCGCTGCGGCGTCGCAGCCGATCCGGACGATGCGCAAGCTGTGGCCGGCGCAATCCGCAGCCTTCGCGACAATCCCGCCGCGCTGGCCGAAATGGCTTGCCGCTCTCATGCAGCCGCTGAAAAGTATGCTAGAGTGAAAGAGCTAGATTCTTTTCTCGCGGTCCTGGAAGAAATACACAAACCCCCAGCCAGGAACGGAGGCGGTCATCTGGGCTCATAAGAAAGTCCTGGTTACCGGTGGAGCTTCCTTCATCGGCTCTAACCTGGTAGACGCGCTCATCGAGCGCGGTGCTCAAGTTCACGTGGTAGACGACCTCACCAGCGGGCGCCTGAGCAACATCGAAGATCACATCAAGGCTGGCCGCGTCACTTTCACCGAAGCCGACTTGCGCGAACCCGGCGTTACGCGCGAAGCGATGCAGGGCATCGAAGTCGTGTTCCATCTCGCGGCCGATCACGGCGGCCGCGGCTACGTCGACCTCCATCAAGCCGGACCCGCATCGAACCTCTTCCTCGATGGTCTCGTCTTCTGGGAAGCGGTGAAGGCAGGCGTCGCGAAGGTCGTTTATGCCTCTTCGGGCTGCGTTTATCCGAATTATATGCAGACCGACGTGAAGAAGGAGCTTTATCTTCGCGAGGAAGACGTCAAGCCTCCGCATGACGCCGACAACATGTATGGCTGGGCCAAGCTGATGGCCGAAATGACGCTCCAGGCCTACCATCGCGAATACAACCTGAGCGCTGCGTCTTGTCGCTACTTTACGGTGTATGGGCCGCGCGGTGTCGAAAACCACGCAGTCATTGCGATGATCGCGCGTGCGTTCGTCCACCAGGATCCGTTTGACGTGTGGGGTGACGGCATGCAGGTCCGCAACTGGACCTACGTTGACGACATCGTGAGCGGCACCATTCTCGCCGGCGAAAAAATCGACGACGGCACTGCGGTAAATCTCGGCACGATGGAACGCATTCGCGTGCTCGACGCAGCGAAAATGATCACAGAGCGCGCCGCGACCCTTCCCGGCGGAGACGGCTACCACCCTCAGTTTCGATTTCTGAAGGACATGCCGACTGGCCCGGTCAATCGCGTAGCTGACAATCACCTGGCCAAGACGCTGCTCGGATGGGAACCGAAGACGCTGTTCCGCGAAGGCCTGCGAAAAACGATGGACTGGTATTTCGCAAGCAAACAGCGGGAGCAGGTTCGGGATGTTCTGGAAACGATGCTGACGGCTCGTTAGTCAAGGTTTTTCGGCGCCGGCGCCTCACTGCCAAGCAGCTTCCGCTTGCACTGAGGGAAGCGAATGTGCCGGCTTTTTCCTGGTCGGCTTCTTTATCGCTGCAACAAAATAGCCTGTTGCGGAGACAATGCGAATGCCCCTTCCGCTGGACCTGATCGCGTTTGCCGTCGCGCTGATCGTCTCTCTGAGCGTGACAGTCGTCGTACGCCGCTTTGCATTGCGGTTCGGCATGGTCGACCGGCCAAGCCCACGTAAAGTTCACCTGAAGCCGGTGCCGCTGCTTGGCGGGATTGCCATCTATCTTGCTTTTGTAATCGCCGTTCTGTTCACGCTTCGCGGTATGCCGCAGCAGCAGATCGTCGGAATCCTCGCGGGGGCGAGCTTGGTCGCCATTGTCGGCGTCCTCGATGACGGCGGCCTGCTGCATCATCAGGTCAAGCTTTTCATAGGCATGCCGATCGCCGCCCTTTTCCTGGTCGTGACCGGCGTGCATGCGTCATTTTTCTCGACCTTTGTCCCAGGCCAACTGGGAATTTTCTTGGATGTCGCTTTCACCATTCTTTGGGTCGTCGGTATCACCGCAGCGTTCAGCATCCTCGACCACATGGACGGCCTTTGCGCCGGCATCGCCGCTATCGCTTCTGCGTTCTTCTTCGTCTCGGCTGCACTGGACGGTCAAACCATGGTTCGGACGCTTGCCGCGGCAGCACTTGGCGCCGCCCTTGGATTCCTGCGCTGGAATTTCAATCCCGCAAAAATTTTCATGGGTGACGGCGGTGCCATGCTCCTGGGCTTCCTGATGGCGACGCTTGCCCTGAAGGTCCATCCCGAAGGCGCTCCACTCCGTGCCGGGTGGCTCGTCCCAATTCTCATTCTTGGCGTGCCTATCTTCGACACAACTTTGGTTTCTATTTCCCGCGCCCGCCGTGGCCTCCTGCCGTTCACGTCGCCGGGCAAGGACCACACGGCCCACCGCCTCTCGAACCTCGGCCTCGGGCATCGCGGTGCCGTCCTTGTGATGTACGGCTTGGCGACAGGATTCGGGGCGCTCGCTCTCGCATTTCCGTGGCTCTCGGTGACGGCCTCGTACGTCTTCGTTGCGATCCTCGCGATCGGGGCGATCTTCGCCGTATATCTGCTGGAAAGCGTTCCTTACGAGCGCCAGGTCAAGCTTCCGAAATCGTCACCCGCGCCACAGACATAGCTCGCCCCCAAGACCCAGAGTTCCTCTAGATTTGCCAGAGAATAACGGCTTCCAAACGCCGGCCAGGTTGATGCCGCGCTTAAACCTGTCCAGCACTCAATCTCCGGGCGAAGTTCCAAACCGCTCCGCCGCGCGCGCTCTTGCCTTCGCAGCTTCCTCCTCCCGGTTTCGGGGCAGCCCAGTTGTTTGCAGCGAGCGAAGAAGCTGCATCGAAGCATCTGCGACCTGATCGACAGCCGCCGAGAAAGCTGCTTCATTGGCTTTTGAAGGCTTGTTGAATCCAGTAATCTTCCGCACGAACTGAAGCGACGCCGCCCTTACCTCCTCGGACGTAACTGGCGGGTCGAAATTGAAAAGAATCCTGATATTTCTACACATTGAGAAACTCCTGTGCTGATTTAACAGAATCAATAGAGCCCGGCAGGGTGTGCCAGGGCGTGGCCGATTCGTAGGCGGCGGCGATCGCGAGGAGCCGGGCCTCGGACCAATGTGGGCCGATCAATTGCAAGCCTACCGGCAAACCGTCATGCGTGAAGCCGCAGGGAATCGACATGGCGGGATGGCCCGTGAAATTGGCGGGGCGGTTCATACGGACGAGCGCGGAGCGCACCGTTTCGGCCTCGCCATCGATCACAATTTCATCGGCACCCACCGGAGGCGCGGCGATGGGAGTGGCTGGGGCGAGGATTATGTCGACGCGTTTGAACGCTGCCTCGAACTCTGCGATTGCTATAGGCTTCTTTGCGCAGCCGCTGATGTATCCGACTGCCGTCACTTTGGTTCCCACCTCGAGACGCTTGCGAACATCTTCACCGTAATCGGCAGCGCGAGCCGGGAAGTAGCCCTGCGATTGGTGATAGTGCGCGGCTTCGGCGAGAGCGATGGTGGTTGTGGAGGGAAGAAGAGCGGCGGCGAGATGCGGCAAGGGAACGCGCACGATGTGCGCTCCCAACGAACGAAACACCTTCGCGGCCGCGTCGATCGAAGCGCGGACTTCGGCGTCCACTCGTTCAAAGAAATAGTGTTCAGGCCAACCGACGCGCAGTTTCTTGGGCAGGGCGTGATTCAACTTGCGGTGATCGGGCCGCATCGCGCCTTTCGGGACTTTATCCGCGATTGTTTCGAGCAAAATGCAAGCGTCCGCGACGGTGCGCGCGATCGGACCAGCATGATCAAGACTAATGCAGAGCGGGATGATTCCTTCGACGCTCACCAACCCGAATGTTGGCTTGAGGCCGACGAGACCACAAAGCGATGAAGGAATGCGGATCGAGCCACCCGTATCTGTACCAACAGAAGCGAAGCACATGCCCGTCGCAACTGCTGCTGCTGAACCTCCGCTGGAACCGCCGGGAATGCGCTCGCGGTTCCATGGATTGCGCACCGGGCCGAAGTGCGGGTTGGCGCTGGTGATGCCGTAGGCAAATTCGTGCAGGTTGGTCTTGCCGATCAGGATCGCTCCGGCACGATCGAGGCGGGCGGCGACGTGAGCATTGGTGTTTGGGACAAAATCCTTGAGGATTTTGGAGCCTCCCGTCGTGCGGACGCCGCGGGTCCAGATGTTGTCTTTCAGCGAAATGGGAATGCCGTGCAGAGGACCTTTCCAACGGCCGCGTGCAATTTCGCGTTCGGCGGCGCGCGCTTCGTGGCGAGCGCGATCAGCGATCACGGTGATGAAAGCATTCAGCGCGGGATTAAGTTGAGCGATGCGATCGAGGGCAGCGTCCGTCAGTTCGACAGGAGACAGCTGTTTCGCGCGCAGGAGTTTCGCGGCTTCGGCGATTGAAAGAAAACACAAATTAGATACAGACGCGGACGCAGACCGCATCGTTTGGCCTTCCTTACGGCGAGTGCTGCCTGAATCAGAGTTCAAAGAGAAATCCTTCGACTGCGCGTCCTGCACCGCTTCGCTCAGCATGACACGTCAAGCGTGGTCTCCCTGGTGGAGAGCTGTCAACGGCGAGCTCAACGGTCAAAAGATTTTCTCCGGGCGGCGCAAATTGCCAACTGAACCGACGTTCGCAATGCGCAGCGTGATGAGATATTGATTTTCACTTCGGATGGTGCCGAAGGAAAACTTGCGGTACTCGAAACCGATGCCGCAGCACAAGCCGTTATAGCTGATTTGGGCGATCTGATTCTGGAATGCCTGCTGGGTGAAATCGTAGCTCGCACCGAATGTTACGTTCACACCCGGGCGAGTGAGATCCCCATATCCAACGAGCGTGCGGACTTGATTCGAACGCTGTTGAAAATTCAGCGGCGGCGCTGGCGGATTGACCGGCAGATTCAGCGTGGAAAAGTGCGCGAGCTGGACGAACGATTCCTTGTATGGCTTCAGGTCGAGCATTGTGCCGATCGCGGTCATGCGGTTGATCTGAGGATCGTAATTGACGACGAATTGCGTGTCATAGCGCTTTCCGGGCTCGATGGTCAAGTCGCTAACGACGGGCGAAAAACGGCGCGGCTCATCGGCGAATGCAAACGGCGTGAGTTCATCGGTCGTCTCGAAGACGTTTCGCTCGCCGAGAACGAGCGCGCCGCCGAATGTCGGATCGAAGAAATACTTCTGAACGAGGCGCCAAGTGACGAGTTCCTGTGAATCATCGCCGTCGGTTTTGCGAAAGAACCGCTGCGTGAATCCGTATTGGACTTCGTTTGTATCGGTCAACGTTTCGTCGGCGCCGAAGCGGATAAACCGGCCGTAGTCGTTCACCCCGGTGACGTAGCGGTACACGATGTCCGGTTCGATCGTGTGCTTCCACTTTGTTCCGTCGCTGCCCCAAACGCGCTCGATCGTAGGCGGGCGGATATCGAAAGAAAACTCCTCCGTGTTGCGGAAAAATCCCTGGTAGACGAACTGATTGTTTTGCTGTTGGCCGCCATAGTAGGTGGAGCGAAAAGTGAAGCGCGGAGTCAATTGGAGCCAGGGCCCAAAATGAATGGGAACCGTAAGGGTAGGCGCGAATTCCGAGCGGTCGACAAAGTGGGCCGAGTCAAAAGGCGTGACGGTCTCGGAGCGGTGAACGGCACCAGTGAAAGCGTCGAACGAGAAATATGCGGGCAGCTTGCGCAAAAACTGATGATCGACGGAGCTGAATTGCACTTGCGGTGCGGTTCGCAGAGAAATTGAGGACTGCGGGGCGGCGCTGAGAAAGTTTTCATAGCTCTGCGCCGAAAACCCCAGGCTGAACCCGTCGAAATTGTTCACTAGAAATGCCGTGT
>JBOGNK010000174.1:0-6250 GCA_050747085.1 Candidatus Acidiferrales bacterium
GTCGAATACCGCCGCCACGTCCTGGCAATATTCGACTCCCTGGTAGACCACGACTCCTCCGGCCAGCCTTTGCAGTAAACGCACCTCGTTAAACTGGCAGGAAAGCACTCACTAGTCTAAAATGGCAGCAATCCTGTTAGCGGTTCCCCGGTAGCTCAACGGTAGAGCATTCGGCTGTTAACCGAAGGGTTGCTAGTTCGAATCTAGCCCGGGGAGCCAACTTCGCCTTTTCTTTCAGTAACTTCACAAACCTCCCTTCTCAGGTTCTGTTTTCGGATCAAGCGAGTGTCATGTAGGTGTCATGAAAGAACGGATCTAGTTCGCCAGACCGTTTCCGCCATACACCTGCTGATTCGCCTTCTCCATGGCTTCGCGGACCTGCTCGACCATTCCCAATTGGTACCGGCGCTTGGTCTCTGGGCTGGTGTGCCGCATCGCTCGTTCGATCACCGCATCCGGGGCTACCCAGCTTAGCCGCGTGCAAAAAGCGTGCCGCAGGTTGTAAATCGCAAAGTGCGGCACGTCAGCACGGCGCAGAGTTGCTCGCCAGGCGGTCTTCACGCTTCGGATCGGCTGTCCCGGCTTGCGCGGGCTGGGAAAGATGAAGGGAGAATCGAATTTCGATTCTTCCCTCCATTTGCGCAAGACGCGAACGGCCAACTCCGTAAGCGGATGCGGTTCGGAAGATCCCGGAGTTTTGACGTCATTCCCGAATCGAATGAGACGCCTTTCCCAGTCGATCTGGTCCCAACGCAGCCGGAACCCCTCGGAATACGTCCTGCCCCCGGTCTGGACAAGCAGGATGATGCCCACTCGCAGGTGCGGAGGAGCCGCGCGGAGAATCCGGTTCTCTTGTTCCAGTGTTAGCATTTGCTTCATGGGCCGCTCGCGCAGCTCATTGAAATGTTTCACCCCGCGGGCCGGATTTTCCGGAATGTACTCGCGACGCACTGCCAGGTCCAGCAGGCACGTGAGACATTCGAGTTCGCGATTCACCGTCGCACCTTTGAGCAGCCGACCTTTGTAGCGAATCGAAGGCTGCTGCCGACGATAGTCTCGATATTCTTCAACGACCTTCGTCGTGATTCTCGCCAGCACCACATTTCCGAAAAACGCCTTCATGTGTTTGAGATAGGCCCGGTAGCCGGCGATCGTTCCTTCGGATATGGCTGCAAAGTGAGACTGCTCGAATTCTTTGCACATCTCCTCAAATCGAATCCGCTCGCCGGGCCAGCCCACCTTGAATTTGCCCAGGGCAATCTCCGCCTCACGTTTCTTCCAGATTCGTAAGGCCGCTTGCCTTGAACTCGTTCGCGTGGATTCCCAGAATTGTTCGCCGTCCTTGACGTAAGTCATCCACCAGTACGGCGACCTCAGCTTTTTGTAAAGTCCCACTGGCGCTCCTCTCATTTGCCGGAGCCGAGCGCCGTAGAAATTATACGCCCGGCAGAAGGCCAATGACTGGCTGGGCGGATTTGCAGATCCTTGAATTTGTCTAAGGCGGAGTGGCGGTACTGAAGACGACCGCAGAGCTTCCGGGACTCAATCCGGTGTTGGCATGCGTATCGATAAAGCGTGCTCGTTGCCATTCCTAGATATTCCGCGGCTTCGGAGTGGGTCAGCCACTGGTCGGAATCGCCGCCCGGCTTGATTGCCGGCGAGGTCGCCGCGCTCTCCGGCACCGGATCAGCGATTGCGGTTAAAGCTTCGCGCAAAAGTTCCAAGAGCTGTTCGGCATTTCGGGTTTCGAACACGACACATGCAACGACAGTTGGATCACCATTCTGTCGCTTTCCAAACGCCACTTTTCCGTTATCCATCCGGCCTCGCTACGTTCGAAGGGAATCGTAAGCCGTTCGGGCTTGCTGTCAAACCGGATAGGCGATCGGTCAAATCACTTCGTTGCGTTTCGTGCGGACGCCGCGCTTGACCAAATTGCAATTTATTGACGTGCTTAGGGTTCGCGCCAGTTTAGTTTTCTGAGGACAGCCCGTACGACAGTTAGGACTTCGATCAGGCCTTTTAGCTCCGATCCCTGGTTTCATGGCTAGCCTTTGAGATTCTTGGCAAATGGAGGCGAAACGTCCTGTCGAATGTCGGACTGACAAGGTCATTCTGTTTGGGAACGCTGGGCAGGACGTTGAGCAAAGCCGGGCCGAGCGGCAAATCTGTCGCGAATTTCGCGCTCGCCGTCAATCAACCGTTCCGCAATAAGAAGGATGGAACGCAGCGTGTTGGCAAAGATCGTCGAAAGCGTCGTACCGAAATGGACGGTGGGCTTTGTCGATGGCCGGCTGCATACTCGGAGTTTCGAGGATCGGGAAGCGCGACACGAAAACCGTAGCTGAAGCGGTGTCGCATCGCTACGAGTTCTTGGCGAGGGCCGGTTGGTCGAGCCATGCCGAGGTGGAAACTGAAGCGGTTCCGTTCTGAACTAAGATTCCCACATGTCACCCGATTCGGAAGCGTCGATCTCACCAAGTCGGACTTTTAGTTCCTTTAGCCATGCCTGCGATTTGTGTCCGTGAATAATCCGGCCCAGGAAGCCCAGCTCCTCAGCCGCGTTCACCCGGTTTTGGCGGATGTCTTCTCGGGTGACTCTCGCATAGAGAGCTAAGAATCCAATCATATTGGCCGGTTCGGCGAATAAATAAGTGGCATGGCCAAGTTGCGGGGTCTCGACAACTACCAGCTTCTCCAGATCGAAGATGTACTCCGATCGAAACAAGTAGAGGTGGCGGGCTCGCTTGTACAGTTGCCTATAGTAGAAGGCTTCATAGTCTGCCCTCCATGTGATTAGCGCGACGTCGAAGTCTTTTGGGATGCCCAACTCCGCACAGAGTTTTTGCAGTTCCGCTCTTTCGATTGGTGCCGATTCCGTTCGCGCCCGAATTCGGTCCAGCGCCTCGGCAAATTGACCGAAGCGTTGATAGGTCTGACGCGCTTCGTTGGCTTTCTCGGCGACGTTGGCCGGGAGCGCAAGTTCGATCCGGCTCGGCAAGGCGGTTCCCCAATTCACCAAATGCCAGGCCTCACCGCGGCGCCGATAGTTTCCGCTTTGAATGAAGACCGCCCTCACCCACACCTCGACACCCAATAGGTGTTTCCACTGATTCCACGTGGAATCCCACGAGAGCGGCAATGTAGACTGATCGAACGTGATTTCGCACTTCTGAGCAATCCCTCGAAAGAGTGCGAGATCGTTATAGAACGTGCACTTCCGCAGCGGCACTCGCACGCGTCTCGTAGTCTGTTCAGGCAGAAACGAGAGGATGCGAGAAGCGTAGAAGGTCTTGCCATCGCGTGAGCGATCTCCTGCTGCCAGCAGAGAACCAAAGCCGCCGTAAGGGAAGAGTGCAGGTGATGCAGGATCAATTCGGAGAGCGTCATAGCAAGCACGTATTTCGGGATGCGCAAGGATATTGAAGGCACGCTCTACCGCACGGAGTTCGCCGACCGGTGCATGGGTTGCGCGGAGTTCGAGCGCACGAAGTTTGAAAGCGAGGCGCATCTCGGCTGGCGCTGCGTTGGCGTTGACTCGCAGCAGCTCGTACAAAGAAGGCTGCCTGTCCCACACGCGCCGACGGTCGCCAGCGTAGAAATAGTCCTTGAGCACCTCGCAAGGCAGGTGGATCGCGGAGATCCCGAGACGATCAGCGGCCACTTCCGCGGACACGTACAGATCTCCTCGCTTATCTTTCCTGGGTTTTGTGGCGTATCCGATCGCACTCTGGAGGATGTCCGCTCCTCGCCTCGCACTGTGGTGAACGCAGACTTGAACGCTTGCGTTGTCGTTTTGGATCTCTAAAGGAAACAGCAGCTCGTCGTGTGGGCGGATGAATCCGGCCAAAACGTTTGACACGATTATGGAAGTGCCATCAGTAAAAACACACTCGGTCTTTGCACATTTGGGTATCGTCTTGAGTACGATCCGCCTCCCAATGTTCGGTTGCGGACCTTCGGCGCCCTCCGGAGCTTCATTCATCCCACTGCGAACTCTAATGACGCACTACCAGTTTGCCAAGTAAGTCGCAGTCGCTCCGATTCCGTATCCGCATAGAGGCAGGACTCCACCTGTCGGACGTTCGTTCCCGGCTTATAACGGAAGAAGGCGGTGTGTATGTCGAGAGAAGGGTATTTCGCGCAAGGTTTCCCTTGCGGACGCGGCGCGCTGACCTTCAATCAGCCCTGGCTTCCCGAGCCACGAGATCTAGATCTCCACACGCTTCGAGCCCAGTTGGAATCTGTGGTCAGTCCCGGAGGTCTCATTGGCATTTCCTCACCGATGCGAGTGGTTCACGATCGGATCCGCAAGGCAACGGGCCGTCCGTTTCCGGTAATGATTGTCGGCGAGACCGGCACGGGGAAGGAGCTCGTCGCGCGCCTTATTCACGGTTTTGGCCCGCGCCAGCGGACACCCTTCATTGCAGCGGATTGCTCATCGCTTTCGCCTAGTCTGATCGAGTCGGAATTGTTCGGCCATCTTCGTGGTGCCTTCACAGGGGCGGATGTCGCAACGAAAGGGCTGGTTGAGGCTGCCAATACAGGCACGCTGTTCTTGGATGAAGTCGCAGAACTTCCGACTGAGCTACAGGCGAAGCTTCTGCGCGTCATTCAGGAGTGCGAAGTTCGGCCAGTAGGTTCCCCGTACGCGAGGCCAGTCAACGTCAGGTTCATCGCGGCTACGCATCGCGATTTGAGGAGCGCTATCGGCAACGGCACTTTCAGAAGCGACCTCTTTTACCGTCTCAACGTAGTCCCAATCGAGATGCCGCCTCTCCGCGAGCGAAAAACCGATCTTCCCCTCTTGGTGGTGGTTTTCCTTGCCAAACACGCCGATCCAGCACGCCCCATCGACGGCATTTCCCACGATTTCTGGAGCTTTGTCGGCTCCCAGAGCTGGCCGGGAAACGTCCGGGAACTCGAAAACTTCGTGGTGCGCTGCATCGCGCTTGGCTCGGGGCCGGTTTTGCGGCACGAAGATGGTTGTGACGGTCCATTCCCGCAGCAAATCGCTAGTCATTGCTGGCCGGCGGACACACAGTCTCTAGCGGTACTGGAACGCAGCGCGATTTTGAAAGCGCTGGAGGCGGCTAAGGGCGACAAAATCGTCGCCGCGCGCGTGCTTGGGATAGGCAAAACCACCCTCTACCGCAAACTCAAAGAATACCGACGGACCCTTGAGTCATAGGGCGGAATTGCTTCTTTTGAAGCCAGTCTTGTCCCGCTAACATTTTCGCATTTCGGAGGTTGCCATGCGTCTTGCCGGGCGAGCGCGCCTCGGGTTTTATCCCCTTCCCCTTCCGGAGGCGGAGAGGATCAGAAGATTGTTGGCGTTCCCGGACGAGCAGTGCTGTGCGTTGGACCCTTGCATAGGAGACGGAGCAGCTTTCATAAGAATTACGTCGGAGAAAAGGGTTCTGCGGTATGGCATCGAGCTCGATGCAGGGCGCGCCACCGAGGCCGGGAACAAAGGCGTTGAGGTCATTCAGGGCAACTGCTTTGACGTGCAGTGCCCGGTGGAATCCTTCTCCTTGATCTATTTGAACCCTCCGTATGACTTCGAGATTGGCGGGGAAAGATCGCAGCGCATGGAGCGTTTGTTCCTCGATCATGTATATCGCTGGCTAAAGCGGAGTGGGATCTTAGTGATGGTTATCCCTGGCCGGTGCCTCCACGATTGCAGTCAGATCTTGGCGCACCAATTTCGCGACGTTCGCGTCCACCGGCTCACGGAACCCGAAAGCGTGAAATACAAGCAGGTCGTTGTGATCGGAGGGCGACGCACGCGGGCCGAAAGGGACCGAGTTCAAGACGGCGAAATCACGCGCGCTCGAATGCGGTTCGAGTCCCTGGCGGCAGACCCAGAGAGGCTCTCGCCATTACCCACAGAGCCAGACCCTCTGTATGCGGTTCCACCGGGAGAGGCAGTGCGGATGGCTTATCGGGGGCTGCCCTTGGACGAAATCGAAGACCTTCTTCCACGGTCCTCCGCCCACCGTCAAGCCTCAGCGATTCTTTTCCCTCCTCAGACGGATGTCAGCGGGCGGCCGCTCACGCCTTTGCACGGCGGGCATGTTGGGTTGCTCTGCACAGCCGGAATGCTCAACGGCATTTTCGGCGAAGGTGAGACGCGCCACATCGCGCACTGGCAGTCGGTCAAGCTGGTGGACAAATCCGAAGAGGAAGAAGACGGAAAGACGGTCATTCGAGAGAAAGAACGGTTCTCGAACGAACTGACGCTGGTCTT
>JBOGNK010000175.1:0-73878 GCA_050747085.1 Candidatus Acidiferrales bacterium
CTTTCGGGTTCGACTTCGCCAAAACCTTCGTGATCGCCGCCGTCAACGTCGTCTTGCCGTGGTCAATGTGACCGATCGTCCCCACGTTTACGTGCGGCTTACTGCGCTCGAATTTCTCCTTCGCCATTTCTCGCTTATCCTCAGGTTTATTACGGCTCGCGGTCTAAGCCGCGACCGAAAATCTTTACGACGCCAGCATGATGGAGCGGGGGACGGGATTCGAACCCGCGACCATCTGCTTGGAAGGCAGAGACTCTACCCCTGAGTTACCCCCGCTCATTCCGTATGCCCTGCGATCCAAATTCAGCCACTCGCCTTGATTCTGGAGCCTGGGACCGGGATTGAACCGGTGACCTCGTCCTTACCAAGGACGCGCTCTACCAACTGAGCTACCCAGGCCCAACCGTTTCGCCGCGGAATTTCTCTTCGCGCCTCTCGTCAACCTGTCCACGCGTCGCGTTCAGTTCCGATGCATTCGCTCTCGAGTGAGTGAATCGCTCCGCGGATTCGTTCCGCAAAATCTGGTGGACGGGGGAGGATTCGAACCTCCGTAGCCCGCAAGGAGCGGCAGATTTACAGTCTGCTGGTTTTAGCCACTCACCCACCCGTCCCGCGGAACCGTTGCTGACAAACTTTCCCGGCTGCAGGCAAACCTACCTACTGCGGGCAGGCTTCATCGTTTGTCCACTCCCGCTTCAAACAGCATCCTTTTCGTTCATGCCCTGAAGGGGCCACTCAGAACTGAAACGGACCACTCTGTGTTGAGGCACTCCACGATGCAGAAAGGGCTCGTGTCCGGAGACACCAGCCCTGACGCCTTTTGTCGCGAGGAATCCGCAAACCCGCAAAAAACCGATCCCTCAATTTTCAGCTGGCGGAGGGAATTGAACCCCCGACCCTCTGATTACAAATCAGATGCTCTACCAGCTGAGCTACGCCAGCACTGGCAAACCGAGTAAAAGTATCACAGCGGCAATCCAATTGCAAGCGACCGCAATCGCCGCGCAAACTTCGTGCCGCCAAGGGCTTCCGCAGGGCACAGATTACCTGTCAGGTGCCCTACTGTGCAACCGGCTTCGAAAATCGAGTATCGTCCAGCGGGACGTTCTGGCGCACGCTCTTAATAAGGATCGTGAAATCCACCTGTGCGCCGGCCTGATGGATCTGGAACGGAATCTTCACGCCGTCGACCGCGCGATAATCGCTGAAATCTTCTTCGAACGGTTCCACTGTTCCGTCATCATTATGATGCTGCGTAACCATTCGAACGAGAAAGCCGGTTTGCGCGTCGAAGTATGCGCGGTCGGGCTTCTCACCGTCGGGCGGCGTTGCATCGATCACATACACGGACTGGTTGTCGATCGCCGTCGCAATGGGCACTGCAATCCTGGGGTAAAGTTTCCGGAAGTCCAGCGGAAAACGAAAATCCGATGCGCGCCGCGTTTCAGCCACTTGCGCACCCGTTTGCTCGCGCACTCCTTGCTTCGGATCGCTGGACCAGCCAACTTTCCCGTCAAACCCTTCCAGAAACGTCGAGTCGGAGACGGTGATTTTGACGAGAGCTCGATCGGGCGCGCCTTCAAACATCTCCGCCGTACCGATGAGGTTCATCGAAGGAATAATGACGTTGCCTTGCGAGATGCGCGAATAGAGCTTTGCCCAAGCCTTGCCGCCGCCTGTTGCGTCGAGATATTTATTCAAAACTTCATTCGCGGCGGGAATCGCAGCGACGGCAGATCGATGCGCATGCGCGTTGCCGGAAACAGGCCTCGTCGCCGGCCGGCCGAACGAGCTAACGGACAGGGCAAGTGACAGCAAGACAACCGCGCTGAAAATCCGCATCGCGTATTTTGCTGTCGAGTTCAAAGCGGGTTCCGTTTCAATTGCTGGACGCCGTGTTTCAGTTAGGACGCGCCTTTCGCGCGCATCGTTGCCTGCGCGCGGTTGTCTGGACACGTCGATTTGCTTTTTTCCGCGAGACGGCCAATCATGGGCGATTGCGGCCGGCGATTCACTCGGGACGATCGGTACCGCCGACGGTTGAAATACCTAACTTATGGCACTGTCGTCGACAAAGCGGGCGTTGATTGTAGTTGCTGTTCTGGTGTGCATCGTCGCGGCGGGCAGCGCAATCTACCTTTATCGCGCGAGCCGTCCCTTGCCTGCAGCCTCGGTGAGCAAAGGCCCCGCTCCAACAATATTGGAGTTGCTGCCGGCGCAGGCTCCGGCAATCGCATATATAGATGTGGCAGCGCTGCGAAAGCTTCCGAACTCACCGCTGACAGGGCTTCTTGGACTTACGGAAACCGCGACTCCGGCGGCTCATAAAGAGGGCATCGATCGGGATTATGCGCAATTCGTCCGCGATACGGGATTTGATTACAGCCGCGACCTGGATCGGGCGGCTATCGCATTCTGGCCACATGAGTTAACCCCTGCCGCGAACGATGCGGGCGCCAACCCTTCGCTCGCAATTGCGGATGGCCGATTCGACCAGCGAAAGATCGTTGCGTATGCGCTGCGGGTCGGCGGGCGATCCGAAACCCTCGGCACGAGGAAACGATACATTGTCCCGGGAAAACCGGATGTTGCCTTCGAATTTCTCTCGCCAACGCGCATCGTCATTGCGAGTGGAAATCATGCGGCCGACTTACTGAATCTGCCGGGGACCGCCAAGGCTGGCTCCGACTCGGCCATACGGGCGCGCGTGCAGCGCGTGGCGGGCGCGCCAATTTTCGGCGTCGCGAGCACGAGCCAACTGCCCGCGGATTTTTACGATGGCTTCAAAAGCGCGCCGCAACTTGAAAGTATCGTCCGCAACATTCAGTCGCTGTCCCTTTCCGGCCAGCCGGACGGCGACGATATTCACCTCGCTCTTGACGCCGAGTGTAGCTCGATGACGAAAGCGATCGAGCTTTCGGCGCTTCTCGACACATTCCGCGTGTTCGGTTCGATGAGCCTTTCCGATCCCCAAACGCGGCAGCAAATGCAGATCACGCGGGAGCAAGCGGCGTTCGTCGAGGCACTGCTGAAGCAAGCCAAGTTGTCGCACCGGGAGCGCTGGGTGCGCATCAGCCTGAACGTCACGCCTGCAATGCTGGGTGAGTCGTCGCGCCAGCCTCGCATACAAAAAAGGCACGGCGCTTCGTCTGAACATCCCCGCTAGTACTTCAACGCGTGCAGCTCGCCGACCGCTGTTCCGTCATTCCCTGTTGACAATCAACAGAAGCAGGCGCACTGTCCTGTTGACACTCAACAGGAGGATTGCCACAAAAGATGATTACCGCAAGCAAAGCGGAAGTCTTGCAGGGAACGCTGGACCTGCTTGTGCTGAAAACGCTCGACATGCTTGGGCCGCTCCACGGTTTCGGCATTGCGCGGCGCATTCAGCAAGTGTCTGAAGACATGCTGCGGCTCAATCAAGGGACGCTCTACCCGGCGCTCGTTCGGCTGGAACAGCGCGGCTGGATCCGGTCGAAATGGGGCGTTTCGGAGAACAATCGTCGGGCGCGGTTCTATTCGCTGACGAAACCGGGGAAAAGACAGCTCGAAGTCGAGGCGGAGAATTGGGAGCGCATGGCGTCGCTGATCGGACGGATGCTGCGAGGCGCGGAAAACATCGGGTAGATCGGCTGACCTGTTTCGACTGGAAAAAGCAAGTGGCGATCGTGGGCAGCGGATCTGCGGAGGAAACTGCGGGGCTATTCGCGGCGCAACGGTGAATGAGATGAACTGGGTGAAAAGCATAGCTATGCGAGTATTGGGCCTATTTGCGGCGCGCCGTAGAAGGCGCGAACTGGACGAGGAGCTGCGCGAGCATCTCGAAATGCTCGTGGAGGAAAACATGCAGCGCGGAATGAGCGCCAAGTACGCTCACCGCGTGGCGCAGCAACAGCTTGGCGGCCGGGAGCAAATCAAGGAAGCCGTTCACGATCAACGCGGGCTTCCGTTGCTGGAATCGATCGTTGCTGATATTCGCTACGCCGTGCGAATGCTGCGGAAGTCGCCGGGATTCACAATCGTCGCCGTGCTGACGCTCGCGCTCGGGATCGGCGCGAACACAGCGATTTTCTCGGTTGTCAACGGCGTGCTTTTGAATCCCCTGCCCTATCCCGATCCCGGCCGCATAGTGGCCGTTGATGCGAGCAAGCCAACTTTCCGGCATGGCTCGATCTCCTATCCCAATTTTCTCGATTGGCACCGGTTGAACCAATGTTTTTCATTTTTCGCCGTTTCGCGCACGACAGGGTATCTGCTGACCGGAGTGGGCAAACCGGAGGAGCTGAATGCTGCGGCGATCACGTCGGATTTTTTTTCGGTGCTTGGAATCAAGCCGGTGCTTGGGCGCAATTTCCCACAACGAGACGATCAAATCGGCATTTCGCACGACGTGGTGATCAGCGCGGACCTGTGGCAGCGAAAATTCGGAGGTTCGTCGACGGTGATTGGAAAGGAGATTTCACTGGACGGGCAGGGCTACACGATCGTCGGTGTTTTTCCAGGCCACCTCGATTTGTCCCTGCGGTACTTCGAATCGGTGGATGTTTACACGCCGCTGGGACAATTTCCGAACCGGCTGGTTAGTAACCGGCTCGCGGGCCTGGGAATTCATGGGATCGCGCGGCTGAAACCGGGAGTGACGCTCGACCAGGCGCGAGCAGACATGGCGCGGGTGACCGGCGAGCTGGCGAAAACCTATCCAGAAGCGGACGAGGACATGGGAGCCGCGCTCACTCCGATGAAGGAGACAATGGTCGGTCGGGTGCGCGATTTTTTGCTGTTGCTGCTGGGAGCCGTGGGACTCGTCCTGCTGATCGCATGCGTGAATGTTGCCAACCTGCTGCTCGCTCGCGGGAGAGTACGTGCGCGCGAGGTCGCGGTGCGGTCGGCTTTGGGCGCCGGAATTGGCAGGCTGGTGCGCCAGATGCTGACGGAAAGCATGCTGCTTGCAGGAATCGGCGGTGCTTTGGGTGTGGCAATAGCAGCGGCGGGTACGCGAGCAGCCCTTGCAGCGCTGCCTGCCACCCTGCCGCGAGCGAGCGAAGTGGGAATCGACGCTCGAGTGTTGTGGTTCAGCGCGCTGATAACGGTATGCGCGGGGATCTTTTTCGGCTTGCTACCGGCAATTCAGATCGCGCGGCGGGGCTCGTACGAAACTCTGAAACAAGGCATTCGCGGCGGAGGCGGCTCGCGAAACCGCGCGCAAGGAGCGCTGGTAACGGTTCAGATGGCGCTGGCGCTCGTTCTGCTGGTGGGAGCGGGGTTGCTGATCCGAAGTCTGGCGCAACTGTGGAATGTGAACCCGGGATTCGATCCGAACCACATCGTCACGTTCAATCTTGCGATGGCGCCGCAAATGTCGCACGCGCCGCCTGCGGAAATTCGGCAGGCGCTTCGCAATTTCGACGCGACTGTGGCCGCCGTGCCCGGTGTTCAAGCAGAGGCGCTGAGCTGGGGCGCGCTTCCGATGACGAACGAGGACGATGAAAATTTTTGGATTTGCAGTCAACCGCGCCCCGCGAGTGAAAGCCAGATGTACGGAATGCTGGACTACATCGTCGGACCGGACTATCTGAAAGCGATGCGCATCCCCCTGGTTGCAGGCCGATTCTTCACCGCGGCGGACAGCGAGCATTCGAGGTATGTCGTCGTAGTCGACGAGGTGCTCGCGCGGAAATACTTCCCGAATGGGAACGCCGTCGGTCAATCGATCTGCCAAGGGGACGCGACACATACGTTTCCATTCGAGATTGTCGGCGTGGTGGGTCACGTAAAACAATGGGGACTCGACACGGACGCGCAGGGTCCCGTGCGGGCGCAAGTGTATTTTCCCTTCATGCAGATGCCCGACGCCGTGATGTCGCTCGTGCCGTCGAACACAAGCGTTGTGGTGCGCTCGTCGGGAGACGTGATCGGGTTAGTGGAGTCGATTCGCAACGCGAGCGACCGGCTGGACAGCAACGAGGTTCTGACCAGCTTCGCAACGATGCATGAAATCATCCAGGGGTCACTGGCTTCGAGGCGTTTTGCCATGATGCTGCTTGGCGCGTTTGCGGCGCTGGCGCTTCTGCTGGCGGTAATCGGACTGTATGGAGTGATCTCCTATGGCGTGGGTCAGCGAACACACGAGATGGGCGTTCGCCTCGCTTTGGGCGCCCATCCGCGAGACGTGTTCCGGCTGGTAATCGGGCAGGGGCTGAAATTCGCTCTCGCCGGCATTGGCATTGGCGCGATTGCTGCGTTTGGGCTGGTACGTGTGGTGTCCAGCTTCTCGGAATTACTGTACGGAGTTCGTGCGTCGGATCCGCTGACACTTACGGCAGTTTCCCTCGTGCTTATCGGCGCCGCACTGCTGGCGTGCTACGTGCCCGCGAGGAAGGCGATGCGAGTGGATCCGTTGACAGCACTGAGGTACGAGTAGCAGAGAAGTTCTGGAAAATGAGTATGCTGACGATGCTACTGGCGAAGGTGCGCGCCATGTTCGGGAAACGGCACGATGAGCGCGAGCTGGACGACGAACTGCGAGCGCACTTCGAGATGCTCGTCGAGCAGAACGTGCAGCGCGGGATGTCGTTTGATGACGCACGCCGGGGGGCGCGGCTGGAACTTGGCGGCGCGCCACAGATCAAGGAAGCCGTACACGATCAGCGTGGCGTTCCCTTTCTCGAATCGATCTTTGCTGATATTCGCTACGCGGGCCGTATGCTGCGCAGGTCGCCGGGATTCACGACGGTCGCAGTCCTGACTCTTGCACTCGGTATAGGCGCAAATACTGCGATTTTCAGTCTGATCGATGCCGTGATGTTGCGCTACTTGCCTGTGCGACAGCCGGAGCAGCTCGTGCAGGTCGCCATGTTAACGCCGCGCTTCAGCAACGGTCACCGGACATCCTTTACAAATCCTCTGTGGGAGGCTCTGCGCAATAATCAGGACGTCTTCTCAGGCGTCTTCGCCTGGGGCGAGAGCCAATTCAACCTGGCACAAGGCGGTGTCGAGCAGGACGCGCGAGGGATTTTTGTCAGTGGCGACTACTTCGGGACTCTAGGTGTCAGGCCTGCCGCCGGGCGCCTGTTAAGCGTGAATGACGACAAGCGCGGCTGTGCGGGAACCGCAGTCCTGAGCTACGGTTTCTGGCAAGCGCATTTCGGCGGGACACCGAAAGTCATTGGCAGCATGCTTCCAATCGCGGGACATCCGTTTCGGATTATCGGGGTATCGGATCCACGATTCTTCGGCACGCAAGTTGGGAGCTCGTTCGACGTTGCTGTCCCGATCTGCTCGGAACTCATTCTCAGCGGAAAAGATTCGTCACTCGGTAACCGATCAAGCTGGTGGTTCCATGTAATCGGCCGGCCGAAGCCCGTTCTGACTACCGATCAAGTCTTGGCTCGTCTCTCGGTGCTTTCTCCGCGGATTTTTGCCGCAACGGTCCCCTCGAACTGGAATCCTGCGCAAAAAGCAAGCTACATGAATTGGAAATTCGTAACGGCCCCAGCGGCCACCGGCAATTCATCTGTGCGCTCCGGGTTTGACACGCCGCTCAAAATGCTGATGGCGATCGCGGGACTCGTACTTCTTATCGCGTGCGCGAACATTGCAAGCTTAATGCTGGCCCGGGCAGCTTCGCGCAGACGGGAAATCGCGGTTCGATTTGCGCTGGGAGCCTCTCGCGTAAGGATTGTTCGCCAACTGCTCACCGAATGCATCGTTTTATCAGTTACGGGCGCAGCTATCGGAATCATGGTTGCACATTGGAGCGGAGAACTGCTGGTTCGTTATATCTCCACCGAGCACACCAAGATCTATTTGGATCTCACACTGGACGGCCGCATTCTGGCGTTTACCGGCGCCGTCGCCATTGTCACAGGGCTGCTCTTCGGCGTCCTGCCGGCGCTGCGCTCGACACGACTGTCGTTGGCTGGATCAATGAAGGGTGCAGCGATTGAAACGACGTCTAGAGATATGCGGTTTCATTCCGGGTATTGGACGGTGGCCGTTCAGGTCGCTTTGTCTCTCGTACTCGTCATCACCGCGGCTCTCTTCATTCGTAGCTTCGCAAAACTGGCAACACTGGATGCCGGCTTCGACCACAACGACGTACTCGTCGCCAATGTTGACACTCATGACGCGAAATTGTCTCCGCAAGCGAGCGCTTCGTTTTCGGATCAGCTTCTTGTGAGGATTCGCGCTCTTCCCGAGGTGGTCAGCGCAAGCCGATCTGTCGTCACGCCGATGAGCAATTCGCAGTGGGATGACTTCATTGTGGTTGAAGGTAAGAATACACCGACGGGCGACGATTCCGATGTCTACATGAACTACGTCACTCCAGGATACTTTCAAACACTGCGCACTCCACTACTCGAGGGGCGCGATTTCAACGAGCGCGATGCGGATAACACTTTTCGCGCGGTCATAATCAACCAGGCACTCGCGCGCAGGTTCTTTCCGGGTGTGGATCCGATCGGCAAAACGATCCGGCGCTACGCCACGTCCACAACTCTTTCAGATCCGATCGAAGTTGTGGGAATCGTCGGGAATTCGAAGTATGACTCTTTGCGCGAGGATTTTCCGCCGATTGCGTACTTTCCACTGGCCGAAGTTCCTTTTCCAGTTGAGCGATCAAGCGTACTGATACGCACGGCGACGCGACCGTCGGTTCTTGCGAGTAGTGTGGCCCCGATCGTCGTCACTCTAAATCCATCGGTGACGGTCGAGTTCAACACACTTGCTCAACAGGTGAACGACTCGATCGTCCAGGAACGCCTGCTCGCGAGTCTTTCCGGCTTCTTCGGCGCCCTTGCGCTGCTGATCGCGATGATCGGTCTCTACGGTGTTCTGGCATATCTCGTTCTCCAGCGCCAAAAGGAAATCGGCATTCGTATGGCGTTGGGGGCACAACGCACCTCTGTCGTCTGGCTCGTCCTGAGGGATGTCGCATTAATGCTGGCGATTGGAATTGTTGCAGGCGTTGGCATTGCGTGGGGAACCGGTCGAATTATTCAAGGCCTGCTTTTTGGTTTGGAAGCGCACAGCATCGGAACGATTGCTGTCAGCATCGCTTTGCTGGCCGCCGTCGCGTTCTTAGCGAGCTACTTACCCGCGCGAAGAGCCACGCGCGTGGATCCGATGACGGCATTGAGGTACGAGTAATAAGGCGACGAAAGGTTTGCTAACAATTCAGGACGACCAGCTCATTCCCCACGAATAGAAAGCGATCACTACAAGAATGTCCAAAGGCAGCCCGAATATGATGTAGAGGACGGGCATGAATAGAATGGATTTTTGCAAAATCACGGCGTGCAGCAGCGCTTGCAGCGGAACGAACAGGCACAGGTGAATCATCGTCACAAACGTAAGGAGCACTTTGCGGAACAGGCCGAAGTCGAAGATGAAGTAGGTGAAGCCGAAGAGCGCCGGGATGAGCGAAATCAGAACGATCCCGTAACCCACGAGACCCTCCAAATAGCCGCTGGACGTGTGTGGAAAAGCAGCGGGCGACCAAGCGAAGTACGCAAGAGCGGAGACCTGGACGCACAGCGCGGCGCGAATCAGATACGCAAAAGGAATCTTGTTGTTCTTCAGAAGAAAGCTCAATCCAAAGAGAAGCAAGACGGCAAGAGTGCTGGCCCACCAAAGTTCTGATGTAGGGGCAACGCTTTCCACGCGGGGGAAAGGAATGGAAAGATGGAAATACGCGGAGAAGCGGCGGTCCGTGATGCCGACAGCGGTGTTTAGCGCGAGTATTCGAGCGCCGCGCGTGAATACGATTCGCCAGAACCGGCAAACAAAAGGCAGCAGAAGCAGCCAGAGGACCGATAAGAAAGCGACGAGTGCCGCAGAGATAAGGAGGTCAAATGGATTGAGCACAAATCTGGCGAGAGCTCGATGAGTGGCAATCAGCCCGCCGCGATGACCGCGAAAACGTCCGGGGTCGAGCCGTGGCTGCGGCTGGACCGAGACACGCGGCGCAGGCGGCTCAGAAGTCTTTGAAGAAACCAAGGCTTCCTCCGCCTCGGTGGTAATAGGGGCTGTGGTATATGTCAGCGATGAGGTTGAATCCCCAACTCCGCCCGACCCACTGCCGCCAAGTGAGGGTGGCGGTTTGACTTGGGAATCGCGTGAGGACTGATGTGGCACCAACGACCTGATACGCCTCCTGTCCCGCTTCCGCATTCAGCGTTACGTAATACTTCTTGTCCGTTCCTCGCGTGACCGCGACGAACGCCGAAGGCGAAAAAACCGTGCCGGGATTGCTTACATTGAACCGGAACCCATCCTCCACAATCCACGGCGTATTGAAGTAATAGGTGGTGCCGACGAAATAGCTATGGTCGCTGTGAACATCCTTCGCGTGATCGTATCCATAGCCGAAGGTGGTGATGAGCTGGCGGCGGCCGAGCCATTTGCGGTTCAGGAATGAATCCAAACGCGAGCGGGGCCAGAAGACTCCTCCGACGCTCGACCCCATGGTGACGGACGCGTACCACGCGTCGCTGAAATTGAAAGTGTCGCCGGCATCGATGTATGTGCCGGCATCTCCAAATTCGTGCTGGCCATTCACTTCGGCGGTCAACGTGTTCTTGCCGGCTGAAAACACGGCGCGGAAGTACCCGCCGCTCCACCGGCCGTAATTGCTCGACAACTGCTCGTAGCTGCCTCCAACTTCGACGAAGTTGGTCAGCAGGCGAACCGGAGATTCGACCGATTCGTGCACCGCAGTCTCCCGGGATGATGACGGCTGTGGATCGGCGGGAGCGGCGGCTTGTTGCGCGCTCAAGACTGGCGGTAACACGCAAGCCACAAAGAACAACCCAGCAAGCTTACTGTAACGGCTGGCGGCGGGGCTCGCGGTTTTCATTTCGCGACCAACCTCGACTCGAAGGTCAGTCGCCGTCCTTCTCCCGCGACGACAAACCAGGCGTTGCCGTCGGACGTGACGCGGGCGTCGCCCGAAACGATACGCGGTTCGGAGTACGAATTTTTCGGCAAGCACCACGTCGCATGGGCCAACGTGAGCGGGTCCGTTGCTTCAAAAATCGCTGAACCGCCGGTTTCGTGGACCGTCCACTTTATGGTCTTGCGAACATTGAGGAAGTCCGCGATCTGCGGCATCGTGTACCAGCGAAATGTTCCAGCGGCTTTCAATTGCGCGGTTTTTTGCATCCACTGGTCGACGACCGCGTGGTAGCGCACGATTCCCGGCGGATGAAAATAGATGAGCCGCACTTCGCGGTGACTCGAGACGAAGTCGGTAGCATTGTCGAGCCATTGCTCAACGATGTCGTCCGTATAACCATACTTAGGCATCTCCTCGAATGTGGCGGCGCGATCGAGGTGCAGGATCGGAAATGCCCAGATCGCCCTTCCAGCGCGTTTGCCGTGACGGTATCCGATCGTCGGTCCCATGCCTGTGTCGCCGGTGAAGTAGTAGGCAACGACGCCGTGCCGTGCGAGCCAATCGGTGACCCACTGCGGATGATTGCCCACAGGCGCCGAATACTCGCGCACGGGCTTGCCGGTGATTTTTTCGATGGCTTCCTTATTGAGTGCGAGATAACGCTGCATTTGAGCGGCATCCGTGTCATCAACGTGAGCAGCGAAGTAGTTGTGCAGCCAGCCGCCGTGACTCCCGATTTCGTACCGCAGTTGTTCGAAATGCCGAATCAGGTCCTGAACGGTTGCATTGTGAGGAACGTCAAGGCCTTGGGCGTCGCCGATTGAGTTGTCGTCGGGCCCAGCGGTGAAATCAACCGAGTAGGGCCCCTGCTGCACGATCGTCCAGGTGCTCATTTCCTGAAGCGGTTTGATAGCCCCTGCATAGTCCACATGCCAATCGAGGACGATTCCGCCGATTCCACCGGGTACGGTCATCAGGTAAGGAAGCGAAAGAACCCTGGTGGCAAAGAACTTCAGAAACGAATGAAGAGGCAAGCCATCCGTGTAACTGGCCAAGAATCCGAGAGGCAGATTCACAAAAAGAACAGAACCCTTGCCGTATCGCCCGTATCCCGCGACGAGACCAGCGCGCGAATGCAGCAGGACGTGACCGGTGTAGTCCTTTGAGGTGGCAAAACTTGGATATTCCAAGTCACCGTATTCATAGCGGCGTAGTTCGGCAGTTTCTGTGTCGGCTGCGGTGGGGAGCCCTGGTGTTCCGAGAGGATAGTACTTACCGGGAGGTATTCCCAGTTCGTCGAGGGCGGCGATTGTTCCGCTCACAGGAGCCGATTCGATCATGCGCGCGGCCAGCGACGAGTAAAGCGCGTAGTTAATTCCGGCAACGTCTGACAGCGGCGCCCGATCTTTCGCGTAGAATCCAGCCAGCGATTCGGTAGCGGCATCATAGACGAGCATCAGTTTTCCGCCGCGCGTCACATAACTGCGAACGGCATTCGTGATCAGGTCGCCCGCGCGCGTATGAATCGTGTCGGGCAGAATCACGCCCGCGCATTGATGGCTGCCGGTCAAAGGATTTAGGGGATTCAAATAAGTGGAATCGTGCATGGGCACTATGTGAATGCCCTGTTCGTCGCCTGCATCCAGCCAAACGGTGACGCGCGCGTCGGAAAAGCTGGTGCCGTCGGGAACGAGGAGCAGCAGGCGGTCGGCACTGAAGGGTTGGGCGTTCCTCTTTCCGAGAACGAAAAATTCGGCGGAAAGCGCAGCCAGCACACAGAGTGCGACCGATGCGAAAATAGTTCGGCGCGCTTTCATAGGCGCGCGACAACCCGGCCTGTTTCACGGGCCCAGAGCGTCCCATGAAACGAGCTGCCTTCCGTGGCATGTACGACCGGCGAACTCACCGTCGTCGGCGCTTCGGGCATCCCGCAAACAGTCCCTGAAGAGATCTCGATGCGGCGCTCGGCAAGAATGGGGCCGCCAATCCGGCAGTCGCGACTTATATACAGCTCGCCGGAGCTGATCAAACTGCCACACACGACGGCCTTCTCCTCGAGTACGACCGATCTGTGACCTTTGGCGCTCCCCAGCATCCGCGCTCCGGCTCCAATGCGCAGCGTTCCGCGGGCGACGAGATTCTCGGGCATCACTTCACCAGGGCGAATCTCGAAATCACCGTCGATCAGCCGGCGCGCCAACGGGTGCGTCACGTTCGACGCGGGCTCGCGATTTGCCGGGCGTTCATCTGGCGCAGACCCCAGAACAATGTGCGGAGCGTGCAGTCGCTGAAACGTGCAGCCTGAGGACAACAGGATTTCGCGGTCGGAGGAAACGCGACCGTACAACCCACATCCGCAGTCCGCTCGAAATCGGCCGACAGCATGGGCCCACCGCATTGTTTCGCTGCCCCGCCGCAGGTGAACGTCTTCGTCGCACAGGATCGCGCGAAAGGCATTTCGCTCTCCGCTGACGAGCGGTTTGGCAGAGTAGATTTCCTTCGCGAAAGTGAGGCCGTTTGGGAATGTCACGTTGGTTCCAGCGGCGACGAGCCATTCGCAGGTGGGTCCGTGAAGCCTGGCTGCCCTTATGAACGACTGCCGATCGTCTCCGAGCAGTAGATACTCCTCTCCATTCTTTAGACGCCCCCAGCCGTTGCTACGAGTTTCCGTGCACTGGCGCAGACGCTCCAACAATGGAGCGAGGTAACTCCGGAACCCGCGCGCGAAATACGTAATGTCGCCCGCGTGTTTCTGAATTACTTCCAGCGGCTTTGCGTCGCGTTTGCGGAGCAGTTCATCAATCGCCGGCAGCAGAGGGATTGCCAGCAGCACGCTTTCGGAAAGGACGAGAAGCGCGATTGCGGCCGGTGGTCTCACGAGCTCACCCGGAAGCGCTCGGTTTTGTCCCAGTGAAATTTCGCGCCCGTAAGCGGAGCGAAAAGTTGCGACATGGCCGCGCGGGAAACAGCCACGATGCTGACGAGAAATCCGAGTACAAGGAGAGGAAGAATGCGAATGCGGATGGGAGTTGCATCGAGCCGAGCCGCGGCAGCAATTTCGAAAAATGCGGCGAAATTTCCGACAGCCGAATAGGCTGTCAAACAGAGAATCGCGAGGAGACCGTCAAAGAGACTTTGCCGCTCGTAGAATACCGCCAGCGCGAGGATCCAACCCAAAAGAGTTACAGGCGCCATTGCGTAGACGCCGAGCAGCAACGTCCCGTCGATCCGCTCTCGCCACACCGCCCGGTGGCGACCGAAAAACAGCCTCAGCGCGTACGTCACCATTGCCTGGTTGTGGCCCTTGGCCCAGCGCATGATCTGCCGGATGCGCACGGACCACGTTTCGGGAACTTCCTCATAGCACTCGGAGCGATTCTGATAAACGGTCTTCCATCCGGCGAGCAAAAGCCGGAAGGTAAGGTCAGTGTCTTCGGTAAGAGAGCTGTCGTTCCAGCCGCCGATTTCATGCAAGGCGGAGCGCCGCACACCGGCGACTGTCCCGCCGTGTTGCGGCACGAGGCGAAGATTCATTCGCGCTTGCTGGTCCACCTGATAGCCGCCGGCACGCTCCAGATCGAGCAGGCGGGTCAGCAGATTTCTCCCGACGTTGAGCGGCACAACGCGGCCCATCACACCGCCGACCTCGGGATCAAAAAAAGGTGCAACCAGCTGCTTGATCAGTCCGGCGCCAGGGATATAGTCCGCGTCGAAAATCAGAATCACTTCGGTTTCGACGAGTTCCATTGCGTCGCGGAGCGCAGCAGCTTTGCCGCCTTTACCACCAGTGCGGTGGAAGGCCTGGATTCTTCCGGGATGCTCGGAAGCGAATCGGTCGATGATTTGTTTGGTTCCGTCGGTCGATCGGTCGTTTACAGGCACGATCAGGAGCTTTTCAGGGGGATAGTTCACTTCGTTAAGCGCCGTCAAGATATGGGTGATTACCTTTTCTTCGTTATGCGCGGCGACGAGCACGGTCACGTCGGGCCAGTTCGCGGTATCTATATCGACATACGGGTGGCGCTGAAATCCAAAAAGGCGATTCAGAGTGAAAAAGTAGTGCCGAACGGTGTAGATGCAAATGATCGCGACGATTAGAAATAGGCAATAGATCATTTCATTCGGCTACGCGCGAGAGCGGTTTACCGGCCGGACGCGCCAATGTCTGAATCGAATCTCCACGCGGCAATTCACTTTCGTTCAGCGCTTCGTAAGTTCCAATGCGCGTTCAGCATCCTGAATCGTGTCCGTCTTACGCCGGCGGGGACATGGCCGCGGAGGCAGCTTGAATTCCTTTTCGGGTTCGAGGAGAGGCGTGAGTCCTTGATACCAGCGCGCGACGGCCTCGACGATCCTCTCAGCGGCCTTGCCGTCGCCGTAGGGATTCTGACCCTCGGACATGTCCTGGTACGCCTTCGCATCGGTGAGCAGTTGCTCGGTTTCTCCCACGATGCGCTCACGCGACATGCCGATAATTTTCGACATTCCGAATTGCGACGCTTCCGGGCGTTCCGTGACTTTGCGCAAGACAAGAACGGGTTTCGCAAACGAAGGCGCCTCTTCCTGAACTCCGCCTGAGTCTGTGAGCACCAGAAAGCACTTGCGCAGCAAGCTCACAAATGTGACGTAGTCGAGGGGTTTCGTGAGATGAACGCGGCTGACGCCAGCGAGCAAACCGTTAACGGTTTCCTGCACGTTCGGATTCAAGTGCACGGGATAAATGACGCGGATATCCGAATGCCGTTCGGCCAGTTCTTTTATCGCGAGGCACATATTTTGCAGGTCGGGGCCGAAAGACTCTCGGCGGTGCGAGGTCACCAGGACGAGGCGGGAGCCGTCGTCCGGAATGCCCGCGAGTGGGGTGCCTTCCCAGGAATGCGGAAGATCCCTCAATTCACGCAAGGCGTCGACAACCGTATTGCCGGTGACGACGATCTTCGCGGCGGGGATTCCTTCCGATAGCAGCGCATCGCGCGAAAGCGCCGTTGGAGCGAAGTGAATCTCAGTCAGAACGGACACGAGCCTTCGGTTCGCTTCTTCGGGAAACGGATTGTAGAGATCGTGACTGCGAAGGCCCGCCTCGATGTGTGCTACGGGAATCCGGCAATAGTAAGACGCGAGGGCTGATGCGAATGCGGTTGTCGTGTCGCCCTGAACGATCACGATGTTCGGCTCAAATCGATGACATGCGTTCTCGACCGTGTCGATCACACGCCCAGTCAAAGAGCTGAGCGTCTGATTCGGCCGCATCACGTCCAAGTCGAAATCCGGTTTGATCTTGAACAGTTGAAGAGCGTGATCAAGCATCGTCCGGTGCTGGCCCGTGTGCACCACAGCCGTCTCGAAATCGTTCGAGTGGCGCCGAAGCTCATGAATCACCAGCGCGAGTTTGATGGCCTCGGGCCGCGTGCCCAGGACAGCTATGACTCGGCACTTCCGTGTTTGCATGAATCGCCTCCCCAAGCGGGATGGATCGCGAGCGCGTTGCGCGACAGAGTGCTCGACAATGCCCACGGGCACCGGCAGGCAGACCAGCGCGCGGCCAGGACCATGAAGCGGAAAGCACGAGCGAAACCAAATCGAAAGTCGTGTATGGCGTGTTCCCTTAAGGAATTGAAGGGTTTGTGGTTCGTTGCGTTCGCGATCAGCTTAGGGGCGGCGTTCCATTTCGGTTTCGTGCTCCGAAATGAAATACGCTGAGGGTATTCGTCTGAAGTAGGGGTCGAGTAGCGAGGCGTCTAAAACGCCGCGAACCGCGTGCACTCGAGCCGTCTGGTGTGCTCGAGTGACGCGGCTGCGGCCATTTCATTTTCTAAGACGGGAGGCGCTTTTATTACGGGCGGCTCTCCTGCCAGAACGTACGCTGTACCGATGCTCCGGGCGAGGAGGGCAATACTGCGCCACTTCCTGGCTGCGGAACGGCCGTCGGGAACCACGGCGGGCCGAATGATCCGGTACCGAAGCGCCGGTCGTAGACAGTGTTTCCCTGGCTGATGCTTACGGAGTGAGCATGGTCCTCACTGCGTCCGCCAACAATCGTCCACGTGCCGATGCTATTGCCCGGAGTCTCGAAACCAGCGTTGCCGTTCACACCACCAATCGCTGCAAGCGCCGCATCGACGGTGAGGTTTCCTCGGTTTGAGCCGCTCGAGTTCGGATAAAGGTTGATGTTTCCGTTTGTATAAATTCCGAGCACTCCGGCGTTTGTTGATGCGTTAAGCGTGTCGGACGATGTTGAAACCGGCATACTCGTGTATGTCAGATCGCCGGTAATGCTGATGTCCGTATCGATGCTGCTGCCCGAAACGCTTCCCGTCGCAATCGTAACAGCTTGTTGGTTCGCTACTGTCCCGCTCAACCCGGTAATTTGTCCGTTGACGTATATCATGGTGGGAGACATCGGATTTCCAGAAGGATCGTCCTCCGTAATCGACGCTCCGGTGTTCGGATCTATCTGGGACGGAACGCCCGTCAGGACCTGAGTTGTGCCGCCAGAGCTCACAGTGGTTGTCCCCGCACCTGACGAGCCTGACGCAGACGGATCCACAGTGATGGTTGTCGTGGTAGCTGAATGGCCACTTCCCTGCGTGACTGTGTAGACCTCCGTCGGATACCCGCCAGCATCAGTTCCGGCGCTCAGCGCGATCGAGGCGTTACCTGCGATGTAGAAGCCGCCGGCAGGTCCACCGCCAGATGCCCCGTACATGTTCTGACCTGAAGAATTCGTATAGTACGGAATGTAAACGCCGCTAGCCGGCGTTCCCGAACTCGGATAAGCGCCGCCCGTGACAGTCTTCAGCTCTGAGTTCATCTGGCTCTGTGTCGGCGCATCGCTCGTGCAAGAGCCTGCCGAGCAAGCGGTGCCCGCTCCGTCAAGAACAGCCTGCGCTTGGCTGTAGCTGTTCGTCGGCGGAGTTACGGGCGCAGCTCCCGTTTGAAAGCCACCCTCAAAATTTGGCTTGTTAAAACCCCTGGGCGCATTGAGAGAGTCACTGCAACTGTTTGTCCACCAGCTAACATTCGCGCCGACCTGTGCCACCGAGTCTGTGAACGTGTAGCCGGGGTTCGTGTAGTTTCCAAAATTCCATTGGCCATCGGTGAAAAACGGTCCTGTCATGGTTCCGGGAACTAAAGGACCCTGGCAATCATCGAAGTTCGTAATATAGCCGCCCCACCTTGCGAAGCTAGGGAGGCCGCCGGTGCCAGCGGTTCCTGAGAGGCTTCGGTAGGTAATGACTCCCTGTTCGGTAACCTGCTCTTGTTCGGTGCCCGACGATTCTCCCTGGATCACGATCGTGAAGGGATAATTGAACACCCATCGGAAGTCGTCATCATTCGGCTTGCCGTTGCATGTTGGTGGCGGAACGTCATTGGGAATGACGGGAGCACACGCATTCGAGTCAGTGGTGTTGGCTGACTCCGCCACGCTGGGCGTTCCCCATGCGACCGAAACTACCTTAAATTGTCCGTTCCACGATCCCGGATCGCCAACCTGGTAATAGCCCCCCATGTACGGCGCGTATGCGGCCGTAACCGTGGCGTTGGGCGGAGTCGTAGGGACTGCGCCGGTCATCGGAAGCGGCGGATTGACAGCGTCGTTGGCGGTGGTCGTCATCGCATTCTTGATGGCCTCTACCACCACGTTTGCGCCCGAATCAGCCGCATAGAATGATCCCCGGTAATTCCGGTAATACCCGTTGATCATCGTGTCGGAAGACGTGAGCAGCACAATCGCGACCGCGCCGGCGCTCAGTAGCATTAGAAGAATGAGCGTGATAACGAGCGCAGCGCCCTTGGAACGCGCGCGTGCCGTATGCCGCGCGATTCCGGGGACATCAGATGTGATTGTGGTGTGGCGTGGTTTCATGGGATCACCTCAAAGATGCGAGCCGTCTCAATTTCCCAAATTCGGATTGCTCATATTCCTAAGATCGACAACTACCGAGGCTTGCTGAACGAGATAGGGACCGTTGTCAAAGCCGTTCTTGAAAGTAGGAAGTGCCGGGTCCATATTCGGCGTAGTGCGCGCCACAACCGAAACCCGCGCGGATTGAATCAAGCTGAAGTCATAAGGATCGTTGTTCGGCGGAGGCGTCGTGGTGCAAGACGTGAATGTAACCGGATTGTTGCTCGTCCAGATGGCCCCGTTACAGAACAGCGCGGCATTATAGAAATAGGAACTGAGATCGGTTTGGGCGACCGACGGATCTTCGTTCCACACGGCCGCGCCAACCTTGAAGCCGATAACCTGATCGGTCAATGGCTGACCGCCCCCCGCTGCACAGGGTGCACCCAAGCAACGCATCAACTGAGTATCGTTTGCGTTGGCAGGGTTCGTCTGGACGGCATACCAGACGCTTGCCGACCCAGCGCCGGGGGCGCCGAGATCTATGACGTAGGCATTCGGATTCCCGCCGCCGCCATAGGGGCCAGGCGAGATCGAGTTGTAATAGTTGTATCCATTGGGGGCGAGCGCATCGATAAAAATGCCGAGAGGGTCATCGAGCGCCCCGGGCGTCCCGTTCACGCTGGTCGTGTTATACGAATTGAGCTTTATGCAGCTAGCCAGGCTATTCGGGCATCCAGCAACGAGGGCGGACGCGTTCGAAGTCAAAGTCACCGCCGTCATGCAGAAGCTCGACTGCGATGCGAATGCCGCGGATGGATTCGACGGGCAATGCGGCTGAGTCGGAGGAATTGTCGTAAGCGGCGTGTTGCTGGGATTCAGTACCAGCAGTTCGTCACCGGTCCTAAAATTGCTCGCGATTGTAGCCAGGGAAACCGTGTCGCTGGGATTCGCGTCGATCAAATAAATTGGCGCGACCGCGCTCGTGGTAACAGGATCTGCCGGGTTAGTAGGGATTGCGTCTGCAACACCAACGATCTGCAGCACCGGCACGGTCGGATAGAACGGCGAAGTTGCCGCGCAACCATTGCAGGATTTGGGGCCGCCCATGATCTCGACCGAATCGAAGCAGGCGCTGGGGACAGGGTAAGCCCACGTCGCCGTGTTCACCGCACAAGCAGGAACGCCCGCAGTTCCAGGCGAATCATTTTGGATGATGACGCCCAGAGAAATGCTTGGCGCGTTGGGCACGTTCTTTAGCAGATTTTGTCCGGCGCCGGACAAATCCATCTCCACCTGCGCCATAGCGTTGCGAAGCCCGATGTTCACGGCCGAGAGATTTTGCTGATGCGTAATAAGCTGAACCTGTTTATTGAAAAGTGAAAAGGCGGCGCCCGCCACAACAACGAACACAACCATCGCGATCATGAGTTCAACTAGCGTGAAACCCGAGCTTGTCAGCTTCTGCATCGAGAGCTGCTGTCTGTGATGACACATGATTTTCGTTTGGGTCATGGCCGCACCATGCTCATCTGAAATGTGACCGGCGTTGAAGCGACTCCGCCGTTTAATGTAACTAATACCGTTACTCTCATGGTATCTATGGCCGCCTTCGGCCCTCCGCCGACGGCATTGATCGTAGGATCGTACGAAATCTGCCATCGCCTGGTGAATGTGGAACCGCCTCCCGCGGGCGCAGGCACACCACAGTTTGCCGGCGTATCCACACAACCGGTGCTGGTGTGAACAATTGTGCTTGTCGTGGGAGTCCCGTTCACGTCTTCGGTCTGAGTCTCGTAGTCGGCACCGTTTGCTTCGTTCACGGTCACTTGGTCGCAGAAATAGCTGCTGGCGCAGCCCGCTCCCCCGGCAAGGGCCCCGCAGACCGTGCCGCCGGCAGGGGCGCCAGGGCAGGACAGAGTGGGATCGCTCGAGGGCAGCTTATTAAGGTCGTCCAATTTTTCCGAGGCCAGAACGTTCGCCATATTCATGTACCGAGAGCGAGTTCCCATGGCAACCGTGCCGGTAACGAAGGCGGCTACCGAAAGCAACCCGATGGCGAGGATCAGGATCGACACCATCACCTCGATCAGCGTGAAGCCTTCGCTCGTAATCCTTCTGCTAGTGAATTGTGTTCGTTGTGACATTTCCCACGCTCGAGACTGTGATATTGATCTGCCTACCTTGGTAGGTGATCGAAATAACTGGTGGAGCAGTATTTCCTGCACTCGTGCAGCTGCCTCCCGCCCCGTAAACCATCCCGTTGGGGCAAAGAGTAAATTCATATGTAGCGGCAGTGCCTCCGTTAATCGCGATGGCAGAGCTTGGGAATGGAACTGCCCGATCGGTCTGGCCCGTATTCTGGTTGATCGCGATGTACGTATCTGCCGGCGCGTGCAGGTCAAGCACGTAAATTTGACTGGTCATAATCGCTCGGTAGCGCGTCTTCGACACGGCTCCCGAGACTGCGGCGGCCATCGAGTTCATGCGCATGTTCGCCATTGCACTGGTGAACAACGGCACCGCCAAGGCTGTAAGGATCGCGCCGACAACCAGCACGATCATGAGCTCGATTATGCTGAAGCCTCTGGATTCACGCTGCGATGAGATACGACCCATTTCTATTCTCTTCCTCATGCTGCAGGCATAAGTGATCTGGCCCGCTTGCGTGGTCTGGTAGGGCAATTCGGAAGCCATCACTATCTGCGGCTATCCCTCTAAGGGACAACCACTTACGCGCCGTGTACCGCGATACACAGCCTTCGGCCAAAGTGGCGCGAGTAGAAACGTTACAGATCAGGCGGCGTGCTGGATGGGACTGCAGTTTGGAGGACTAGCGGCGGACATTTAACCAGGGGAAGGCTGATCGCTCACGCTGCGCTGCCGGCCCCGGCTGCCGGCGCGAGAGCAATCTGCACGAGACCAATCAGGGGGCTCGTCGTTTTCGCCTTCATACCAGCAGTCAGCACTCCCGTACGGGCGAACGATTTCTCGCAATCCGCGGAAGACGGACCACGCATATCGCCCTCCATGTAGGCCAGGCCGGGGCATCGCGTACATGTGCCAACGTGCGCGCAATTGGAACACGTCGGAAGATCGCGCGACCGAATCGACCGTACGTCGTTCATCGCGGACGAATGCTCCCAAATGTCGATGAATCTTTCGCTGCGAACGTTTCCACAAGGCACCGGAAATTGCACACAGGGATAGACATCGCCATATGGAGAGATGTAGCAGGATGTATGCCCGGCGCTGCACGGGATATCGTCCATCGTACTTTCGTCCACAGGCGCAGGCGGTGCGCAGAACTGATCCACATCTCCCACCAGGTCGGGATTATGCAAGACGTTCGCTAAATCGTCGCGGCCGATGCGCAGTTGCAGGACCGAGGTGTTGCCGTCCATCATTGGCGTGATCGTTGGATCGAGGGTGTATTTCGCATCCAACTCCCGCGCGAGCTTCTGCACTTCCGGCCCGTCGTGCAGGTTGTAACGCATCAGGACGTTCGCGACGATAACATTCAGGCCTTGCGACCTGAGGAAACGGATCGCGCCAATCGTGCGCTTCAACGATCCGGGCAGTCGCGTGATTGCGTCATGGACTTCCGGGCGGTGCGAGTACACGCTGATCTGAACTTTGTCGACCCCAAGCGCCCTGAGACGCTTTGCCTGCTCTTCTCGAATCATCACGGCGTTTGTTTTCAGCTTGATCTGGAACGTCAGGTCTCGCGCGCGTGCAATAATGTCGAAAAGATCGCGCCGCATGAGCGGCTCGCCGCCGCTCAACGTCAGAAACAGAACGCCTGCTCCTGCCATTTGGTCCAGCAAGCTGAATATCTCAGCCGTGGTCATTTCACCCTTATCATCATGCTCCAGGTAGCAATGGTCGCAGCGTTCGTTGCAGCGATACGTTAGATCAAGATGGGCGCTAAGCGGCACACCGAGGCGAAAGGCCTTGCTGCTTAGCTCCTGCAACAAACTCATGAATTGGCTCCTGGGACGCGGTCTGCTTCGGCAATCGCATGGTCGGAAATAACGAGCAATCCTCGGTTTGCCAGTCCTGCCACAAACTCCTCGGCGTCGCGACTTGCGGTTTCAGGAGGGACATCGTACTGGTCGCAAATACCAGCCACAATCGAGCTCAGCGGCGTTCGTCCATCCGCCATGCGCCAGATAAACGATCCCAGTTCGTCCAGGCTGAACAGCGTTGTGTCGCCGGCTGACATGACGATTGTTTCGCCACCTAAGACCCGGTATGCGAGAGCCGGCCCGCGGGCAATAAATCGTTCGCTCATCGGATCAGATCCCAAACGCGCTCGTCGGGCGCGAAGGCCAGTCTTTGCACGGGAACACATGACACGAACTCAACGGCGGCTTCGAACACGCGCTTCACGAGGTCCGTATCGCGCGCGAAGAACAGAATGTTTCGAAGCAGAGATCGCGCCGCCATGGCCGTATCGACCGAGGCCAGGCAATTCTCGCGGCCCTTCTCGAGCAGGAATGCGCCCCCGATAGGCGCAGAGACATTCTCTCCGGACCTTTGTAAAGAACCCGCGAACGGCGTTCCGTAGGCGCGATACCCATCGCCGCTGCGGCGAATGTACGAAATCTCGTCCGTCAGCAAAACAGCGTCCGGCGGAGCAAGCTGCGAAATCGTCGTCTTACCCGCACCCGAAACTCCCGTGAAAAGGAACGCGCGCCCGTTGCGGACAACGCTCGACGCGTGGAGCAGGAACCCTCCTTCTTCTGCCAGCAGCAGGGTGTGGACGATCCGGAGCACTGCGTCGATCGAGTATGGGTTCGCTTCTTGCCTCACCCAGCCACGCCGCGAAACGGCGTTCCATTCGGCCGCAAGATCGCCACGCTCGATGCGCCACACGCAGCCGCGCTTGGAAAGTTGCAACTCAGGCTCCATGCTCGCCGCGGAACTCTGAAGGAGTATGTCGAACTCAGACGAGGCGGCGGCATCCTCGCTCAAAAATCCCGCATAGCGACTTGAAAGTACTTCGTCGAAACCGGGCTTATCGGATCGCAACCGCACTGCAATGCCGCCGATTTCAATTGTTGTGGTACTGGCTGGGATTCGACCGAGTGGCTGAACGGGCGCGATTCCGGCACGGCTGTTCAAGCAACATCTCCAGACAGTTTAGCCTCATATCGCACGTTTGGCCGCTGAATGATGCGGCGAAGCAGGAAATGAACGCGAAGAAGGCTGTTCCTGAGACTCGTAGACCGTTGCAACAGCATTCGGAGGATCGAACGCACCACGCCGTGGCCGGCTTCGGGACAGAACCGTCGATCGCGACGCACAACAAATTCCACGGATCCGAGAAAGTCTTCCTTGCGCACCGGGTCGGGATCCTCGAATGGCAGTGAATCACCGCGGGTAATCAATACTCGGCCACCGGGTCGGAGTTCCTCGCGCACGACGCGATGGGTGCACAAATGGCCGCGATTGATGGCAAGAACCACATCGCCCGCCTTTGCCTGTTCAAAACGTTGTTTTCGGATTTTCAGCCCGTCTCCGGGGAAAATTGTCGGCAACATGCTTCCGCCACGCGCGATCGATCGGATTTCACCCGCAGAGTGCAGAAGTTCTACCGCCAGTTCTCGATGAATGTCGCCCGACGAACACATTCCGCAATCTCTCTAGGAGAATTTCGCTTGAGGTCCAGAGCACTGTGCGCTGACATTACCCGTTTTGCCGCACGCAATGGCCATGGTCTCGAAAACCTGTTCGCATCGGAATGAGGGCTTCGCGTACGGCTTCTTTTGCATCCGCGACGACTCCGATTTCGCGTCGCTTCTCACATGAGCTTCGTCGTTCATTGCAGACCATTCTGGGTCAGTTTCACGGCGCACCCTCCCGTGTTTGTGGTAACCGTGGTCACGTTGCATGTGGTGTTTTCCCGTGTAGCACCAAAGTAGATGCTGGATGCCTGCCCGGAGGAACTGTCGTTATCCACAATCATGCCGGTTGGACCCATACCCTCCTGCACAACGGTAAGACCAACACCGCCGTTCATAAACGAAGTTCCAATGTTCACCGACCCGAGATTTCCGCTCGGACTCTGCTGGTCCTCGAGAGCGCCGAAAAACAACCAGTCTGTCGCGGTCGCCGGGTTGTAGAACTCCATCAGTGGAGCCCATTGATAGCCTGGTCCGCCGCCGAGCGATTCGGACCACTTCGGAACGCCTGCAGCAACAGTCCCGGTCGCAGTGAGCGCTACGCCGTACACCATAATAGAAGGTGGCGTCGTAGTGTTGCCGGAATTCGGGGCACAGCCAGCAACGGTTCCAGATACGCCCGTCACATAGATCAGGGCGCCCGCGGAGGTGATGCTGTTCAGGTAGGCGTTATTCACAGTCGGCTCTTCGGCATCGCATTGGCCGCCCGTGCCAATCGGAACTGCGGCAAATGAACCCAGGTTCTTATCGCTGGCCTGCACGAGGACTCCCGAGGCCCCGCCGCTCGCGGATCCGGCCCCGCTAACCGCATAGACGAAGCCGTCTATGTCATCGACCATCGGTGTAGCGACGATCCCGCCGTGCGTTCCGCCGGTCCCCACTTGCACCGAGCTGACTTGCCCCTGCTGCGTAACCCCATAGAGATTCCCATCCGAACAACCAACGAAAACAGTTCCCGTCGCGAAGTCAACAGTCGGAGAGGTCAGCACGCCGCCACATACTTGGACGAATCCTCCTGCACCCCAAGTTGTGTCGATGCTGGGCGACGGACCGCTGGATTCGCTGGCGCAGTCGTGGTTCACACCGTTGATTCCCATGCAGAAGACGTCCTTGATGCGATAGAGCTGCCCCACGTCGTTTCCGACGTAAGCCGTGTCCGCACCATAATCGATGTATGGCGAAGAGAGGGTGTCGGTCGAGGAACCAAATGGCAGGTCGGTCGCCGTCGCTGTTCCTGTGCCAATCGCCGGTGTTGTGGTCACAAACGTGTTGATCGTAACCGGCGCCTGAGTCGTAATATCGACCGTAAGTCCACCGGCTCCTGCCCGTGACGTAGTTGTACTCAGCGGCCCCCCCGCTGTATAGCCTGTACCGACGGCCGTAATTGTGATCGTGGCCACCGGTCCATTGTTTCCGGGTCCGCTATGGCTCGCGACGCGATATGTTCCTGTTTGATTGCCATTTTGGATGATGGCTCCTGTGTCGCCAGTGTGATACTTAGTGCCGCCACTAGCGACAGTCGCAGTCACGATCTGACCAAGTCCTACTGCCTGAAGATTGCCTGCTTGTCGCCCGTCGCCTGCATTCCATGCCAGAACATGAAAATGCGCGGCGCCACTTCCTGACTCAACGAATGCGACTTTCTTGCCGGTTCCAGTTCCATTCTGGTCGAAAGAAAGCTCGGGAGAAGTCGTCACAGCTCCCCCGCCCGGTATTCCTTGCACGTTATATGACCAATAGACATTCGCTGAAGTACCAGCACAAAGACCCGCGGGAGTGGTTCCGCTGTACAGGTTGTTGAAGGCTACGATGTTTGGCTGAGCAGCGCTTCCTGCCGCATCGATTGGATAAACGACGAAATCGTTCGTGCAACTGGGTGCTGCCGTGAGATCGAAGCTGTATTTCGCGGGATACATCATCGGCGCGACGCCGTTCTGCCCCAGATAGATGCTCCAGTCGCGGTGCGGGCCCTTACTCGTGCTGCCAGCCTGTCCGCGGCCACCACGCCAGCCGCGGCGGCCAAGCTGCCGCTGCCACATCATCATCGCCCGCGGATCGCGCTGTGCAGCGATCATCTTGTCGATCGGACCGGTCCGCGGATAGATCAGGTGGCGCGTCGTCCAATCGGACAGGCCGGGCACGCGTTTGGCGCCGGGCTGAGAATTCTCACCAATGCCTGGAAATATCGCCAAGCTGAGGAGACATAGACCTACGAGAAAGGGACCACGCGAAAGAAGGGGTTTTCGCATCATATTTGATCCTATACCGCTGATAAGAAGGACAGCACAACCAGCCCGCCATTGTCACTGGGACTGATGCTCTACCTGCCACGACCCCATCACAGAATCTAGCCCAAGGCTCTGCGTATTTCAATCGAAAACACAGTGTCGCTGGCCGAGGCAACGGCGAAGGTGCGCGTTCGTGGCTCCGGAAAGGTTCCGTGTCAAGGTTACATCGCACATTGAAGAGAAATGCGAGGGAAATCTGGGGTTCGAGGGTCTGCAGCGGCTCAGAAGTCTGGGGTAAATAAATGGGCATAGGCATTACCCGCTTCTGCGGCCCATAGCTACAGGTTGAGGTGGTTGTAATGGTCGTCGACCGAGGATTCACGACTGGCAGATGTCTTGACCTGCGTTTGGCCACGCGGGCTGGTCCAGCGGCCTGGGATAGCGAGGCCGCAGTTCGGGCAGCATCCGTTCTTCAAACGATTCTGTTCGACATCGTGCCACGAACGGCGAATCAGCAGCGTGCGGCATGACGGGCATGACGTGTGCGCGCCGTCGCTGAAGATGTTTCCTTCATAGACGTAATGCAGCCCTGCTTCCAGCGCGATTTTCCGCGCGGCGTGCAGAGTTTCCGGTGGCGTGCGCGGCTTATCCTGCAGCTTGAAATCCGGATGAAACGCGGTGAAGTGCAGGGGTACGTCCGGGCCTAAATGTTCGAGCACCCATTCCGACAATCGGCGCGTTTCTTCACTGGCATCGTTCAACGTCGGAATCATCAGATTCGTCATTTCGAACCAGACGTTTGTTTCCTTCTTCAGCCATTCGAGAGTATCCAGCACGGGCTGCAAATGAGTCAGTGTAATTTTGCCGTAAAACTTCTCAGTGAACGCTTTCAGATCGATGTTCGCGGCGTCGATGTGGTCGAAAACGTCGTGGAACGCGTCGTACGTGATGTAGCCGTTCGACACCATCACCGTATTCAGGCCGGCTTCTTTTGCCGCAGCGCAAATATCGATCACATATTCTCCCCAAATGGTCGGCTCGTTGTAGGTGAACGCGATCGAAGGGCACCCATTGCGCTTTGCCAGCGAGACGACGTCTTCGGGCGAAATATAGGTTGAGTGAACCTGGTCGGAGTGTGACTTAGAGATATCCCAGTTCTGACAGAAAAAACATCCCATGTTGCATCCCGCTGTGCCCATGGAAAAGATGCGCGTGCCCGGAAGGAAATGGTTGAGCGGCTTCTTCTCGATCGGATCGATCTGCAGCGCAGCCGGACGCGCGTAGCCGACGCTGTACAGCTTCCCGCCTTGGTTTACACGGATGAAGCAGAATCCCGCTTGGCCCTGCCCGATATGACAGTGCCGCGGACACAAATAGCAATGCACTTTCCGATTTGGCTCAGGGTCCCACCAACGCGCTTCATGCAGCTCCGGCGCCGGTTCGAGTATTTTCAGGTCTGCCATGTCCGTGCGAGTGTCTTGATTATAACGCGGCGCGGGACCAGGCGCAGAACCAGCAGTCGTTATCCGGCTAGAGGCTCCGGCACCAGCGTGAACTTGGGCTCAACGAGGCCAAGGATGATATAGGCGTGCGCCATGTTTCGAACTACGTGCAGATTCGGACGCGTATCCTCCCCCTGTGAGGCAAAGATGCGGAACGTGCCGAAAACGTGCGTCCCCGGCGCAACGATCACGCGCAGCCGAGACGAGTCGGCATCGATGGGCGGTTCCCACGCGAGCGCACGTACGATTCCCGCACTGACGTCGAACGAAGTTACGCCGGAGAAATCCACGATCGAGCCGCGGAATTGCAACGACGCGAATTCTCGGCGACCACCGCCGCGAAAGAATTCTGCGAATAGCTCATCTGTCACGGGCCCCGTGAAGCGAGCTAACACAATGCCGTTATCCGAGTCCAAGTAGAAGGAATAAGGCATGTAATTGCGAATTGCGGTGATTCTTAACAGGTTTCGAGCCGATGTCAATCCCGTACCAACTCGAATAGTAGACAATGTGCTTACGAATCGTTGGCCTGGTCTCAGAGCCTGCCGCCTCGATAAACGATTGAAAACGTGCCGATTCAGGCGTATGACTTACCGAACCATACGCGGGGGTACCGATGGCGAACTTTATGCAAGACGTGCGGTTCGGGCTTCGGATGCTTGTCAAGTCGCCAGGATTCACCGCCGTCGCGGTGCTTTCGCTGGGACTCGGCATCGGCGCCAACACCACAATTTTCACGCTGGTGAAAGCAATCTTTCTCCACGGCGTGCCCATCGAAGATCCCGGAAGCGTAGTTGCGCTTTACTCCACCGCACAAAGCCGCAAGGGGCCGGAGCAGCAGTTCCTGCCCACTCCTTATATGAACGCAGTCGACTACCGCCAGCAGGCCTCGAGTGTCTTTTCAGGCGCGGCAATAGTGATTCAAGACGGAATGAACTTGACGATCGGCGGCGGCAAGCCCGAACAACAATCCGTTGAACTCGTGAACGCCAACTTTTTCGATCTCCTTGGAGTGCATCCGTTTCTGGGCCGCGGCTTTTCGCCGGAGGAAGAGAACTCGCCGCGGCCGGTTGCCGTGCTGAGCTACACGCTGTGGAACGCTCGCTTTGGCGCCGATCGCGGTGTGCTGGGAAAGACGATCCGGCTGGACGATCAGGAATATGCAGTGATCGGAGTGATGCCCCGAAAATTCGATGCGGTCGGAAATCTGAATAGCCCGGACCTTTGGATCCCTCTTTCGATGCGCGACCAGGCATTGACTGGAGTGTTCAAGGGTTTCCTGTACGACCGCGCCTTCCGCGTGGCCACCATGGTTGCCCGGCTCAAGCCCGGCGTTACGGCACGTCAGGCGCAAGTTGCCGTCCACGATATCGGTCTGCAGCTGGAAAAAGCATATCCGAAGCAAAATGGCGGCCGGAACGAGATGGTGATTCCCATCACTGAAACGACGATCCCTCCGCAGTTCCATAGCGTCTTCGTGCTGGCCGGCGGGATGATGATGCTGATCGTCGGGCTGGTGCTGTTGATCGCCTGCGCAAACGTCGCGAACCTGCTCCTCGCGCGTGCGACGAAGCGGCAGCGGGAAGTTGCCGTCAGGCTCGCGCTAGGAGCTTCGCGCTTGCGGTTGATCCGGCAACTGCTCACCGAGAGCTTCTTGCTGGCTCTCCTGGCTGGCGCGCTGGGAGTGCTCGCGGCCTTCTGGGCGAAATCGGTTCTCGTATCGTTCCTGCCTGCGGACGTAGTTGCCCATCTCGATTTCAGCATAGACACGCGCGTCCTTCTCTACACGCTGGGGATGGCCGTTATCGCAACACTGCTCTTTGGGCTCGTTCCCGCGCTACAGGCCTCGCGAACGGATCGCATGGCTGCGTTAAAAGACCGCACGGGCGCTCCCACAGGCAGTTCTCGCTGGTACGGCTTGCGCGGTGCGCTCGTAATGGTACAGGTTGCGTTGTCGCTGGTCGCGCTGGTGGGCGCGGGCCTGTTCATCCACAGCCTGAGCAATGCGCAAAAGATTGATCCGGGATTCGAAGTGAAGCACGAGCTGGTGACATCGATCGATCTTGCACCCGAGCACTACCAGCAACCGCAAGCCGAAAATTTCTACCGCGACGTTGCGCAGCGTCTCGATACGCTGCCAATGGTTGCAGCGGCCAGCCTTTCCGACACGGCTCCTTTCTCGGGATCGCTCCAGCGCACGACGTTTACAGACGGGGTCGACGCGACCGATCCGCGGAATGGCAAACTCACGCCCGTCGAAGCGATTGCGCCGGGATTTTTCGACGCAGCCGGTATTTCGCTGCTGCGCGGCCGCACGTTTACAGATCAGGACGGCGCCACAACGCAGGATGTCGCCATAGTGAACCAGGCGGCGGCGGACACGTTCTGGCCGGGCGAGGACCCGATTGGGAAGCGCCTGCATTTCCTCGGCGAGACGTGGGTGGTAAATGTCGTCGGCGAGGTGAAAACGACAAAGTACATTTCCGTCGGCGAACCCCCACAGCCCGCGATCTATTTCCCCCTCAAGCAACACTATTCACCGGCTGTGACGCTGTACGTCCGAACGAAAGGCGATCCGACGCAGGCGATGGCCAGCGTTCGAAACACCGTGCACTCGATGATTCCGGCCGTGCCGTTGCTGCGCGTCGAAACGATGGGCCAGTTGCTTGTGGAATCGCTGACCGCTCCCAAAATGGGCGCAGACCTGCTTGGCGCCTTCGGACTGATCGCTCTCGTGCTGGCCGCAATCGGAACGTACGGTGTTATGTCGTATTCCGTGAATCAGCGCTCGCAGGAAATCGGAATCCGCATCACTCTAGGCGCGCAACCGCGAGACGTAGTGCGCTTGATCCTCGGCAGCGGTATGGCGATGGTCGCCGTCGGAATAGCGTTTGGGCTCGGCTTTTCCGTGTTGCTGGCGCGAGGTATGAATCGGCTGTTGTACGGCATCGGATCGTTTGACGCGCCAAGCTTCCTGATCACGGCAGCGATCCTGGTGCTGGTGGCGCTGGCGGCATGCTACGTGCCCGCCCGGCGTGCGATGCGCGTCGACCCGATTATCGCGCTGCGGTACGAGTAGCAGACGCAACCACGTCTTGCACCCACGGACGAAGTTCTAAGCATGGACATCGACTGGCTCCGCGAGCTTTGTCTCTCGCTCGCGCATGTGACCGAGCAAATCCAATGGGGCGACAACGTCGTCTTCAAGGTAGGCGGGAAGATTTTTGCGGTCGCGCCGTTTGAACCTGCCCAATACTGCCTCTCGTTCAAATGTTCAAATGAAGACTTTGCGGAATTGATCGAGCGCCCCGGAATCGTTCCCGCGCCCTATTTGGCCCGGGCGCAGTGGGTGGCACTGGAATCGGACTATCCACGCGATCACGCGGAACTCGCGGGCTGGCTGCGCAAAGCTCACAGCCTGGTTTTCGCGAAACTTCCCAAGACGCTTCAAACGAAGCTCGCTCGCAGTGACGCGCAGCCGCGGCGGCGAAAGCGGTCGCAGGTGCGAAAACGAAAACGTCGGGCGAAAAGGTAAGTTCCAAACAAAGCAAAGAGGTTGATGTTGCGGTATATCAGCGCTAGAGCGAAACGCCCCAGATATTCATTCCCGTATCGAGCAGGAAGATTCCGGCTTGATCCGCGCGCGCGCCCATGTCACCGACCCAAATCACCCGAAACCGCGCCGACTTCCATCCTCGTTTCACTTCGATCACTTCTCCCGGCCAGGTCAGGAAACCCACACCATCCAGCCGTGCACCATTTTTGCTGATATCCAAGGCCATCGCCGTCTGTGAATATTTCTGGCCCTTTCGATCCGTACCGCGCACCGTAACCTTAACCGGTTTCAAAATTCGGACTTCGTGCCGGTCAATTTTCCAGAAGCTCGGCGCCTGTTTCTTGAACGCGAACCCAACGCGCAGCTTGCCTTCGAACTCCGGACCAACGTATGCAACGCGGCACTCCTGCTCCTCGTTTGTGGTTTGATTGACGACGAAGATCGCGTCGCCGACGTTCACCTTCGCGGCCAGGGTAATCAGGCCACCGCTGGCGTTCACTAACAGCGTTGTCGTGCTTTCGTGGAACGAGATTTCGTTCCGCGACCACCCGTACGCCATCACCGGAATGTGAATCGAAATGCGCGCGCTCGAACGCGGCTTCGCTTGCTCCCTGACTGGCAATTCATCGACGGCAACACCAGCCGCACCCGCGCGCCGAGGCGCCCCAGCGGTTCGGGCGTTCTCATTACCCGAAAGCGGCACCTCGCACTGCACGCCGTGGACCGGGCACTCGAAATCCCAGGGCTTCTCGAGAATTTGCGCGAGCGTCTCGTCGCGCTCCTGCAGCAGCACCGTGCGGTCCCCATCGCCGTACGGACACCGCAGCCGGATGACAAAATCCTTGGGCATTTACCTGACCCCTCTTCATGCCAGATTACGCTCAGAAGAAACGGGCAGCGCAGGCCCCTCGACACCGTGTCCCTTGAGAGTAATCAGTAGCCGCCACGGGGTTGCCGGTGCAGGCAAGTTCGGTATACGCTGAAAGTTCGTATGAACGGACACCGGGCGCCATTCGCAACTGTAGAAGAGGCTATCGACGAAATTCGCCGCGGGCGAATGATCGTCCTGGTGGACGACGAAGACCGCGAAAATGAAGGCGATCTCGCCTTGGCGGGCGAGAAAATTACCCCGGAAACGATCAATTTTATGACGAAGTTTGGCCGGGGCCTGATTTGTCTGGCCATGACAGAGGCGCGTTGCGACGCGCTCGATTTGAAACCGATTTCGCCGCGGAACACTTCTCTCTTCGGCACGCCATTTTGCGAGCCGATTGACGCTCGGCGCGGCACAACGACGGGGGTGAGCGCGGCTGACCGGGCAACTACCATCCTCACGGCGATCGATCCGAACACGCGTCCGGAGGATCTGGCGCGTCCCGGCCACGTGCACACGCTGCGGGCGCGCAGCGGAGGCGTTCTGGTACGCGCAGGACAGACTGAAGCGTGCGTCGATCTCGCGCGCATGGCTGGCCTCGATCCTTCCGGCGTCATCTGCGAAATAATGAACGAAGACGGCACTATGGCGCGTGTTCCGCAATTGACGCCATTCTGCATCGAGCACGGTCTGAAGCTTGTAACGGTGGCGGACTTGATTCGTTACCGCATGCAGCACGAGCGCTACGTGCGGCGAATCGCGGAATCCGTTTTGCCGACGCGGCACGGCAATTTCCGCATGATCGCGTACTCGAGCGAGGTGGACAACGAACTGCACGTCGCGCTAGTGCGGGGTGACGTCAGCGAGAGCGGCGACGCGCGTCCTTCCAAAGAGCCCCTGGTGCGTCTGCATTCCCACTGCCTGTCGGGAGACATGTTCGGCTCGACGTCGTGCGACTGCCACGAGATGATCGAGTTGGCTCTACGCGCCATTGCGAACGAGGATCGCGGAGTTTTCGTATATCTGCACCACACCGGCCGCGGATTTCATATTGACCCGCGCGAACCCGAAACCGACGCGCTCCCCCGCATTCGGTATCATTCGCGGGGCGAGGTGGATCAGGATCTCAGAGTCCAGCGAAAAGCGCAGCGCGAGAGCGGCATCGGCGCACAGATCCTGATCGACCTGGGGCTGCGGCGAATCCGCGTGATGACGAATCACCCGCGAAAGATTGTCGCACTCGAAGGTTACGGCCTGGAAATCACCGAGCAGGTGCCGTTGAGCGGCAAGCGGCTGGATCATCAGCTACTCTGAAGCGCAACCAATGGATCTAGAGCAAAATTTGAAATTCAACACTCGTAACTCGCCAGGACAGTTCTAAACAAAAGCCGATGTTCACAGAGCCCGAACCGCACCCCAAGCCTCCGGAACCCCGTCGCGATCTGCCCCACAGAATCTTTCGGTACACGTGGATCGCTGTCGTGATTGCCGCCATCTATGCTGTGGCCGTGTTCGCCTATCGCTGGCAGCAGAACTCCGATTATCAGGCTCGAGCGAAGGTACAAGCCGGCGCCGCGCAGCGCGAGGAAGATCAGCGATCGCTCGATACGCTGGGAGGGGATCAGTTCAAGATCGTCAGCTTCTACGCCACGCCGGGCGCGATTCACCGGGGCGATAACGTTCAAATGTGCTACGGCGTCGCTAACGCGCAAAGTGTCACGATTCAGCCCGATACGGGGCGCCCGACATGGCCGTCCCTGACCCGATGTATCGAGATCGCCCCAAAAAAAAGCACCACATACGTCCTCACAGCTAAGGATGCGCACGGCAAAACACAAACCGCCTCGCTGACAATCGAGGTCCATTGAAGATCCGAGTGGATACGCGGCGGCGTCCGACAGGGGGTCATTTACCTGACCCGCACCAGGACGACTGTTTGCGGCTGCTGCGAAATCTTTTATACTGATAGGTAGCCTCACACCGTGACTGATATGTCGGCCGACCCGAAGTTACAACCCGAGATGACGGACCTAGCTGAGCGGATTAAAAAGAAGCTAAAGGACGAGATCGCTGCTTTGGAGCACGAACTCCATGACGAACTGCCAAAAGAAATCAAAGTGGCGCGCGCGCATGGCGATCTTTCCGAAAACGCAGAGTACAAATATGCCAAGGAGCGCCAAGCCTACGTCTCGGCCCGGCTGGGACAGCTCCATAAACGTATGGCGGACATTTCCTTGATGAACCTCGGCAATCTGCCCAAAGATCGGGCGGCTTATGGCTCCCGCATCGTCGTACTTGACGTTGCGAAAGACGCGAAAATCGAATATAAGCTCGTTACGATTGAGGAAGCTGACGCGGCCAAAGGACTTATCTCCACAAGTTCGCCCATCGGCCGCGCGCTTTTGGGCAAGAAGGTTGGCGACGAGGTTCAAGTTGCGACCCCAGCCGGAGTGAAAGAATACGAAGTGGTTCGGTTGACCACCATCCACGATGAAGCTTGACAGGGGTCACCTGCTCCCATGTTGACGCGGACGATCGGCCGGTACCTCTCCTGGCCTATCGGAAAAATTGCATCCATTATCGCCGCCACCGGCGTCCCGCCGAACCTCATCACATGGTTAGGCCTCGTCCTCAATCTGTGGGCGAGTGTGCTTTTCGCCACGGGAAGATTTGCGGCCGCCGCAGGCCTGATGATTCTGGCCGGATCGTGCGACTTGCTCGACGGTCCCGTTGCCCGCAATCAAAACCGCGTTTCGAAGTTCGGTGGTTTCCTAGAATCCATTGTCGACCGCTATGCCGACCTGATGCTCTTTCTCGGGCTTCTCGTTTATTTCGTTCGCGTAAACCGCTTTTCATACGCAATCGTCACCGGCGTCGCTATGGCGGGCGCCGTGATGGTGGCCTATGCGAAAGCGCGCGCTGCGTCGCTGGTGCCGGTGGAGGATGTGGGATTCTGGGACCGGCCGGAACGGCTCGTCCTTATGATCGTTGGCGGTCTCGTCAACCAAATGGGGCTGGCGCTGTGGATTCTGGCGATTGGACCTAACATTACCGTGATCCATCGCATCGTGCACACATGGAGCCAGACGGAAGGTAGCGGTCGCAAGGCGGCGGTCGCCGCCCCCGCGAACGTTGAAACCCGCACAGCAGCCCCCGTACACCTCACTACACGTTTATCTAACGATCCGCCACCCGAAGGACGAGCCCTAACGCGTTCTGCAGGAAGAGGCAGTTGAGATGCCCAAATTGCTGGTCGTAATTGGGATACTCATCGTTTGTGCCGGCTTGGATCTTCTCTGGCAACTGCGCCGCGAATTTCGTTTTTGGGACCTGAATATCTTCCGCGCTATGCTGGGATTTGGAATCCCTGAACGCGCTCTTCCGACCGAGGAAGTTGCACGGCGCCGCCAAAACGCGTTACAACTTTTGCTCGGGATGGCACTTGCTCTCGTGCTCGGTCCTGCCCTGATCGCGATTGGCGCTACTGTGATATCCCACGTTCATCTCTGACCTGCCTTGCGACCTTCACTCATCGTTCACGGCGGAGCGTGGGCAATTCCGAACCAGAGTTTTGCCGCCTGCCAGAACGGAATTCGCAATTCGCTAGAGGCCGGCTGGAAAATTCTCTCTGCCGGAGGCGGCGCCGGCGACGCGGTTGAAGCCGCTATCGTCGTCCTCGAAGAAGACCCTATATTTGACGCCGGGTACGGCTCGCACCTGACGCTGGATGGGCGAGTTCAGTTGGACGCCATCCTTATGGACGGCTCCACTCTGAAAGCTGGTGCGGTCGCCGCAGTCGAGCGCGTGCGCAATCCCATTCGGCTGGCACGCCGCATCCTCGAACAAAGCAAACACATCCTCTTTGTCGGCCAGGGAGCGGAGCAGTTTGCGCAGGAAAACGGCATGCTTCTCTGTGATCCCGCGGAATTGATTACGGATCGGGAGCGCTATGCGTGGAAGCTGTGCCGTGCGGACTCACACGCTGCCGAAAACCACGCGAGCCATGCGCAAGGGACCGTGGGAGCCGTTGCCGTCGATTCTCATGGTGGGATCTTCGCCGGCACGTCGACCGGTGGCACCTGCTGCAAGCACACAGGCCGAGTAGGAGACTCTCCGTTGATCGGCTGTGGCTGCTACGCTGACGCGGAATTCGGCGGCGTCTCCTGCACTGGAAATGGCGAAGGCATCATGAAAATTGTGATGGCCAAGATGGCAATCGATCTACTCGCGGAGCCGCCCGAGGCGCCATATCGTTTGCAGCCGCGTCCGGAGGGCGCGCAGCCCCAGTACAATCATGCGCAATTCGTTGCCGATGCCTGCATTCGCAAACTCGCGCATCGCTCGCGCACGACCGGCGGCCTCATCCTCCTCGACCGGGAAGGCCGCTCCGCGGCTGCATTCAACACCCCGCACATGGCGCATGGCTTCGTGAAGCGTGACGGCAGTTTCCATATTTCGCCGTGAAAACGCGCGCGGGTACAGTTCCCTGCTGGTCATCATCAGAAACGTGCAAGCGGCTGACTAAGAGAAGCGAACTTCAACCGCAGGATGTTTCTCCAGGTGGACTGAATCTACGAAGCGCACCTCGCCGCCTTCCGCCGTCATGATCAGCGAGTGTGTTCGGATGCCATCGCGGAACAAGCGAATGCCGTCTAACATGCCGCCCGGTGTTACGCCCGTACACGCGAAGATGATGCGCTTGCCGGGAGCGAGGTCGGCGGTATCGTAGATTTTTTTGCAGTCCTTGATGCCCATCTGATGCATGCGTTCTTCATCATCCGGCTTCGTAAGCACCAGACGCGCCAGAATCTGCCCATTCAGGCAACGCAACGCGGCGGCCGTGAGAACACCTTCCGGCGCCCCTCCGATTCCCATTACTGCGTGCACCGACGTCCCGCGAACGGCCGCCCGGATTCCAGCAGAGAGGTCGCCGTCGCCAATCAGTTGAATGCGCGCGCCGGCCGTGCGAATCTCGTTAATCAGCTTTTCATGCCGCGGGCGATCGAGAACGATTACCACCAGATCTTCCACGTCGCGGTCGAGTCGCCGCGCAATCGCCTGCAGATTGATCTTCACCGGGGCGTCCAGATCGATCGCGCCTTTGCATGGCGGGCCAACGACGATCTTTTCCATGTAGATGTCGGGCGCGTGCAGCAGGCCTCCCGGTTCGCTCGCCGCTAGCACTGTGATCGCGTTCGGTTCGCCCGTTGCGCATAGGTTTGTGCCTTCCAGTGGATCGACGGCGATGTCGACCTTCGGATACGCGCTATGCTTATCGCGAACGGCCGCGCCGACTTTTTCGCCGATGTATAGCATCGGAGCCTTGTCCCGTTCGCCCTCTCCGATCACGATCGTTCCGTCCATCCCTACGCCGTCCATTTCCGCCCGCATCGCTTCCACCGCGGCCTGGTCGGACTTATGCCGCTCTCCCTGTCCCATGGTTCGCGCTGATGCAATTGCGGCCATTTCGACCACACGCAGAAACTCCAGGCTTAATGCTCGCTCCATGAACTTTCTCCTGTAATTTGGGGACCACGAACCGAACGGCGGACAGCTGACCAACGCACCTCACCTATCATAATCCAACCACAGTGTTTGCGCGATTGAATCCCATTCGCGCGAAGGCCCCCGATTCTCCTTAGAGTGGACGGCCGTCCGTGAAGTTATACGTGGATCGCTAACGGAAGACAAATTGGCTCTTTACGCGTATGATTTCATCTATATATTGGCGCCAGGAACCAGCCAATGCTACCGCTTCATTTACAGCCCGAAAGCCACGTTCCGCTGTACGTGCAATTGCGCGACCAGCTTCGCGCGCTGGTCCACTCCGGCGAACTGAGGTCGGGCGATCGCATCCCTGCCAGCCGCGAACTCGCAGTCCAACTTGGCGTCCACCGTACGACGATCGCGAACGCGTATGCCGCGCTTGAATCCGAGGGTCTGATCCAGGGCCACGTTGGACGCGGAACTTACATTTCAGTGCCTGCGCTGAAGCAATTCACTCCGCCGCCCCGCACGAATGGGAATGGTCACAGTAACGGCCATGGCGCGATTCGCTGGGAAGCTCTTTTCGCGGATGAACGCGGCGATGAAGGACTGAGCCGCCTGATGCCCTGCGTCCCACCGGGAACGATCGCGTTCACCAAAGCGAGTCCGTCTGACGAACAATTCCCCATCGAGGATTTTCGCCGCTGCTGCAGCGCTGTCCTTCGCGGCGCCGGCCGCCGCATCCTGGAAATCGGACCGACCGACGGATACGAACCGCTGAAGCGCGCCCTGCTCGACATGCTGCGTGGCGAAGGCCTGGCCGTCCGTAACGAGCAGTTGCTCATCACCAATGGCTGCCAGCAGTCCATCGACCTGGTCTGCAAGGCGTTCCTCCGTCCCGGCGATTCCGTCGCCCTCGAAAACCCCGCGTATCCGGGAGCCATTGCAATATTTACGGCGGCTCGCATTCGAATGCTGGCGGTCAACGTCGAAGCGGACGCGTCGCGCACCGGGCACGTCGGGTTCGATCTCGACGCGCTGGAGACCGTTCTGCAGCAAAATCGCGTGAAACTGATTTTTCTTACGCCCGATTTTCACAATCCGACTGGCACCACGCTTCCCGTCGCGCGGCGGCGGCGTTTGCTTGAGATCGCTGCCCGCTATCAGGTACCGATCGTAGAAGACACGATCTATGGCCGTCTGCGCTTCGTTGGTTCACCGGCGCTCTCCCTCAAATCGCTCGACCGTTTGGGCGACGTGATCCAGATCGACAGTTTCTCCAAGATCGCTTTCCCCGGACTTCGCGTCGGCTGGTGCATAGGCCCGGAAAGTGTGATCGAGCGTCTGCGTTTCCTGAAGCAATCGACCGATTTGCACACCGATCAGCTCGCCCAAGCCGCGATGGCGGAATTTTTGAAACGTGGCTATCTGTCACGATATGCCGCGAAAATGAAGAAAATCTACCGCGCCAAGCTGGAGACCATGATGGAGGCGCTCGAAAAATATATGCCGGAGGGTATGTCATGGACGCGTCCCGAAGGCGGAACATCCGTCTGGCTCACCCTACCCGCCGGTTTTGATTCGGCCGAGCTGCTCATCCACGTTCGCGAGCGCGGAGTGATGTTCGTGCCGGGCCGCCACTTCTATTTTCAGCACCCGCAACCGAACACCGCGCGACTGAGCTTCGCCGCCCTCGACCGAAAGGACATCGTGCGCGGGGTACAATTGCTCGGCGATCTGCTCAAAACGGAATTCCGCAAGCGCCAACGCGGTGCGCGCGACGAATCTCCCGCCCGTGTCGCTCTGGTGTAACCGGATGCAGCTCGAGCCCAATCCGACGAACTCTTGCTTTGGCTGCGGCGCCGGAAATGACCGCGGGATGCAGCTCAAGTTCGAGCAGGACGACGCGGCACAGCGCATTCGAGGCCGCTTTTGTCTGGGCGACGAATACTCAGGAGGCCCTGGAATCCTGCACGGGGGAATCATCGCGGTGCTGCTGGATGAAGCCATGGGCAAGGTCGGACGCTTCCGCGGAGTTCGCGCCGTGACTGCGGAACTGAAGATCGAATACCTGCGGCCGGTGCCGGTGGGCCAGGAAATTGTCGTCGAAGCGCGCGAGGTGGAAATGAACGGCCGCAATATGTTTCGCGAAGGCGAAATTCGCAGCGCCAAGGGAATCGTTCTGGCGCGCGGTACTGGACGGTTTGTCGATATCAGCACCCCGCCCAGATAGTGGCGCGGTGAGTTCTTGTAAGGCAAGATTGAAGAGAATTCATGAGGGGGAAATTTAATGCAAACGGAACCAACAAATAACGGCAATGAAAATAGTTTGTGGCGCGTGAAAGTCGGCTTGGCTGAAATGCTGAAGGGCGGCGTTATCATGGATGTGACCAACGCCGCGCAGGCCAAGATCGCGGAGGAAGCGGGCGCGTGCTCGGTGATGGCGCTTGAACGCGTCCCCGCCGACATTCGCAAGGAAGGCGGCGTGGCGCGCATGGCCTCACCCCGCGTGATTCGCGAAATTATGGAGGAGGTCTCCATTCCCGTCATGGCAAAGTGCCGGATCGGCCATTTCGCCGAGGCCAAAGTGCTGGAAGCGCTCGAAGTCGACTACATCGACGAGAGTGAAGTGCTCACGCCGGCCGACGAAGAGCACCACGTGTGGAAGCACGCCTTCAAAGTTCCGTTCGTGTGCGGCGCGCGCAATCTCGGCGAAGCCTTGCGGCGGATTGCCGAAGGCGCGGCAATGATTCGTACAAAGGGCGAAGCTGGTTCGGGCAATATCGTCGAAGCCGTCCGTCATATGCGCGCGATCGTCGGCCAGATGAAGAAGCTCACCACTCTGGGCGACGAAGAACTGGTCCACGCATCGAAAGAGCTGGGTTCGCCGCTCGACCTCGTCAAGTGGGTCGCGAAAAATGGCAAGCTGCCGGTGCCAAATTTCTCAGCCGGCGGAATCGCCACGCCGGCCGACGCGGCGCTCGTGATGGAGCTTGGAGCGGAAGCGGTGTTCGTCGGCTCGGGAATTTTCAAGTCGAGCGATCCGGCCAAACGCGCGCGCGCCATCGTGAAGGCCACAACGCACTACAAGGATCCCAAGATCGTTCTCGAAGCCAGCGAAGAACTGGGCGAAGCCATGAAGGGCCTCGACATTCGCCAACTCGAGGAAAAGGATCTTCTACAGACTCGCGGCTGGTAGCGCGATTGTCACGAGATCGTCGGGACGATGGCTCGGCCTGAACGGCTTCGGCTGCTACAGCCTCCCGATCTAATGCGCTTTTTTCCCGTTACGCTAGGGCCGCGCGCGTTCCATGCCGGTTCGCCCACTCTGATCGAAGCGCTGCGGGAGGCTGCAAATAAAAACGGTTCTCTCAAACGGTTTCACAGGAATATCACAGTGAAGATCGGAATCGTCGCGATCCAGGGAGACTATGAAGCTCACGCCCGGACGCTGGATCGTCTCGGCGTCGAGCACACCTATGTCCGTTTGCCCGACGATCTCATAGGGATTTCCGGCGTGATTCTGCCTGGCGGCGAAAGTACCACCCATTTAAAAGTAATGACCGAAGAGGGCCTGTTCGGCGCACTGAAGAATTTCGCGGCTAGTGGGGGTGCGCTCTTTGGCACATGCGCCGGAGCGATCCTGCTCGCGCGTGACGTTCGCGGTCCGGCGCAGCAGTCGCTCGGCCTGCTCGACATTTCGATTCTTCGCAACGCCTATGGCCGTCAGCTCGCCAGCGACGTCCACATCCGCAGCAGCAAAGTGAGCGATCATCCACTGGAAATGGTCTTCATCCGCGCGCCGGTCATCGAGTCGGTGGGTGACAACGTCGAAGTCCTTGCGGAAGAGGGTGGCCATCCCGTTCTAGTTCAGCAGGGACGCATTCTCGCGGCAACGTTTCATCCGGAACTAACTTCCGATACTACAATCCACGGGTATTTTCTGAAGCTCACCAATGGCGGGTCGCCCGAAGCCGCAGAACACTCCGCCCGCTGACTGCAAGTTCTGCGCCCCTTCCGCTCTTCCGTTAGGCCGATTGCCAACGCATGGTCGCTGCAACTATTCGCGAGGATCGAATTTCGAATGCGCGGCCAGCGAGTGGCCCGCACGATTCGTTCTCGGCCAATCAATGCGCCAGCGTGTCGGCGAGATCGGCGACCACACCAACTGCTTCGGCGGCGTCCCGCGCATGTGGTGATACAGCGCCGCCGTTCTTTCGTAGAACCCGCGTGTGTGCCAAGAATTCCGGAACCCGAACCGCTCGAAATCCAGATGATGGCAAAACTCGTGACACAGCGTGCTCAAGAACGTCCCGAACGACGTCACTTCTTTCCGCACCGCCGTCCGCATCCAGACGCGGACCATCATTGTGTCAGGGTGATAATCGCCGAAAAGTTCCGTGGTGCAGTTCCGGCGCACTCGTAGTGGCCGAGCGGCAAGCACCCGTACGTCGCACGCGGGCACCTTGTAGAACTCAGCCGCAGCGCGAAGGAATTCCGCGCAGGCGGGCCGCAAGTCCGCTCCGTTGCTTGATTTCATTGCAAGCTCGATCGCTTGCGACAACGCCGGCAGAGCGCCATTTGCCGGCAGGTCCAGCATCCTCATCCGATCGCTCTCAACAAACGCCGCCCGGTTCTTTTTCCTTGGTGGAACGTCTGTGATCATGCCCGGCAAGGCTCGCCCTCTTTCCCTGTCTCAAACTCGTGAGGCGCACCTACAATCGATGTCTACTCGCAAATGCCCTGGAATAGAAATGAACGTAAGTGCTCAAAACAAACACTGGAAATTTTCGACTCGCAAAAAAGCCGAAATCTCGCCTTGCCCATCTTCGCCGTTTCTGGCTTTTTTGCAGACTGTATGTCCACCGGTCCGCTAGTTCCCCGTCCCGACCGGAACCTTACCAACCGCAAGGTTCCATCCCCGAATTCCCAATTCCGGCGCGCTCTTCGCCGCATTGGATGGGTATTCGACCTCGATCTCGCGGCTCTCTCCCGGCAACAGTGAAACGTAGTTATCATTGTAGTACGCGGGAAGAATCCTCGATCGGTCCGATGCATTAAGCAGCGTCACCTTAATCTGAAGCGCCGCATCCTTGCCTGTGTTCTTCAGCTCAACGCGAACCGTCGTCGTATCGTCATTAGCCATCGATGTGGCGCTCGCCGAAACCTGTGCCGGTGCCATGCGGTCGAGCGCGCGATAATCCGGACTGCTCGCCGCAAGCCAATACAGATTCTGCGAGACGATCTGGCCCGTCCCGCTGCGCAACACCAACTTCACAAGCACGACATCGTTCGACCCAAGCAGTGGCGCGATATCCAGTTTGAACGCATTCGTCACGGCATCCGCCGCCGCATCCTTGGTTTCCGCATGATGCGCCAGCAACTTGTTCGCCAGCGAATAGACGCTCGCATCGACCGACAAGCCACTTTCCGCTGCCCGCGTCGTGTTCACCACGGCGACTTGATAGTTGGACAAATCCATTTGTATGTGTACCGGCTCGCACGCCTTCTTCACTCCATAGAACGACGACTGCGTATCGTAATCGTGACTGATGATCTGCCACATGGTGCTAGGCCACGCCGGCTGCGACATCCAGAGCATGCGGCCGCTATTCGGAGCCCATAGATGCGCGTTCATACCTTCGAAAATCGCGCGATGATCCACGTAATCGAGCATCTGGGCCTTACGATCAAAATCCAACAGGCTGGTCGGCGCGCCGAATTCAGCTTGAATTTCGCTCATGAACGAAGCGACGTCGCCGTTCCCGCTCTGATGCCAGTCGTGATAGGCCCACACGTCGTCGATCGGCCATTGATCCGGCTTCGGGATAAAACTTTCGAATGATTCAAGAGTCGGGAATGAAGCCGTGCCGGTCTCGACCGAGAACCCACGATTCAGGCGCGTGAAATAGAGCTTCGGATCTTGATACGAGTATGGGCCGCTGTTTTGCAGCTCCACCTGGTTCGAACTTGGCGAGTAGTAGCGCGTCGCGTCGAGTGTATTGACCAGCTTCGCGAGTCCTTCATTGACGATCGGTTGTGGCACGCCTTCATTGCGTCCGCACCACACGGCAATCGACGGATGATTGCGGTCGCGCAGGATCACGTCTCGCGCGTTAGCGAGAAAAAGTGCTGGATCTTCGGGTTCGAGATTGTAGTTCTGCGTCGTTTCCCAGAAATCGTTCCATACGAGAAGCCCGTATTTGTCCGCCAGATCGTAGAACGTTTCCTCCGTGTTCTGGCCCATCCAGTTGCGGATGATGTCCAGGCCGGCATCGTGGTGCAGCCGAAAAAAGGGTTCCAAACGCTTTCTCGATACCCGTTTCATGAAATCGTCCATTCCCCAATTGCCGCCACGGCACGCGATACGTACTCCGTTAACCTTTATCACCAGGTAGGGAGCGGTGCCCTCGTCATCGCTAGGCCGGACCGCCGGCGAAGATTCGCCATCGGGCGCAAACGATTCGACCCATGAGCGCCAAAACGGGCGCCACTGCTTTGGGACGTCTGAGGGGATGGGATCGGCGGAGGGAATTTCGCGAATGCCCTGATGCGTCGCGTCAACGACTCCCTGGAGGCCAACTTTCCCAAGCGTCGGGTCGACTTCCACTCGGCGCAAGTGTCCTGTGCTATCGAGCAGGCTGAGTTCGTAAGTAATCTCGCGGATTCCAAACTGTATCTCTTTCGAGTCCGATTCCTGACTTGCGACATCAACGCCGACCTTCAAGTGATACAGATTTTGGTCGCCATAGCCATTCGGCCACCACAGCCGCGGATTTTGAATGCTGAGTTGCCTGAATTCCGCTGGCGTGAGATGGACCTCTGTTTCGCCGGGCGCGAGCTCGATGCTTTTCGTCACGCTCACGCCTTCGAACGATGCTTTCAGTGTTCCGCGGACGGGCTTATCTGAGACGTTCTCGACCGGAACACGGATCTCCACGTCAGCTCGGTTTGTGTCAGGCAGCGGCAGCTTTGTTATCACCTGCGGATCGCCGATCTTGACCGAGCTCGTCGCGCGCAGCACAACCGGCTGCCAGATCCCCATGTCACGGTCGCGAACCCCGGGAATCCAGTCCCATCCTTCGGTCGCCATGAATGTGGGCCCGTCGAGCACCATGATTCCGCCATTTTCACCCGGCCCTGCCTTCGTCGACTCCTCTTCTGGTATTCCTGAATGCGGCGGAGGCGAAACGCGAACGGCTAATACATTTTCTTCGCCAGGTCCGGTTTTCCAGATTCCAGTCACGTCAAAGTCGCCTCGGATGAACGCGCCCTTGATTTTTCCGAGTGGGTGCCCGTTCAGCCAGACATCTGCCGCGTAATTGATTCCGTCGAATGTTAAATTCATCCGCTTTCCGCGTACTGCGGGCGGAGATTTCACTTCGACGCGATACCAGTAATCGTGCTTGTTGAGCGTCTCTGGAATGGCCATGTTGTTCAGGCCGTAGGCGGGATCCGGATAAACGCCGCGAGCAACCAGCGTGGTGAGCACCGTTCCAGGAACGACCGCTGCCAGCCAATTCGAAGCGTCAAATCCAAACTGTGAAATGCGTGAGTCGCTCGCATTCACGTCAGGAGCGGCTTTCAGTCGCCAGCCGCCAACGATTTGCCACGCGTTATCGCCTTCAGATTTCCACGGTGAACGGAGAGCAGGCACCGGCTGCGCAACCGCTTTCGAAAAAGGAGCCTTGCTCTTCGGCAGCGTCTCGGGATTCTGCGGCGCGTCGTAGCCGGCCTGGCCGCGCGTTTGCACCGGCCAGTGTTTCGAACCGTCCTCAAACTCGATGAGCGGAAAATTTTCGGTCTGGCTGTAAAGACGTTTGATGTCTTCGCCGCTCAGTGCGCGTCGAACGACTGTAAGCCCCGCGATCCGCCCGCCGAAGTGCTCCGCGTTGGTAATTGGAGGCTTAGGGGGCGCCATTTCCAAAATTGGACCGACCGTACCGAGCAGGAGGGCCCCATTCGCCGTCAGTTCACCATCGGCGTACAGATGAAATTGTTGGCCATCAAAGGTGACGGCGAGCAGGTGCCATGTCTTTGGCGCAAGCGCCACCGGTGCGGTGATTTCATTGTTCTTGCCCATCCAATAAAAAACCTGCCGGGAGTCGGCACCCAGATAGCGTGGATATTCTTCGTTCGGCTCGCCCATCCCTGCGATAAGAGTCGGGCCGTCGAGCGATTCATCGAACCGCACCCAGCAGTACATCGACCAAGGCGAACCTGGGAGCAGGACCGTATCATGCTGCACGATGTCTTTCGTCAGGCCGTCGCCGCCATAGAGAAATACCGCGCTGTATGGACCATATTCCGGCGGATTGTTCGTCGGCGGCGTTTGAGCATGCGCAGGAACCACTGAATACGCAACGCAGGCGAGAACGAGAGTCGTGAGCGGCAGGGCAAAACCTTTCACAAACAATCGCGGGAATCTCATCGTGATCCTTTCGTGGAGAATCCAGGGTACTCAAAGCGCGTATCGGTGGTTGCCTCTGGCACGTGTTCGCATTTTGAAGGCGCCATGAAGCACTTCGTTCGAAGATCCGGCGAATCGTTTCGCCGCAGAAGCTAACCGGTTGCACAATCGAAGTCAAAGAATTTGGGTGCCCGGATAAACTCTCGGCGAGATCCCCCAAAAGAACATTTCTGCGTCAGTGCCACAAGGATGATCTAGTAGACTACGCAAATGCCAAAAATCGATCACTTCGAATGTTCTCGATGCAAAGAAAAAATACCAGCGGGGGGCCTGCAAACGCTGTGCCCGAAATGCGCCGGCTCACTTTATGTCCGCTACGATCTGACCGGCGTTCGCGGAACGCCGAATCGCGATGCGATTGCGAAGGACGCGTCGCACTCACCGTGGCTCGGCATGTGGCGCTATCGCGCGGTGCTTCCCGACGTTCAACCCGTCACGCTCGGCGAAGGCTGGACGCCCATGCTGCGCAGCCGCCGCCATCCCAGTCTCTACATCAAGGAAGAAGGCGCGAATCCCACTGGCTCGTTCAAAGCGCGGGGACTGGGTCTTGCCGTCACGATGGCGCGGCATTACGGCATCCGCAAAATCGCGATACCATCCGCCGGCAACGCGGCGGGAGCGCTGGCCGCTTACTGTGCCGCGGCTAGAATCGAGGCACATATTTTCGTGCCGCGCGACGTTCCCTTCGCAAATTACGTCGAAGCGCTGTCGTACGGGGCAAACGTCACTCTGGTGGACGGGTTGATTTCCGACTGCGGCCGCATCGTCGCCGAGCGCAAAAAGAAGGAAGGGTGGTTCGATATCTCCACGCTGAAGGAGCCATTCCGCGTGGAAGGCAAGAAAACGATGGGGTACGAACTTGTGGAGCAGCTCGGCTGGGAGTACCCGGCTGCCGTGTTTTATCCGACTGGCGGCGGCGTAGGCTTGATCGGCATGTGGAAAGCGTTCGGAGAACTTGAAGAATTAGGCTGGGTAAAGGGCAAGCGACCGAAGATGATCGCGGTGCAGTCGACCGGCTGCGCGCCGATCCCGCGTGCTTTCGACCAGGGCGCGCAGACGAGTGAAGCGTGGAAGAATGCTGCGACCTTCGCATCGGGCTTGCGCGTGCCGAAGGCATACGGCGATTACATCATCCTCGAAGACGTTCGCGCATCCGCCGGAACAGCGCTCGCCATTCCCGATGACGAAATTCTTTCGTCGCTGAAAGATTGGGCGCAGAACGAAGGAATCTTTCTTTCGCCCGAAGGAGCGACGGCCACAGCCGCCTACGATCGCCTGCTAGCGAACGGATTTCTCAAGCCAAGCGACCGCGTGGTGCTGTTCAACACGGGCGCCGGCTTGAAGTACGTCGACGTGATCGCGGAAGCGATGGAAATTCAGCGCCCATCTGCGGTCGCGTAACGGGATCATCGCTCGCCGGCCTGGAACTACTAGTCTCTGCGAACTCAGGAGCGTCCGTTCGGATGCGCTCGATGCTATTTCGGGTCGAGTTTTCTGCCCGCGTTGAGATGATCGAAGTTCATGATCGTGTTCAGCACCAGCGAGTAGCTGCCAATCGTTTCGCCGCGATATATCGGATTGTTTGAAAACAGAATGACGTGACCTTCCCCCGACGGCACATCGATAACGGCTGCGTGGCCAGCGATCTCGTTCCCTCCTTCAAGCAAACCTGAAACCAGCAAATCCTTCGCATCGGTATACCGCAAAATGACGCGTGGACGCATTGCTGGAGGGATCACGTCGATCCCGTTGCGCAACTGTTCGTCCGTCGGCGGCTCCGCTTGCCATTCCTCTACGTGCGGCCGTTCGGGAGCGGCCACAGGCTGACGGCCCGGTACGAAATCGGGATCGCCCAGCGAACCTCGGCCTGTGGGCCGACGGCCCATTCCGGGACCAAGCTGGCGAAAACGCCCGCCAAACGTCATGTCGGATAAGTTGAAAATCGGCCCATTGTCGCAATAGACCGAAAGCGATCCGGCATAGCCGTATGCCACGGGGCTCGCGGAATCAACCAACTGTGCCTTCAAGACGCTCCCGACAATCTTCATCTGTCGCGGACGAGCCACGGAAACGCCGGGCGTCATTCCCAGCGACACAGCAAAATCCGACGTCCCCATCGTGGTCACCAGCACTCCGCCTTGCTTCACGAAGTCTTGTAAGTGCGCCACGCCTTCCCAGCCCAGCCCCGGACGCATGTCGGGCGTCGAATCAATCTTCCCGATGTTCGGTGTCAACGACGTGTTTTCCCATGGCAGCGGATTCCCCCAACCCGTGGGCATGCCGTTGATGATCGTCGTCGGATTGCCGCGTCCGACCGGTCCAAAGAGAATCACGTCGTACTTCGATCGCAGGTCCGTTTCGTGCGCGACCGTCTGCGTGCTGATGTACGCGTACGGAATCTGCATTTTGTCGAGCGCTTCGCGCCACCAGCCTTCGCCCTGCGTGGCAAGCCAGGTGTGCATCACGGCCACACGCGCCGCTCGGACTGGGTGCGTGTTTACCGAAGGCGCGGATTCGACGGCGTACGCCTCAAGTCCCAATTGCGAAGCCGCTTTTTGCAGATCGGCGTCACTGACATTCTTGACGATGAAAGATCCGCGATTGAATTTGTGTCCCGCTGCTTCGAACGGCTCCTCCGCGGTGTCGATCGACGCATCCTTCATTTCATACCGCAGCGTCGCGAGCGCCGTCTCGGCATTGTTGTTGATTACGAATACGGGGCCGGTGCCGTTGACCGCACCCGGCGCCTTGATGTCCGGCACGAGCTCCATCGGAACATCGAGTACAGCCTTGTCCGTCACGCGTGTGACCTGAACGTTGAACAACTCAGGAAAGGTCCACGCGGTGTCGTCGTATGGCGTTTTTTGCGGATCTTCGGGACTCCAGTACTGGTGATCGAGCAGTGCGTCAGCAATGCGGGAGTACGGTTGGTCCATACGGACGATATAACTACCCGCCGGGAAGTTGATGGTTTTTTCAGTGGTCTTTTTTGTTTTGTCTCCGCCCGCATTTTCAGATGACTTGTCGGCCGTCTTTTCCTGCACTTTAATGGTTACGGAGAACGCCTGTTTCGCGCGCGAGATCTCGCAGCGCTGCATGCGCAGCACATCGAGAAGCTGCGCCTGCGCGCCGGGACGCGGATCGTTCGCCGGAAAAACGTACGCCGCCGGCCCTTCATTCGTTGGCTTCAGCACCGATCGCTTCGCCTTCAGATAGAAGTTCTTCAGGAACAGGTTTCTGTTCTGCTGGAAATAGTGCATTGATGTGAGCAGGCCGGTTTCTTCATAGTTGTTGTTGTCACGCTGCGACCACAGAATCTTGGGCAGCGGCGGATTCTGACGAAACCACGTGCGCGAGTATTCATTGGGCTGCAGAGTGCGCTCTACGGTGTCCGCGCCGCCGTTGCCGAATGTTTCATACAACCGGCTGATGCCATTATGTGTTGCGGCGATGAACATCAGATATCCCGGCGACCAGGTATCAAAATCCCCATGGGTGAAGACGCCAGGCATGCCGAACTCCGTCATGTCCGCCACATTGCGCCAGGCGATCATTTCCCACTCGTTCGTCAGGATCGGATCGAGCCACGCATTGAACGGCCCATCACCCGCCGTATTGTCGTAGAGGTAAGGCACGGATTCGTGCAGGTCGTGAAGCACCTGCGCGTGCCAGTCCACGAACGTGCTCAGCACATTCTGTGTCAACTTCAGGGTCATTCCCATTGCGTCGCGATTGTTGTCGTGCGCTACGTAGTGTCCCCAATAGATCAGCGAAGGCCAGTTCTCGTGCGGGTGCGCCAGGTGCCAGCGGTAGACGTCAACCATGCGATCTCGGCCGTCCACTTCGACAATCGGCGTAATCAGCGTGACCATGTTGTTGCGAATATCCTGAATGTAGGGGCTCTCGTCGACGGCGAGACGATACGCAAGTTCCATCAGGGCGGTCGGCGCGCCGGTTTCAGGTGAGTGAATCGTGCCCGTGATGTAGTAAACGGGGACCGATGCGTCGACCAGCCGCTCGGCTTCGGCATCGTCCATATGAATCGTCCGCGGGTCCGCCAGTTTGGCGAGCCGCGCGCTGTTTTCATTTAGTTGTGCCAGATTTTGTTCTGACGAAACCGCCACCGCGATCATCTCGCGCCCTTCTTCCGTGTGACCGATTGAGAACACTTTTACGCGCGGGCTGGCCTTCTCGAGCATGCGCATGTACTTATAAACCTGGGTGGAATATGGCAGGATGCCAGGCGCCCCGGCCACGTCGCCGAGCACCGCTTCCGGCGTGGGCACCGTCTTCGATGCCGGCAGATAATTCACGAGTGGCGAGGTGAAGTACGGCTCGGTAGTGTACTTTTGAATTTTCGCCGTGTAGCTCTGGTCGATCGGCTGCTTCGGGTCACGCGCGGGCGTATGGTCTTGTCCGAATAGCGGCGCCCCTGCCAACAAACAGAAAACGAACGCGACGAACGCGATTGCCTTTACATGCGCGCGCTGACTTCCTTCAATGGTCGAAGACATTCCGCCTCCTTGCACACGAATTATGGCTGTCGATTGAAGACTCAATGCTTTACCGAAAAAGACAAGCTACATACCATTCTCCTCGAACGATGTAAAGCGCCGTGGTCCACGATCTCGCGGACGCCTGCTCGAACAAAATCGAACGAGCATGCGCTTCACTGGTATTCCATTCGAGCCGAAGCGTGACCTGGCCGGCGTCGTATAATGAAGGTGGAAGCTCGCGCGAAGGTTTATCGGGGAGAATTCGTCATGAAAACTCGTAAGCTGGGCCGCCATGGTCCCACCGTATCGGCGATTGGGCTTGGGTGTATGGGCATGTCGGAATTCTATGGTAAAGGCGACGATCAGGAATCGATTGCGACGATTCATCGCGCGCTTGAATTAGGAATGAACTTTCTCGATACGGCCGACGTGTACGGACCGTACAAGAATGAAGAGCTGGTCGGCAAAGCGATCCGCGGCAAGCGCGATCAGGTTTTCCTGGCCACCAAATTCGGAATCGTGCGCGACCCCAGCCAGCCGAATCTGCGCGGCGTGAGCGGTAAGCCGGATTACATCCGAAAGAGCTGCGAAGGCAGCTTGCGCCGGCTCGGCGTCGAGACCATCGACCTTTATTACCAGCATCGCGTCGATCCGGATACGCCGATTGAAGAAACTGTCGGCGCGATGGCGCAACTTGTGAACGAAGGCAAGATCCGATACATCGGGCTGTCAGAACCGTCCGCGGCAACGCTGCGGCGCGCGGCGAAAGTGCACGCCATCACTGCACTACAGAACGAATACTCGCTCTGGACGCGCGATCCGGAAAATGAAATCCTCCCCGCGTGCCGCGATCTCGGCGTCGGACTCGTCGCGTACAGTCCGCTCGGGCGCGGGTTCCTCACCGGGCGTTTCAAGAAATTCGACGACTTCCCTGCTGATGACTACCGCCGTAACTCGCCGCGCTTTCAGGGCGAGAATTTCGAGAAAAATCTCGATCTCGTGCGGAAAGTCGAAGAAATCGCTCGCGAGAAATCATGCACTTCGTCGCAGCTCGCGCTGGCATGGGTGATGGCACAAGGCGAGGACGTAGTCCCGATCCCCGGCACGAAACACCGAAAATATCTCGAGGAAAACGCCGCGGCAGCCGAAATCAAGCTAAGCGCTGAAGATTTGCGGCGGTTGAATGACGTGTTTCCTCAGGGAGCCGCCGCCGGCCCACGCTATCCAGAACACATGATGAAGATGGTCGGACGATAGAAGTAAGCACCACTGTCGCGAGCAATGTTGTTCCGAGAGATTTCAACCACGATCTCTGGTTTTTGAGGCGGCAAGAGCGAGTACCTGTGCAGACGAAACACCCGCAATCGAAACCCGTTTTGTGCGGCTTGATTCGCCGGTCACAATCCTGACGGCGCTGACGGGTACGTTCAGACATTCGGCGAGCACTCGCCGGAGCGCGTCGTTCGCGCGTCCTTCGACCGGGGGCGCAGTCAGCCGGACCTTCAACGCTCCAGCGTGTTCGCCCTCAATGGCGTTCCGGCTGGCGCGCGGTGCAACACGTACGTCAAAAATCGCACAACCGTTCTCCAGTTTGACGGGGATGCCTCGCAACGTCGTTAGCTTCCGCCCTTGTCACGCATCGATTTTTCGTCCCACAGCCGAACCACGTGCCCATCGGGATCGGCTATCTCCGCTCCGTAGCCCCAAAACAGTTTTCGTGGCGGCTTCAAAAAACGAATGTCCGAAGCAGAAAACTTCGCGTGCAGTCCTTCTACGTCCGCTACCTGAAATGTATTTATGCAGCCGCAGACGTGGACATCGTCAGGTACTTGCTCGAGGAAGAGAGTCAATCCTGCATCGTCCTGAAGCGCTGCCACGCCGAGCCCAGTGGCTCCTCCCTGTGGCACTTCGAATTCCAGCTTCAGCCCGAGTAATCGCATGTACCAATCGCGCGAAACGTGCCAGTCACGCACCGCAAGGCTCACATGGTCGAGCGTGGCCACGCTAGTCTTCCTGTGCGGCAGTCTGATGTGTCCGCTCTCCGAAAATCGCGGTGCCTACGCGAATTTCGGTTGCTCCTTCTTGTATAGCCACCTCGAAATCGTGACTCATGCCCATGGACAGAACCGGCAGTTTGCGTCCGATGTGACGGCTCACCTCATCTCGCAGTTCTCGCAACTTTCGGAAATAGGGACGCACGCGCTCTGGATCGTCCAAGAACGGAGGGATCGTCATCAAGCCGAGCAAATCCAAATGTCCAAATGGCGCTATCGATGCGGCGAGTGAAGGCAAATCCGTTTTAGCAACGCCACTCTTTGTGTCCTCGTCGCTCAATCGAACCTCGATCAGCACGGGGAGGCTCTTCCCTTCCGCGGCTGCCGCCGCGTCGAGGCGCTTCGCCAAGGCGAGATCATCCACTGAATCGACGCGGTGAAACAGGTACGCCGCACGTCGCGTTTTGTTGCTTTGCAGATGGCCGATCAGGTGCCACGTCGCGTCGAGTTGCGCGACCGCAGGGCGTTTTGATTCCCATTCCTGGACGCGATTTTCTCCGAAATGGCGGAGCCCAACATCATAGGCAGCGCGAATCGCGTCGGCAGGAAACGTCTTCGACACGGCCACAATTGTAATCTCGTCCGCACGGTGGCCGGCGCGTTCTGCTGCTCGGGCAACACGCTCCCGCACGCGCGCCAGATTCGAGGCAATAGCGGATCGGTCCATCGACGCGATTCTAGCTTGAATGTCTGGTGGACGTGAAGCGCATCAACGAGTGTTCCCAGTTGTAAATCCACCGGCATATCCTTCACCCGTTCGCGAATCAGTTGACACGCGAACACTCGTGCTAGACTGACGCCTGCTTCTTGACAGACGGGCACCTCGGAATGTCTCGACGCGGAAAAATAATTGTTCTCGAAGGGATCGATGGCTCCGGAAAGCGCACGCAGATCGAAATGCTCTCGCGCGCGATTGGCACGCGGAGGATTCCGCACGCGTGTCTCAGCTTTCCGCGATACGACCGGTTTTTTGGCAAATTAGTGGCGCAATTCCTGAATGGCGAGTTTGGCCCGCTCGCTGATGTCGATCCGCATTTTTCCGCGCTCCTATATGCCGGTGACCGCCTGGAATCAAAGCCCGAATTGGAAGCGGCGCTCGCGGCAGGGAAAATTCTTCTCGCCGATCGCTACATTGGTTCCAACCTGGCGCATCAGGGAGCACGCGTGCCTGCACAAAAGCGCGCCGCGTTCTTGCGTTGGTTGAAGCAGCTGGAATATGACGTCTATGGATTACCGCGCGAGGATATGGTGATCTATCTTCGCGTCCCCATTGGCGAAGCCCATCGCCTCGTCGGCAAGAAAGCCGCGCGGCAATACACGAAGAGAAAGCGCGACCTGCAAGAATCGAACCTCGTGCATCTAAGACAAGCGTCGGCCCTGTACGATCGGCTTGCCTGCCAGCCAAACTGGATTTGCATTGATTGCGCCGACAAAACGGCGCGCCGGGGACCGGCAACTGCATCTTTGCAAACGCCCGAGGCGATTCATCAGGAAATTCTGGAAGCAATTGACGCCCGCTTGAAGTTAGGCTTGGCAGCTCAGAAACGGGTCACACGCTAGGCGAATTGAATGGGATTCAACGAATTTCTCGGCAATGAACGCATCGTCAGCGCGCTGCGGGGCATGCTCCGGCGCGAGCGGGTTCCCAACGCGCTGCTCTTCACTGGCCCGCACGGAATCGGCAAGTACACGCTGGCATGCATGCTCGCCCAAGCGGCAAATTGCGAGCGTCTGAAAGACGATTTCTGCGGCGCGTGTCCGCCCTGCGTCAAGATCGCTCGACTTGGCGATCCAACACCTCTGATCGAAGCCGGATTGACCGAGCGCGGCGAAAGCGCCGATGCCGCGACAGTCGACCGCGTGCCGCTCATTATCGAAACCAATCCGGACGTGTGGCTGCTCGTTCCCGATCCCGTGCGCCTGCGCACTCCCGTGGCGAGGCCGATGATCCGCATGGGGCAATTGAGAGCCGTGCAGCGCGCCGCTTATTTCAAGCCGCAGGGTCGTCGCCGCGTTTTCATCATGGACGGCGCCGACACCATGCGCTGGAACGATGCAGACGTGTTCTTGAAAATTCTCGAAGAGCCACCAGAGAGCGCTACGCTGATTCTCCTTGCCCCCACACCCGATTCCCTGCTGCCGACGATCCGCTCGCGATGCCTGCAGTTCCATTTCGCTCCCATCGCTTCGGAACAGATCGAAACTTTCCTGAAATCTCGGAGCGAGCGTAAGCCGGCCGAACGAAAACTAGCAGCGCAACTCGCTGCCGGCAGCCCCGGAGTCGCGCTTTCAATCGATCTTGAGGAATCCACGCGGTTGCGCAAAAGCATCCTTAGTTTGCTGCAACGAGCCGCGGCGGGCACAAGCTACAGAGAAATTTTCTCGGCGACGTCGCTGCTCGCAAAACAGGAGAAGGAATCGTTTGAAAATATCCTCACCGTATTTTATAGTTTGCTTACGGACTTGCTGGAAATCTCCCAGGGTTCACAGAGCGGTCTTCCACGCAACCCAGACCTGCGGCGAGAGCTCGAATCACTTGGCAAGCAGCTCAGCCTGGAATGGATTCTCAAGGCGACTGAGGGCATGGATCGGGTTGAAAGCCGTTTGAAACGAAACATCGGGCGACAATTGGGAATTGACGCGGTATTGGTGTCCCTGGGAACGCGGTGACGCGAGCGCAAGAATTATTTGCGATTTTTCGCGCATCTTCTGCAACCGAAAGCGCCGCAAAGTAGTCATAACACTAGTACTCCGTGCAAGAAATTCCGAAGGAGCAAGGAATGGTGAATCGGAAACTGTTTCGTCCTACCCTTACGGAGGTGAAGGAGCCATATCCCGTACGGCCGCCGCAATCGAATGGGCCTCAGCCGGGCCCCATGCCCCGGAAGAAACCGGCGCCGCCGGAGCAAACGCACGCGGAAGATTTTTACTATGTCAAGCAGATGCAGTCGCACAATCCGATTGCAGTCGTGCTGAACGACGGGGAAGTCTTGCGCGGTACGCTTGAATGGTACGACCGTGATTGCATCAAACTGACGCGTTATGGCAGTCCGAACCTCCTCATTTATAAGCACTGCATAAAGTACCTGTACAAAGAGGGCGACGAAGCGTCGCTTGGCGGGACAAACGGCCAGTAGTGCGGCAGGACGAGTCGCAATTTGGCGGATCGCTGTTCGATCAGCGTGATTTTGGGTTCTTGTTGTCGAGCGGCGCCACGAAGAAGGTCATCAGCGCCTTTCCAACCAGGCGGCGAGTTTCATCGCGAACGTCGCAATCCACGACGGCGATGTGCGCGCCCAATCGCACCACGCGCGCTTCCGCGCTAACCCGTCCGTTGGAAACTGCCTCCAGGTAGTTGATTTTCATCTCGATCGTCGCAACCCGCTTGCCCGGCGGGCATGCCATATATGTGGCCAGCCCACCTGCGGTATCAGCCAACGCAGCGAGCACCCCGCCATGGACCACCCCTTGCGTCTGTTTGTGGCGGTCGTCGACGGGCATCTCGATGATGACGTGTCCCGTCTCCGCTTTCGTCAGAACAAAACCGAATTGCTTCGCAACGTTAGTAGCACACAGACGTTCGCGCAAGACTTCGGCACTCGGATGCTCGGCGCGTTGCTTCGATCGCGTCATCAGTACGCCGTGAATCCGCCGTCGAGTGGAAACGCGGCGCCGGTGACCCACTCCGATTCATCCGACGCCAGATAGACAGCCATCTGCGCGACGTCCTCGGGTTTTCCCATGCGGCCAAGCGGGATTTCCGAGCTCCTCTTCAGCCGTTCGGCTTCGGGGTCAGACAGCATGGATATGGATTGCATGCCCAACTCGGTTTCCACAATTGTCGGGCAGATGCAGTTGACGCGGATCTTCTCGTGCGCATGGTCAAGGGCCATCGCTTTCGTCAGTCCCGTCATTCCGAACTTCGATGCGCAGTAAGCCGCGCGTTGCTTTCGCGCGACGAGTCCCAAAGCGGAGCCAATGTTAACGATCGAGCCCCCGCCCGCTTTGCGGAACAAAGGTAACGCGGCGCGGGAAACGAAAAACGCGCCCGTCAGGTTAACCTCCAGCACATGATGCCACTCCTCATCACTCGTGTGATCGGCGTCGGCAACTACGACCGCCCCTGCATTGTTAATGACCACATCCAGTCGACCAAAGTATTCAGCCGCTCCCGCCAGCGCCGAGTCCACCGATTTGCGCTGGGTTACATCGGAGGTTACTGCCAAAGCGCTTCCGCCGGAGGCCTCGATCTCATGTACCACCGAGCGCAGCAGCTCACTTCGGCGCGCCGAGACCACCACCTGTGCGCCTTCTCGCGCAAAAAGTACTGCGCATGCGCGCCCGATGCCTGTTCCCCCTCCCGTAATAAATGCTACTTTTCCTGAAAGTCGCGGCACCGCCGAAGCCCCCTCATTCGTCTAATATGCTTATCTGCCAGCATAGACAGGCGAAACGAAATCGCGAATCTAGCATCTAAGATTGACCGGGTGCAAGCGACGGTCGGCGTAACTGCGACGATTTCTGAAGAACAGGCAAAAACGGATAGAAGCGCTACATGGGTGCGATCGGGAGCGCAGCGCTCGGGGATCGGAAGCCCCGACAGGAACTTCCAAGGGGAATCATGAAAATCGGGATCACGTGCTATCCAACGTATGGCGGGTCGGGAGTGGTGGCAACGGAGCTAGGGATCGAATTGGCGGCGCGCGGGCACGAAGTGCATTTCATCAGCTATGCAGTCCCCATTCGACTGCAGAACATGGGCGACAACATTCATTTCCACGAAGTCGAAGTAACCACCTACCCCCTATTCGATCATCCGCCGTACACGCTGGCGCTCGCGACGAAAATGATTGAGGTTGCCGATTCGGCTGGTCTGGACTTGCTGCACGTGCACTATGCAATTCCCCACTCGGTCAGCGCGATGCTCGCCCGCATGATGTCCGGATCGAGAAGGCTTCCGTTCATTACCACTCTTCATGGCACCGATATCACACTCGTGGGCAACGATCGTAGTTATCTTCCCATCACGCGGTTTTCGATCGAGCAGAGCGATGGCGTCACGACCATCTCCAAATACCTGCGCGACCGCACCATCCGCGAATTTGAAGTCAAGAACCCGATCGAAGTGATCCCGAACTTCGTCAACTGCGACTATTACAAGCGCAGCGATGATCCCTTATTGCGCTCCAAATGGGCGGCGAATGGCGAGCCGATTTTGATGCACTTGTCGAATTTCAGACCCGTGAAGCGCGTTACCGACGCGGTCGAGATTTTCGCTCTGGTCCGCCAGAAAATGCCTGCGAAACTCGTGCTCGTAGGAGATGGACCCGACCGCGGCGCCGCCGAATACAGCGTCCGCCGGAAGAAGCTGCAGAAAGATGTGCTCTTCCTCGGCAAGCAGGACCGCGTCCAGGAGAAGCTCGGGATCGCTGACCTGTTTCTGCTTCCCAGCGACCTGGAGTCATTTGGGCTGGCCGCGCTCGAGGCAATGGCCTGCGAGGTTCCGGTGATCGCGACGAACGTCGGCGGATTGCCAGAAGTGGTGACGCACGGGGCGGACGGCTATCTCGTCGAACCGCGCGACGTGGAAACAGCGGCAAAATATGCGATCGAGATTCTGTCGCGGCCGGACCGTGGCCGCGCCATGGGCCAACAAGCGCGTACGGATGCCCGCAAGCATTATTGCGCGAACGACGTGATTCCGATGTACGAAGCCTACTACGAGAAGGTGCTGAACTCTACGCGCTCCGTTGCACGGGCGTGACTTTTATCCTCGGACGAGGCCGGTGGCCAAGCGACGGGACCGACTCGCGAGTCCCGCGCGATTGGCGGTGAGGCTTTTGCCCGGGCCCTGATTCCGGGGCGGCGATCGGCACAGGCTCGAGCGACTGCGCGGCCGAGTCGATATCCGCCTGCGCGAACCTCGTCTTCGCACCCGGCGAGTTCATGAACACGATCCGGAATTGCCGGTCGCGACCGTCAAACATCCGCAGCGCCACAGGCTGCCCACGAGAAGCATCGCCAAACTCGAAGCCTTCATTGCTGCCGAACTGTATTGAGTGAAGCCCAGGCTCCGCATCCGGTCCAAACGCGATTTTCCAGAGTAAAAGCTGATTCATCCGGGTCGCTTCGGCGGTCGAGCTCCACGGCGACACCGACGCGGGTGAAGCGTTGTAAACCATTTTGTAGATCGAGTAATTCGTATCGAACGTCTGCCCGCCGAACGCACTCGCGAACCGTTGATATTCCGTCGGATTTTCGGAATTCAGCTTACTCTGCATGTCGGCCTGTCCCTGAGGATCGAAGAACAGCACTATCGGTCCCGAATCGAAATGGAATTCCGTGTATCCCGGGCCCTCGTCGCTCTTGGGCTTTCCCGGCCACGGAACTTTGAATTGGAAGCCGAAGGCTTGCAGTTGCGTGTTGCCATCCGCAATCGGCGCCGAACTCAGAGGTTTCGGCACCTCCTTGATCCACGGATTCGCGCTGGCCCAGTGATTTGCCTCGAACCAAACCAGCGTCTGCAACCCAAACACAATGCAGTAAGCGGCCACCACGATCGCGGCGAGCATCAGAAGGATGGTTGGAAGGGCGCTGCTCGTCTCCGGCTTAGGCCCGGCGACTTTCTTTACGATTCTGCGCTTCACAATCGTTGCCACGACTCACTCCCTATTGGCATTTTACGCTCACCGGAAATAGCCGTGCCACTCACGCGTCGAGCTCTCCCCAATTTCGATGGCGTTGCCAATGCTTCGTGCCGTATCAGTCCCGATCACGCCGTGATCAAGCCACGCCAATTCGCGCGGTGGATTGCGAGCGCAGCGGGAAGCTGCAAAACAAGTAAGTTTGCCTTCGCATTTCAGAATTGAAAATCCGACTGCGGGCAGAAACCGGTGATTATGCCCTTTTATGTCGCCGATTCCGCAGCCAAATCGATGTTCGGATCGCTTTCCGCATCCACCAGAGTACGAATGCTACCAGGAACCATGCCGCGAGCGCGCCGAGCAGGGTGCTCGTGGTGTGCTGCGTCGGCAGGAACTGCCAAGCGACAGCGCCAAACACCATGAGCCCAATCGCGCCCATAGCGGCCCCGCGCGCATCGAGCGCAGCAGCCGCCGCAGCGCGGCGATCGCCTCTCAGTCCAGCGCGTTCCATTTCTTCATCCTCGTGCTTGGCGACCAGCGTCGCAGCCGCGGGAAAAATCGCTGGAAACGCCATGAACAGCCCACCGAGTCCCGGCCCCCACCCCTTTGCAATCAAGCCTGTAATCACCGTCACAACCCCGCCGAAAAGAAACCGCACGCCGATTTCGCGCCATCGCGTTCTGTGGAGGCCCCGGGGATCGAACGTGACGCGGATCGGCATCGTCTGCTATCTCAGGAACACGAACCACAGGCCAAGACTCGTGACGACCCACAGAACCAGAAGGGCCGATGCGGTCGCCAGAGTTTTTGTGCGATAGCGCGCGAGGATCCACGTAACGGCGCAGGCGTACACAAAAAACGCAGCAGCGCCAACGATCATTGAGCGGGATTCCAGGCTCGCAAAGTGTGTTCCCTGGCGCGCCAGCGTCAGCGATAACGTCGCCAGAGCAACGGAAGGGGCCGCCGCAAATAGTCCTGCGAAACTCCGCTGCTTAAACAGCCCGCCGAGGACGGAGAAGCCGGAGACAATCGCACCCCCAACCAGGAACCGATAGACGATCTCGTGGAACAAGCGCCGGTCCGCCTCCGAGCGAGAATTGAAGCAGGCGGACCGGTATTTAGCAAGTGAGGGAAGAACCGTTCACGTTCAGACAGTTGTCTCAAACGCCGCGTCATTAATGGGCGCTTTCACGAAGCAGCTTCACCAGGTACGACTGCCATACAGCCGGCAGACTGTGCGTCCCATGCCCGCGCGTCTTGTCCGAGATCGGCAGCAGAACGAATTGACCGTGGCGCACCTCCTTGATTTCCTTCGGCACGATGTTCAGTTCCGGAGGGTTCACCTGATCGTCGGCAGAATTGATTGCCATCACCCACGTTTTGATCGTTCCCAATTTCGGTGAGGGGTCATAGTCGCGGGACGAATTGAACGCGTATAGCATGTCGTTGGCGTCCGTCACCTCCAACTCGCGTTTCATATATCTCTCCGCGGCCTGATCCGCAAGCTGCTGGGTGGGAGCGCTTTTCTGCTCGCAAAGCGGGCAACTGACCAGCACGAACAGCAAGTTGGCCGCTCCTCGGATCCCGCATTCGGGCTCTTTCGTGTAATTGCCATTCTCCCACGCGGGATCGTTGCGAATCGAATCCATCAGCATGCGCCGGATCATGCGGTTGCGCCCGGAAATCTGGATGGGCAGGCACGCGAGCGGCAGTGCCGCATCCATAAAGTCAGGATATTTTTCCGCCCACACCCACGTGTGCATGCAGCCCATCGACGTGCCCCCGACCAGACGCAAGTGGTTCACATGCAAAGCTTCCGTGACGACGAGATGTTCCCCGCGAACCATGTCGTCGTAGTCATAATTCGGGAACTTTGTACGCATCCCGTCGCTTGGCTTGCTCGAGTGTCCGTGGCCGATGTCGTCCGTCAGAATAATGAAATATTTGTTCGCGTCGAGCAGTTCACCCGGACCGAACAGCACGCCCGCGAAATTCGGGCTAAGGAATTGGTGCCCGGTGCCGCCCGTTCCGTGCATAAAAAGGATGGCGTTCGTAACGCGCCCCTTGGCGTCGCGCCTCGGATGTCCGAGCGTCGTGTAGTGCAGCCGAAGCTCAGGCATCGTCTGCCCGTCGTGGAAATGGAAATCATGAACTGTGTAATCCGCCTCTACGGGATGCAAGCTGGCTGCGATTTCCTTGGGCGTGTCCTTCTGCGGCGATTGCGTGTTTGCTCTTGCAGCAAGCGGTGAGCCGGCAGCAAACAGAAGGAATAAAGCCAATGTCGAGAATTGCGGCGTGCAAACCATTTTCATCGGAACCTCCGTCGTTGCGCACTTTAAATTCAAACAGAAAAATGCGCAAGCGCACGCGAGCACGCTCTTTTATTGCAGCGACAAACCGGGTGTTCACTGCGAGGAAAAACGAAAGCCCCCGAACGAGACGGGAAAGCGCGACTCCGCTTTACGAAAGTGGGTGTGAGCCGTCTCAGGCGCTTTGAGTACGAGCGGCACTGGCGACCACGGGAAGTGTCACGTCGATTTGCGTATGGCCCGCTTCCGATGTGATTTCAAGGTTGCCGCCCAGCTCGCGAACGCGTTCTCGCATGCTCGCGAGCCCAACGCCGCGCGCGGCCCCGTTTGTGCCGGACATTTCGCCGGCGCTCATTCCTTTTCCGTGGTCTTCGATCCTCAGCCTAAGTTCGTTGCTGTCACAGACGAGCCGTATTCCTGCCGTCGGGCTGCCCGAATGGCGATGAATGTTCGTCAGCCCTTCCTGAACGAGACGGAAAAGCGACGTTTCCATTTCGGCCGGCAGGCGATTCAAAGCTGCCGGAACCTCGAGGTTTACGCCGATTCCGCTGCGCTCTGAAAACCCCTCGACATACCACTGGAGCGCCGAAATCAGCCCGAACTCGTCGAGCAGCGGCGGATGCAGCAGGTAAGAAAGCGTGCGGACGTCGCGCAAGCATTCGTTCGCCATCTCGATGCTCTCGGTCAGCAGGGCGTGGGCGTCCGGATCGAGCTTCTCGCACGTTCGCTTCAGCTTGGAAAGCGACATCAGCAAAAGGCTGAGGTTCTGACCTTCGCTGTCGTGCAATTCTCGCGCGATGCGCCGGCGTTCCTGGTCCTGCAGGTTCATCAGGCGAATGGAAAGCTGCCTCAGGTCCTGTTCCGCTCGTTTGCGGTCGGTGATGTCGCGAGTGACGCAGATGATGCCGCGCAGCTTCCCTGCTTCGTCTCGAAGGGACGTGAGGATCACGTTCGCCCAAAAATGGGAGCCGTCGCCGCGGAGCCGCCAGCCTTCGGACTCGACGCGGTCTTCCGTGCTGGCGATTTGCAGATCGATTTCCGGCTGCCGGCGTTCCACGTCCGCCTGCTCGTAAAAACCGGAAAAATGGCGGCCGACGATCTGATTCGCCGTAAACGTGTGGACGCGCTCCGCGCCCGAATCCCACGTCATGACGTTGCCGCTTGGATCGAGCACGAAAATCGCGTAATCCCTGATGTTCGACAGCACCAGGCGGTTCCGTTCTTCGTGCTCTGTTAGCGCTCGCTCGGCGAGCACGCGCTCCAATTCCGCGCGCTTTTGTTGCGACAGGTCTGTCGCTACAAGGCACAGCGCGTCTGTTCCCGAATCATTGAACGGACTAATCGAGAGCTGCGACGGCAGCACCGCCCCGCCCTCTTGTGGAAGGTCCACTTCGCAACGGATTGCCCCCTTCCCCGCGCGAAGAAGGATTTCCCGGATAGCCGGACGCATTTGTGGAGAGAAGAAATCCACAAAAGATTTGCCGATCAGTTTTTCGAGGAGCTGTCCGATCATATTGGCGAACTGCCGATTGCTATAGAGGATCGTCCCGTCGGGCAGAAGAGTCGCGGCGCCCTCGTTGATCGCTTCCACCATCACGCGGTAGGGATGCTCTGCGCCCTGAAGCGTGTAAATCTGATCGCCTTCGGGCCCGGATACGACGAGCGCGTCTACCTCGCCTCGCTGAATCGCTCCCAGCGATTCTTCCACCTCGGTGAGGCGGCTCCTGAGACGCTGAATCTCGACCATCCACTTCTTCTTGGCGTTGGGTGATTCAGTCATCGAGTTCCACCGACCTACTCGGGCAAACCGAGCGCGATTATTACTCGGCTGGAGTTCGAGAAGTCACCGACCAGCTTTCTCGACGGCTCCGGTAGTTTCTTCACCAAAGTCGGAGCTGCAATGATCTGAGCTTCCCGAGCTTGGGCGGGTTGCTGGTAGATATCGATCACGTCGAGCTCGTAATGGTCTTTCAGGTGTTCCTCGCAGAATTTCTTCACCTTGATCACTGCCGATTTTGCCCGTGGCGTCGAACCCGTGATATAAAGCCGAAGAACGTATCCCGATTCCTTTTTTGTGTGTCCCCGCTGCTTCTCGGTCTTCCCAGTTCCGCTCTTTTGCACCCGCTTTTTCATCCCTGCTCCTAAACTGTTTCTTCGAGCGCCAATCCCACTAAGACGCGTTGTTTGTCGGATAAGTCGCCAATAATCTTCCGTATGGGCTCGGGCATCTGTCGTACCAGGGTGGGTATGGCAAAGATCTGGTTTTCGCGCGCCAGTTCCGGCTTGCGGGCCAGATCGACGATCTCGATCTTGTACTGTCCCTTGAGCTTTGCTTCGCAAATCGCATTCAAGTTGCTAAGTGCGGCGAGCGATTTCGGCGTCTGTCCCGCAATGTAGAGGCGCAGAATCCAGTGCTGCCCGTCGCCGTTGCCGTTACCGCTTTTCTTACTCTGCGACTTCTTCATTTCCGTTCCAGGACTGGTGTGGATTTGCCGTGCGCCCCGTTCGACGAGCGGCTCTTCGCAAAGGCAAGGCGGTCGGCGCCGCGCTGGTTCCGCGTCGCTTCCACCTCTTCCAGCATCGACGCCGCTTCCTTCTCGGCAACCTCGTACTCCGCGCGGAGAGCGGTGATCTGCGCCTCAATCGTCTTGCGTTTCGTTTCCAAGGTGAAGCGCTTCCGTTCCTGCTCGTGCTGCACTCGAAGCTGCTCCGCGCTTTCCTGCGCTTCCTGGATCATTCGAGACGTCCCCGTAAGCACGCCATGCGTCCCCAGGTAGGCCGGTACCAGCTCGACGCCATGGCTGCTCATTCGGAATTCTCGAACCTGATTCGAATGTGCCATGCCGCGCGACTTGATCACATACATCGCGCGGTTCCGTTCGCCGTTGGACTCCAGATCGCGTACCAGAAGCCACGTGTCGATCAGCGACGAAATCGCCACATCGCTTGTCTCCGCAGCCGAACTGGCATTGGTCAAACTGGTGTACATCGCTGTGATCTGCTTCATCTTCAGAAAATCAATGAATCGCGTCAGCACAGACTTGACCTCCGACTGGTCGCTGGCAGCCGTGATCAGATTCGTGACAGGGTCCAAAACCACCGTGTCCGGTTTAAATTCGTCGACGGCCTTATGCAGCCGCACCAAGTGCATTTCCAGGCTGTAGCTCGACGGCCGCCACGCCTGAAAGTTCAGAAGGCCCTTGTCTGCATGTCTCTTGAGATCGATCCCGATGCTTTTCATGTTCCGGCTGAGTTGGCTGAACGATTCCTCCAGAGCAAAGTAAAGGCATTTCTGCCCGGCGGAGCATGTGGCGTTCGCAAAATGCGCCGCAATACTTGTCTTCCCGCTTCCGGCCATGCCTGACACGAGCACTGTCGATCCGCGGTAGAGCCCCTTGCCGCCCAGCATCTCGTCCAATCCAGCGATCCCGGTGGGAATCCGTTGTGTTGAGGCTTGGTGTTGCAGCCCGATAGAAGTCAGCGGGAGCACGGAGAAACCGCTGTCGTCAATAAGGAAGGGATATTCGTTGGCGCCGTGGCTCGTTCCACGGTATTTGACGATGCGCATGCGCCGGGTGGCGACTTGGTCCTTGACGCGGTTGTCCAGCAGGATCACGCAATCGGATACGTATTCTTCCAGGCCGTACCGGCTCAGAGTCCCTTCACCGCGCTCCGCCGTAATTACCGCCGTGAGTCCATGGTCTTTCAGCCAGCGGAACAGCCGCCGGATTTCGGCGCGCAGGATCGCCTGGTTTTTCAACCCCGAGAACAGCGCTTCAAGCGTGTCGAGAACCACTCGTTTAGCGCCCACTGAGTCGACCGCCAGCTTCAGGCGCACAAAGAGCCCTTCTAAATCGTAATCGCCGGTCTCCTGAATCTCGCTCGGATCGATGTGAATGTAGTCTACCGAAAGCTTCTTCTTGCCAATCAGGCTGGGCAGGTCGAAACCGAGGGATGCGACGTTCTGTGAGAGATCCTCAGCCGTTTCCTCGAAGGCCATGAACACGCCGGGCTCGCCATACTCGAGCGCGCCGCGCACTAGAAATTCCATGGCAAGCATCGTCTTGCCTGAGCCGGCGCCACCGCAAACGAGTGTGGGACGCCCCTTCGGGAGTCCGCCCCCGGTGATCTCGTCAAGCCCCTTGATTCCTGTGCGGACTTTGCTGATCCCAGTCAGCAGCATCCGCCCATTTGAATTATTGTGCTTAGCCACTTTTTCATCCCTCAACACGTAATTCACCGGCAAAGATCCTCCGCCTTGCACGACGGGCCCTCGTTTGGAATTTTGTTCAGGCTTACCCGGTTATCGCAGAGTGTCGAATCAAGCATTCTCAGGGTTGCGACGCGCGCGTGCCATACAGCGATTTCCGTATTTGATTGTCTGCATGGCAGTACGTCCTCAAAGCAGAGAGGCCACTGGGCGGGAAGCGCGGTGAGGTTCTCGAGAACCGGGTATTTGGGGAATGATATGTGCGGAAGAAGGGACTCGAACCCCTACGGCCTTACGGCCACCAGCTCCTAAGGCTGGCGCGTCTGCCAATTCCGCCACTTCCGCAGTGCTAGGCAGAGTATACCATTCGCCGATCACGAACCGTTCCGGAGACGGCGAATGTAGCGGTCGGCGTGCTCCTCTGTCCACAATGCGCGGCCGGAACCCCGCAAAGAGAGAAGGGCGTCAGCGGACTTTGCGGCGGACAGCTCTTACGACGGCGGCGCGCTCGGCTGCGCCCAATCGTTCCCCTTCGTTTTCGCCGATGGTCCACCACAAGCACCTTCCCTGGGTCAGCGTACGGTGATTTGAGCTGCCGCCGCTACTCCAGTTGCTTTCCTTTTGTCTCTGGAAGCGCCATCGCTAGCACGGCTGCAAGAAAGAAAGCTCCGCCAAGCAGAAAAAACGAAGGCCCGAGGCCGAATTGGTGCGCCAGAATCCCGATCGCGAAGGGCGCAGCGGCCGAGATGCCGCGTCCCACGTTGTAGCTGGTGCCCATCGCAGTCGCTCGGATTTCAGTCGGAAACAGCTCCGACGCAATCGCTCCAAATCCCGAAAAATAACCAGTCCCAAAGAAACCTACAAGCGGCCCCAAGATGAGAAGAACCGTCGGCGTGCGCGCGATTCCATAGATCGGCACAAGGGTCGCCGCAATTAGAAGAAATGCCACATAACTGCGCCTCCGCCCGTAAGTGTCTGCCGAAAATCCAAACACCGTGTAGCCAAGCCACTTCCCCGCTTCCATCACGACCAACCACGCCGTCGTCTTCATCAAGCTCAGCCCGCGTCCACCCTCGGAGACGGGCAACGACAGATAGGCGGGAATCCACGTGAAAAGTCCCCAGTAGCCGAACATGGTGAAGGCGTTCATCGCCGTGGCGATCGCGCCGTTGCGCCGCAAGTCTTTCCGCCACATCATCCGCAACGAGCTTGCGACGCTAAGGCCGCGTCCCTTTTCTTTCCAGATCTGCGGCTCGGGAACTCTTCTCTGAATCCAGAACGCGAGAACTGCGGGCAGCACCCCGACGAAAAACACCGAACGCCACCCGAAACGCGGCAGCATGAAACCCACAACCACCACCGCGATCATTTCTCCAATCGCGTACGTGGACTGCATAAAGCCAAGCGCCTTACCGCGATGCTCGGCTGGCCACGTCTCCGCAACGAGTGCGGCTCCCGTCGACCATTCGCCTCCCATTCCCAGGCCCAGAATGAATCGAAAAACCGCCAGTTCCGCGATCGTGTTCGACAGTCCGCAAGCGCCGCTCGCCACCGAATAAATCAAGATCGTAGCCATCAGCGAACGTGTGCGGCCAATTCGGTCGGCGATGAATCCAAAGAGGACGCCGCCAATCGCCGATGCGATCAGCGTCAGCGAGTTCAACAGGCCGGCTGTCCCCTCGCTCATGCCGAAGTCGCGCATCAAGTGCGCCAGCACGAGGGAGTACAGCATCACGTCGAACGCGTCGAGCATCCATCCGAGCCCTCCCGCGATCAGCGTGCGCCGCTGTGCGGACGTCGTCCGACGCGGCCACCAAAAGCCGGAATCACGAGGGGGAATGGGTGAAGGAGAGAGGGGTGCGTTCGTCGTTTCGGACGACATGCGCCGTCATTGTATTGCGGAACCACGCGGAGCGCGTCGGTTTTCTCCTGTCGCACCGCGAACGCCACATTCAGCCTTCCGTATCGCTTCCGTGCTATGCGCGCGTCCTGCTGCAACAAGCCGCAAACGTCGCGTTCAGCCTGGCTGAAATTCGAGATCCGATTTAAAACTTGTCTGCGTCACCCCAGTTTGCTAGGCTTCGCGCCATCAGGCCCTCGCAAGTCTGAAGAGAGTACATCCGGACAACTGATTGGAGGTATCTATGCCACACTGCACGAAGTGCGGCGCTGCCGTCGCAGATGGGACAGCCTTCTGCGGATCTTGCGGCGCTCCGCAGGGAACTGTATCGGGTTCCGGTGCCGCGGCGCCGGCTGCTCCTGCACAAGCCGGCTGACGGAAAATGCGGCAGGTGCGTTGTGCTACGCGCTCGGTTGGATCACTGGTCTGATTTTCTTCTTCCTCGACCGCCGGCCTTACGTCCGATTTCACGCCAGACAATCAATCGTGGTTTTCGGCGGCTTGCACATTCTCGAGTTTGCGTTGGCATTCGTGTTTGGGTTCAGCATGTTCGGCGGCTTTAGTGGCAACTTGGTGGGATTCGGGCTCGGAACCGCGATCTACATGCTGATTTCCCTGACGGCATTCGTGCTCTGGATCTTGTTGATGATCAAAGCCTATCAGGGCCAGCGCTTCCGCGTCCCGCTCGCGGCAAATATCGCGGACAGCATCTTCGGCAAGGATCAAAGCTAAGTCAGCTGTTGCCGACCGCACTTTCCAAAGGATCGGGCCTGCGAACTCTGCTCGGAGTAGTCGCGGGCAGCGTAGTACGTCGCGTCCCGGTCCGTACATCCGCCTTCTTCCCGTGGCCGCCCTCCGTCCGCATCCCAATTGGCCATATGGCTTCTTCCAAGATGCATATCGGGCCTGACCGCGATCTTATCTCGATGAGATCAGGAACTGGTTTCCATCAGGATCTTTGAAAATTGCCGACGTGCCCCACTGCTCCGTCTTCGGCGGCGCAACGAAGTCGACGCCCATCGCCGTCAGCTCTTTATATGTTGCCCGAACATCGTCGCTCCAAAAAACGATTGGCTGAAACTTCCCTATGAGTACCTCGTGGCCGGGCGACGTAAAGAGAACCACACTCGTGTCTGCGCCGGGAATCCCGAGTTCGATCCACCGTTGTGAGCCAAACGGCTGGTCGGTCAAGATTTGAAATCCAAGCTTTTCGGTGAAGAATTTCAGAGCCTTCTCCTGATCCTGCACGGGAACGCTGGCAAACTTTATGCCCTTGATCATCGTCGACCTCCTGACCGAAGATCGTCTCGGGATTGCCGTTCGTCGTCAAGCAGGTGGGTCTATTAGCACTATAGTGTTAATATGACGTGTGATCGCTCCGGCCGCGGTTGAAATCGACAGCTACGTAATCGACGTTCTGATGCGCGACTTGGTCGGGCACGACAGGACGCCCGCCGCTTTTGTCGTGTATCTTTATCTCGCAGCGCGCATAGAGCGCGAGATGACTCGCGGCGTCGCGGTGAGCCTGGGCAGGATTGCCGCTGCCACGGGGTTGTCAAAAACGGCAGTCCAGGGAGCCGTCGCGCATCTGAAAGAGCGCGAGCTGATCGCGGTCTCGAAGCCGTCCGAAACGTCAACGCCGATTTACAGTCTCAAACGCCACTGGCGCCGCCGTCTGCGGAACACGTGAACACGCCCGCATAGGGCTATTGCACCAAGCGCGCGGCTCAGGGGATTTCGCTGCGAACTTCAATAGTAAAATGCTCGAAACTGCACGCTTACGACTCACGCCGTGGAATCCTGAAGATTGGCTGCAACTTAAGCCGATCGCTCAAGACCCTCGCGTAATGCGTTACATCTCGGCCGGCCAACCGTGGACCGAAGAACAAATCAAGGAGTTCGTGCAGCGGCAAATTTCCGGATTCACCGAGCGCGGATTCGGCTTTTGGCGATTGCTGACAAAAGAAGACGGCAGCAATGGCCCCGCCGGAGAAATGATCGGCTTCTGCGGACTGCAGCCGCTGCCGGCAATGGATGAAATCGAGATCGGTTGGTGGCTCGCTCCGGCCTGGTGGAACAAGGGCTTGGCCACCGAATCCGCTCGCGAAGCCCTGCGCGACGCGTTCCAACGCATCGGGCTCGAGCGAATCGTGGCCGTCGCTATCCCTGAAAATCGCGCCTCAATCCACGTCATGGAGAAATTAGGAATGCACTTCGAGCGCGAGACCACACATCGTGGATTCCGCGTGGCACTCTACGCCATCGAACGCATCGCGAACGCGGCTAACACTCAAGCGGGCTAAGCGCTACGCGACTGCGGGGCGCCGGAATTCTTCCATGGTAGCCACGACGAACGCCTTATTCGCCGTTGGCTTCTTATCCGGTGACTGGTTCAGAATCGCCCGGCTGAGCGAACGGCGCCGCCACAAATCTTTCGCTCTACGCCGATCACGATGCCGGCTTCACTGTGGCCGTCTTGGCCTCCTCGTTCAACATCGTGCGATCGCATGACCCGTCGCCTGCCTCGCAATTCAAAGCATTACGCTCGCGCCTGGCCTCTGCCACTTGATTGTTCTGCGCTGGCGTCAGCATCGTCGCATCGCAGTAGCCCTGCGACGTCTCGCACGCCAGCAGATTTCGCTGGGTCGAGACGCCGGCGACTTCTTCCTTTTCCGCCGGTGTGAGCAACGTGGTGTTGCACAAGTCGTTTCCAGTCTCGCACGCCAGCAGGTTGTGCTCGCTCTGGAGTTCCTTCACGTGCGCGGCCTGTTCGGCCGTCAGGGCGGAAGTGTCGCACGTCCCGGCGCCCGTCTCGCAATTCAGCAGATTCTGCTGCTTCGCGATCTCGGCCACTTTCGCCTTCTCCTCGGGAGTCAATTTCGTCTGATCGCACAGCCCGAGCGTCGTCTCGCACGCCAGCAGATTCCGCCGGTCCTGCGCCTGTGCTGCCGCAGTCCGCTCTGCGGTATTCAACTGCGACTCGTCGCATGTGCCGTAGCCTGTCAAGCAGCCCCACAGGTTGTTTGCGTGCTGTATCTTCTTGATTTTCTGCGCCTGCGAAGGTGTCAGCAGGGCGAGATTGCACGCTCCGATTCCATCCACGCAATTCTGCAGATTCTCGTCCTTCGAATTCGCCAAGCCCTGAGCCAAGACGGTGGAAACACAAAGCAAGCATAGTATGAAAGGGATTGCAGTTCGCTTCATGATCAGCCCTCCAATTAGGCCTCACTTTTCTGGATGCAGCAGAAAACGGTTGGGATGTAACCCGATCCGCGTACCTGGCGCCTTCCTTATCAATACACATCCCGCCGTGCTCGCACACCTCGCAGCACTCGGACGCCTCTCCGCTTTGTTTTCCTTGTTGTTTCTGCGTCGCCTTGCGATACACTCTTGCCGAATTCGATGGAGGTCGGAATGTCCGATAACCAGGCCGAACAGAAAAACGTCTTGATCATCCGCGCGCCGCTCTCAGAAGACGGCTACGCCTCGATCTACTTCTCGAGCAGCGAAGGCCGTCCGATGAACGAGCGCGAGTGGTGGAATCTGAAGCAAGTCGTCGAGCTTGCGAGCCAGTTCTTCGTAAAGCAGCAGGAGAGGGAAACGGCCCAGTCGGCCGCCGCCACTGCCGGCTCGCTTTCCTGATTTCGGTTCGCCCGGTTTTTACCGGCGCGTGAGCGCGACTTCCTGACGAACTTCTTCGAATCGCGGCGTCCCAGCCCGCCTCTCGTTTGCGCATCTTCCCTTCCTTGTGCTCTCCAGTGTTTCTCTGTGTTCTCGGTAGGCCCCACTTTCGGCGAGGCGCATTCCTCGCGCCTGTTTCACAACTCATCGCGGCGCCTGTCTTCGCGCAGGCGGCGCGATGATTCCCCTTAAATAGCTGTGTTACTTGGATCTTGCAGACCGGCCGATTTCTCTTGACTGTGACATTGCAATTTGCAATAGTGACATCGCAATTTGGGATTGAGGAACCAAATGAAACTCGGCGACAAAATCCGCAACCTCAGACGCGCCGAGGGAATGCTCCGCGGCCTCGGCCGCGATATGACTCAGACCGAGGTCGTCATCGCCTCCCGCCGTGAAACCGGCCGCGGACTCAGCCAGTCATATCTCTCCCAAATCGAAAATGGCGCTCGGCCGCACATGACCAAGGGCACGCGCGAATTGCTTGCCCGCTTCTTCAAAGTTCATCCCGGCTTTCTGGTGGACGATCCCGAAGGCTTTCACACCGAACTGATTTCCAGTCTTCCCGTCCGCCCCAAAAAGCTCGACCTTTGGCTCCTTGAAGGCGCGCGGCGCTTTCGGCAGGATGCTGACCTCAGCGACGTTCTGGAAATGCTCGCCCATCGCGACGACGCCCGCCGCAGTTTGATCCTGCTCGGCGCCATTCTTGAAGCTCCCGGCCTTTCCTCGCGTCTTCTGCACGTGCTTCGCCCCGGCCACTCGGACGCTCCAAAACATCCCGGCAGCACGCACGACGGATCCCATTCGAAGCACGGATATCGAAACGGTGGTGTGTCGCGCAAACACAGTGGCTCGGAGGAAGGAAGGTGAATGCCATGACTTGGGCGACCTTCTACCTGATCTGTTTCGTCGTGGGACTCGTCTTCAGTGTTCTATCTGTCTTGGGAAGCGCCGGCAGATTCCACTCCGCCGCGCATTGGCACTTGCCGCATTTTCACGGACACGGCGCGGGCGTGGGTCACGTCGGACATATTCCTGCCCACGCAGGACCATCGCACGTCGGACATGTTGGCTCAGGTCACGCACACGCGGGCCCACAAGGCAGCCACGTCTCGTTTTTCAACGTTTCGTCGCTGATGGCCTTCCTCGCTTGGTTTGGAGGCACCGGCTATCTCTTGACGCGCTATTCAAGCCTGATGGTCGACGCTGTATTCAGCTTCGCGCTTTTGGGAGGCGTGGTGGCAGCAAGCGCCGTTTTCCTGTTTCTTGTGAAGGTCTTGCTCGCGCACGAAACACAGCTTGATCCCGCTGACTTCGATCGCACGGGCGCGTTGGGAAAAGTGAACGTCCAAATCCGGTCCGGCGGAACGGGCGAGATTATTTTTTCGCAGGGTGGCACGCGCCAGACGTCCGGGGCGCGCAGCGAAGATGGTCGGACGATCCCTAAAGGCACGGAAGTGATCATCACGCGTTGTGAGAAAGGCATCGCTTACGTTCGCCGCTACGACGAAATGACCGGCGAACGACAGGAGCCAGTCGAGACTCCCGAAACAAACCGGCAGTAGCGCAACGTCGGAAGTGTTCGTCGCCGCAGGCTTTGCGGCATAGAAGGAGGGCGACAATGTTCGCAGGCGTACCAGTCCTTTGGTTAATTGTCGGGCTCATGATCGCCGTGATCCTTTTCATCTTGAGCTCGCTGGCTGCTCTGTTTCGCCGCGCAGGACCGCACGAAGCCATTATCGTGTACGGATTTCGCGGCATCCGCATCGTGAAGGGCGGCGGCACGGTCGTTTTTCCCATGGTGGAAAGTTCAAAAACGCTCTCGCTCGAACTGATGTCGTTCGACGTGGCGCCGCAACAGGATCTATACACGTGTCAGGGAGTGGCTGTAACGGTCGAAGCGGTGGCACAAATCAAAGTGAAGTCCGATCCTGAGTCGATCCAGACGGGCGCCGAGCAATTCCTCACGAAAACTCCTACGGAACGCGAAGGCCTGATTCGCCTCGTCATGGAAGGCCATCTGCGCGGCATCATCGG
>JBOGNK010000176.1:0-2489 GCA_050747085.1 Candidatus Acidiferrales bacterium
GGCCAACAAGGCTTTCGCCCATTATCGCTGGTAGCGCGAACGAAATTCGAAAATGGCACGCCAGGTAAAACTCGATCAGATCCGCAATATCGGGATCATGGCGCATATCGACGCGGGGAAAACGACCTGCACCGAGCGCATCCTGTACTACACGGGTGTCACCTATAAGATCGGCGAAGTCCATGAAGGCACGGCCACGATGGACTGGATGGAGCAGGAACGCGAGCGCGGCATCACGATCACATCCGCGGCGACCACTGCTTCATGGAAGCGCTACGAGAAGAATTATCGCGTCAATATTATTGACACCCCTGGACACGTCGATTTCACCGTGGAAGTCGAGCGGTCGCTGCGCGTGCTCGACGGGGCCGTCGCCGTTTTTGACGCCGTTGCCGGCGTTCAGCCACAGTCGGAAACCGTGTGGCGCCAGGCGGACAAGTATCGCGTGCCGCGCATTGCGTTCATCAACAAGATGGACCGCATAGGCGCTGATTTCGACCATTCGGTCCGCTCGATGCGCCAGCGCCTTTCAGCGCACCCGGTTCCCATCCAGTATCCGATCGGCAGAGAAGACAATTTCATTGGCGTGGTCGATTTTATCGACGAGCGCGCCATCGTCTGGAAAGACGAAACGCTTGGTTCCGAATACGAGGTTCTGCCCCTCGAAAAGTTATGGGATGCCGAGTATTTGAAAACGCGGCCGAATCTGCAGACCGCCGTCGCAGCCTCGAAGCTTACCCCTGAATTTTACAAAGAGCATCGCGACAAAGTGCTCGAGTATATTGCCGAGCACGATGACGCCATCCTGGCGAAGTGGCTCGACCAGCATAAGCTCGAGCCTGCCGAACTTCGCGCTTCGATTCGTCGTTCGACGATTGCGTTGAAGCTTGTTCCGGTTGTTGCCGGAGCTGCCTTCAAAAACAAAGGCATTCAGCCGCTCCTCGATGCCGTCATCGACTATCTGCCGTCGCCGGTGGATGTTCCGCCGGTTGAAGGCCTGAACCCAGACGATTCAGAAGCGGAACTGCGCCGCGCTTCCGACGATCAGCCGTTTGCCGCGCTGGCATTCAAGATCATGACTGACCCATACGTCGGCCATCTTACATATATCCGCGTCTATTCCGGCGTTCTCAAAACGGGGCAGTCGGTTTACAACTCAACGAAGAAAACGCGCGAGCGCATTGGCCGCCTGCTGCGTATGCACGCCAATAAGCGCGAAGAAATTGAATCCATTGAAGCGGGCGACATTGCAGCCTGCGTGGGCCTGAAGAACGTTACGACGGGCGACACTTTGTGCGACGAGCAAAAACCCATCGTTCTGGAATCCATTGAATTTCCCACGCCGGTTATTTCCGTTGCGATCGAACCAAAAACCAACGCCGATCAGGAAAAGATGGCGACGGCTCTTGGAAAGCTCGCGCAGGAAGATCCCACCTTCCGCGTCCACACGGATCAAGATACAGGTCAGACTTTGATCTCGGGCATGGGCGAGCTTCACCTGGAAATTATTGTCGACCGCATGATGCGCGAGTTTAGCGTCCAGGCGAATGTCGGCCGGCCGCAAGTTGCTTACCGCGAGACAATCATCAAAGCCGCGGAAGCCGAGCATAAGCACATCAGGCAGTCTGGCGGACGCGGTCAGTATGGCCACGTAAAACTCACCGTCCAGCCGTTGCCAAACGCAGCGCACGAAGACATGCACGAAATGTCCACTGATGAACTCGACGAGCTTGCGAAGCGAGTTGCGGGCAAGGGTGGGAAGTGGCACTTCGACAAGGAACATCGCCTTCTTTTCATCGACAAAATTATTGGAGGCGCTATTCCCAAGGAATACATTCCGCCGATCGAAGATGGCGTCAGCGAAGCGATGGAAAACGGCGTACTTGCTGGCTACGAAATGGTGGATATGGCTGTCGTAGTCGTCGATGGCAGTTACCACGAAGTTGACAGCTCGGAGATGGCTTTCAAGATTGCGGGGTCGATGGCATTTAAAGAAGCGTGCCGCCGCGCGAGTCCCAAGCTTCTCGAACCAGTCATGCGCGTCGAAGTTGTGGTTCCCGAAGAATACATGGGACCCGTAATCGCGGACCTGAATTCACGCCGCGGCCAGCTTCAGGGCCGCGAATCGCGCTCGGGAAGTGAAATCATTAACGTACAGGTTCCCTTGGCCGAAATGTTCGGGTATGCCACGGATATCCGCAGCAGGACGCAGGGCCGTGGCAGTTTTACGATGCATTTTTCGCATTATGAACAGGCGCCCTCGAACGTCGCGGAAGAAGTGATTGCGAAGGCCACCGGCAAGGTCGTGAGGTCCTAGTTCCAGAGAGACATTAGCGCATGCTGATGCGGAGGAGTTGAACAGATGGCGAAGGAGAAATTCGAGCGCAGTAAGCCGCACGTAAACGTGGGGACGATCGGTCACATTGACCACGGCAAGACGACGTTGACGGCGGCGATCACGAAGGTTTTGGCGAAGTCGAACCCGAAAG
>JBOGNK010000177.1:0-12727 GCA_050747085.1 Candidatus Acidiferrales bacterium
CGCCGGAAGTGCCGATCGTTGCGCTGACGGCGCCGGGTCGGACGATGCCCATGCCGACCGCTCCCGCAGCCTGATCGCCCGCTCCCGCGACGACGGGAGTGCCGGCGCGAAGCCCCGTGGCGCGCGCACCTTCGTCGGATATTCGCCCGCTGATTTCAGGCGACTCGAAAATCTGAGGCAGGATTTCCGGGTTGACGCCGGAAATTTCCGCCATTGGTTCTGACCAGCGGCGATGGGCAACGTCGAATAGGAGCGTGCCGGAGGCGTCAGCGACATCGCAGGCGCGAGCACCGGTAAGCCGGAAACGCGCATAATCTTTCGGCAACAGAACGGCGCGCACGCGTGACCATATTTGCGGTTCGTGCTGTTGCACCCACCAGATTTTCGTCAGCGTGAAATTCGTAAGGGCGGGATTTGCGGTGAGCTCGATCAGCCGGCGCGCGCCAACCTTCTCGGTGATTGCGCGACCTTCCGCTTCGGTGCGTTGGTCGCACCAGATGATCGCCGGACGCAGGACCTCGCCTGCGGCATCGAGCAGCACCATGCCGTGCATTTGCCCGGTGAGGCCGACGCTGGCGATTTCGTCGGCCGAAACGCGCGCGAGCTGCAGACATTCTTTGATCGCGGCGCATGTGGCCCGCCACCAATCGCGCGGGTCCTGCTCGGCCCAGCCGATTTGCGGCGCAGAGATCGGCGCGTGCTCGCTGGTGGCGGACGCAACGACTTTGCCCGCTTCATCGAGCACGACGGCGCGAGTGCCTCCGGTGCCAACGTCAATGCCGAGAACTTGTTTTGCCATGCGAGTCACTCAACAAAATCCAATCGCGAGCCGAAAAGGATCGATTTGCTATGTGGCCCGCGAAATGGCCTCAATCAGACGCGAGGCATTATCGCATTGATGTAAGGAAAACTGAGTGGCGAGACAAAGAATGTACATGTGTGCGTTTGCTTGCGCTCACGCGAATTTGTTAGGCTTCTAGGGCAATTCCATTTGAGGAGAGGTGTCCGAGCGGTTTAAGGAGCACGCTTGGAAAGCGTGTGTTGGGGAAACTCAACCGTGGGTTCAAATCCCACCCTCTCCGCCATCGACCCCCGTACGATTCAGGAGTGGTTGGGTCACGCCTCGCTCGTAACCACCCAGAATTACTTGGGCGTCCAGAGCACGAAGAAATTGCACAAGGAACTGAATGCTCCGATGTATGAGGTGGCGTAATCGCCATATTTCGCGAGGAGTACAAACGAGAGCGGCCGCACAGCAGTCGGGGTTACCGCACGGCGGCGGCATTTGCTGCAGCCGTGCAAAACAAAGAGGCCTGTGGAAAAGACGGTCCAAAACCGGGACTTGGAAATCCCTGCGGGATTTCGGCTTTCCCGCCGCCCCGGCGATGGTCGTTCGTCCTTATCCAGGGGATTTCTTAGGGAAAATCGGCTCGGACGCGACTAAACGTCGTATCGTCTCGTGCGCAATGTTTGGGACTTGGTCAGATTCGCGCGCATGAACGCGGATTTCGGGACGCGGCCACCCGTCGCCCTTCATTTCTGTTGCACGAGTATGGAAACACCGTCAACAGGGCTCGCGAAGTATTGGTACTTTTGGTCGTCCATCAATGTCACTATAAGCGTCCCGCTCCTCCAGTCGATGGACGGCCCGGGTTTGGGATAGCTCACCGGCACATTCATAACCAAATCGCCCTGACGATCCTTCTGCCCTGGCCCCTTCAACCGCACTGCGTAGACCGCATCGTCCACGAAAGCGGATGTGCTGTAAACTTCCATCTGAACTACTGCCGTCCACTTTCCGTCGGGACTACCCTTCGTCTCGCGAACTTGTGTCTCCAACTGATTGCGACCCCGGGCGAAATAAATCGCGAGTCCCGCGATGAGCGCCAGCAAAGCGAGAGATGCCAGGATGACTTTAGTGCTCTTTTTCATGGAAACATACTCCTATGGGATCGCACCCGAAAGCACAAGTCGCATACCGATATCTGTGTTTGTGACGTTTCGTACTGGAAGATGCGTATAGGTTGAATCCATCGGGGTCCCCTTTGCATAGTGCCCCCCTATCGCGACATCGTTCTCAATGGTGAGAATGTGCTCTCGCGTGATGCCAGCAGACGCGGCGCACATGCCGATCAATATCGTCGCTGAATCTACGAAGCGCGGGTCGAACTTTCCGCTAAGCCTCTGCAAGTCCCACTTGCCGCCCCTGCGAAAGTTAGCGAGATCTTCGGCTTTATGCACCAAACTTTTTGCGTCTGATTTGCCAGTCTTAACCACCGCGTTTACGTCAAAGCCGCTAGGGATGAGTGCAGGCTGTCCACTCGCGCCACGGGCCACATTCCCGTTCTTATCCTTCAGCGGAGTCGCGCTGTTCTGCTGTTGTTCCGGTTGAGCAGCTTGTTGGCGGTTGGCTTGGTTTTGAGCGGCTTGTTCGGCGGCAGCGTCATCCGGATTCTCCACGGCCTTACCGAAATACGAAATGAATGAGCAAGCTACACTTATGCCATCAAGCTTGCAGGTCCCGCCGCCCATTGGGGAGGGCAGACCAGCGACCGGTGGATTTCCCGGTGGAGGGAGCGCAGGGGCATGGCCGGTGAGGTCCGCGAACGTTTCGGGATTATCGCTGACAATAGCGTAAAGGTTCAGCGTTTGAGGATTTGTCAGGTTCGCGTAAGGAACCGGCGAGGGCACGGCGCTCCAATCCACCGAGGTGTAAAATGCACGGCTACGTACGAGTGCGCCAAAAGAATCTAGACCCGATGCTCCACGATAGGAGATTATGAGGTCGCTATATATGACGCCAATCGAAATGAACTATTCGTGGATTGGCTTGTTTTACCACGCGACGGCATGGTTGGGTCAGCGTCTCGCTGAGAAGTGGCTCGATGTAGTGTTTGCCCTATTGGGAACTCTGTTGGGCTACTGGTTAGCAAAGCGACATCTTGAACATTTTGTTTCCGCCATCGTTGAAAAGATGGGTGCCAAGTATCTCGACCTCAACCGCCAAATCGCATTTCATAAAGCGGTCGCAGCTATGCTCCCAGAATTGCCCGGATTCTACGTGCGACCCACGAGGGCTTTCAATTCTCAGGTCGTTACTGCTATCGGGGAATTCACTTCTTTGTCAACTGCCGTTGACCCGACTCACACGCCCGAAAAGAGCATGGAATTGGTAGTCACGGAAGCCTACAGAGTTGCAGCAGAGTTGATTCAAAAAGATATGGGCTTTAAGGAAGCAGTTCCGACTCCGAACTTCGAATGGCAAATTCGGATCGGTCCGCTGCCTGTCGGATGGAGTATTGAGGAAGCGCCCGACCTTACCATCTATAATTGGCATACCGGGGCTGCTGTGTATCGACACGCTCTCATGAAAGAGACAACACGAACCGCTACTTCGATTCGATATAGCTGGATGTGGGACATAAAAGACGTGCCGTGCGGTATGTACGTAGGTGTCGTGAACTTCACGATAGGCGGCACCGCAAAGATGCAGCACACTGCAAGTCCTGTTGCGGAAAGGCTGCGGGTATTCTTGAAACGGGAAAACGGTCAGATCGTTAAGGCGCACGAGAACATTCTGTGGGACGATAAACCCGCGGACACAAAATAGTGCCGCGGAGAATCTTGTGACGCATGCGATCGGACTGCAATTTGCAACGTTTGGCAGCCCCGTTCTGTTCGAGCGGCGCTGATTTCGACTGGCCGCCAATGGCGAGTAATGTCGCCGGCGTGCGAGTGTTCGCGAGAAAAATTTGGCGCTGGCGCGATGTTAGTGCTTCCCTCGCTTGCGATCGAGTGCCAATATAGAAGCCAGTCTGGCCTCGCAAGCACGTGAGCTGACATTCGGCCCTTCTGGCGTGCGACACCATAGTTCCTCTGATGCCACCCGTTCGGGCCTTCCTGGGGAGACGTTCATGAGAATCATCGTGCTGGGTGGAGATGGTTACTGCGGTTGGGCGACGGCGCTTTACCTTTCACAACGAGGAAACAGAGTTGCGATCGCGGACAATTTCGCGCGCCGCCAATGGGACCACGAACTTGGCGCGCAGACGCTCACTCCGATTCGTCCGCTCTCCGAACGGCTTCCCGTGTGGAACCGGAGCACAGGAAAAACCATCGAGTCATGCGTCGGCGACGTGACCGATTACGATTTTCTCTCTTCTACGATCCGTGCGTTCAAGCCCGAGGCGATCGTTCATTTCGCCGAACAGCGTTCCGCGCCGTATTCGATGATCGACCGCAAGCACGCCGTGTTCACGCAGATGAACAACGTGGTTGGGACGTTGAACGTGCTGTTCGCCATCCGCGAATCCAATCCGGATTGTCATCTGGTAAAGCTGGGCACGATGGGCGAGTACGGCACGCCGAATATCGATATCGAAGAAGGCTATATCACCGTGGAACATAACGGACGCAAGGACGTCCTGCCATATCCGAAGCAGCCGGGCTCGTTCTATCACCTGTCGAAGGTGCACGACAGTCACAACATCATGTTTGCCTGTCGAATCTGGAACCTGCGCGCGACGGATTTGAACCAGGGCGTCGTGTATGGGACCGTGACAGACGAGACGTCGCTCGACGAGGCGCTGATCAATCGTTTCGACTACGACGATGTTTTCGGCACGGTGTTGAATCGCTTTTGCGTGCAGGCGGCGATCGGCCAGCCGCTTACGGTATATGGCGAGGGCGGCCAGACACGGGGATTTCTCGACATTCGCGATACGGTTCGCTGCATCGAGATTGCCTGCCAGAATCCGGCGGCGCGAGGCGAATGCCGCGTCTACAACCAGTTCACCGAACAATTTTCGGTGCTGGAGCTGGCGAGGAAGGTGCAAATCGCCGGAAAGAAACTTGGCCTGTCGGTCGAAATTGACCACCTGCCCGACCCGCGAGTCGAGGAAGAGAGTCATTATTACAACGCGAAGCACTCGAAGCTGATCGATCTCGGCCTGAAGCCGCATTTCCTTTCCGAATCGCTGCTCGATTCGCTGATGAATATTGCCGTTGCGTATCGCGACCGCGCGGACACATCGCTCATCATGCCGCAGGTGAACTGGCGCGAGGCGCAGAACGCCCGCCGAATCGGGTGGTGCGAAGGCAAAGCCGCCGTAGCAGCGGCTGCGGGCAAGAACGGCGACTCCTGATCGCGTTGGCTGGATCTTGGCTCAGTCGGTGGCTGACTGTGCTCGACCTTGATTCGACGACGGCCAGCGCCAGTTGCGAATTTCGGGCTTGTCGATGCCTTCCGAGTAGGCGTAGTTGATGCTCTCGATGATTTGCGCTTTGAGCCATTCCTTAACGTGCGCGGCCGAGTCGCGAATCCTGGGAACGCGGTCGATCAAGTCGATTGCGAGCGTAAAGCGGTCCACTTGATTGCGGATCGCGAGTTCCAGGGGCGTATTTATATTCCCCTTTTCCTTGTAACCCCGCACGTGGATGTTGGCATGATTCGTGCGCCGATAGGTGAACTTGTGAATCAGCCACGGGTACCCGTGGAAATTGAAAATCACCGGCTTGTCTTTCGTGAAAAGCGAATCGAAATCGCGGTCCGACAAACCGTGTGGATGCTCCGTATCCGGCTGACTGCGGTATAGGTCCACGACATTGACGAAACGCACCTTCAGGCCGGGTATGTGCTCTTGGAGAATGGCCGCGGCAGCCAGCGCTTCCTGAGTCAGTACGTCGCCCGCACATGCCAAGACAGCATCCGGTTCGCCCCCCGAATCGGTGCTCGCCCAATCCCAGATGCCAATTCCTTTCGTGCAGTGAACGATCGCCGCTTCCATATCGAGATAAACCAAATGCTGCTGCTTGTCGGCGACGATCACGTTGACGTAGTCCTTGCTGCGAAGACAGTGGTCTGCGACGCTGAGCAGGCAATTGGCGTCGGGCGGAAGATACATGCGCGTGATGCTGGCGCTCTTGTTGCTGACCACATCGAGAAACCCCGGATCTTCGTGCGTGAAGCCGTTGTGATCCTGCCGCCATACAAGCGACGTGATCAGAATGTTTAGCGACGAGATGGGAACGCGCCAATCGAGTTCGAGTTTCGATTTGTCGAGCCATTTCGCGTGCTGGTTGTACATCGAATCGATGATGTGAGCGAATGCCTCGTACGTATTGAACAGGCCATGGCGGCCTGTGAGGGCGTATCCTTCCAGCCAGCCTTCCAGGGTATGCTCGCTGAGCATTTCCATGACGCGGCCGTCCGGCGCGATCTCTGTCCCGTCCATATCTTCCGGTTTAATCTCGGCGAGCCAGGTCTTGCGCGTCGCTTGATAAACGTCCTGCAGGCGATTCGAGGCATTTTCGTCCGGGCTGAACATACGAAAGCTGTTCATGTTTCGGCGCATCACATCGCGCAAAAATTTGCCGAGCGTTTCCGTCGGCGAGACTGCCTCCGCTCCCGGCGCCTTCACAGGTATGGCGTAATCTCGAAAATCAGGAAGGTCTAACGGCTTGCGCAGTTTGCCGCCGTTGGCATGAGGATTGGCGCTCATTCTGCGGTCGCCGGTGGGCGGCAAAGCCTTCAGTTCCGGCATCAGCGTGCCGCGTTCGTCGAAGAGTTCTTCGGGCTTGTAGCTGCGCATCCATCGCTCGACGATCTGCAAATGCTTCGGGTTGGATTTCACGTCCAGCACCGGCACCTGGTGAGCGCGCCAGAAGTTTTCCACCTTGTGACCGTCCACTTCCTTTGGCCCGGTCCATCCTTTCGGCGAACGAAGAATGATCATCGGCCAGTGTGGGCGATCGGGTTTACCGCTTGCCCGGGCGTGCTGCTGAATCGCGCGAATTTCGTCCACACAACCCTCGACCGCGACGGCCATTTTCTGATGCATCTCTGCTGGATCGTCGCCCTCCACTGTATGCGGCGTCCATCCGTAACCAGTAATCAGGTGCTCCAACTCGTCGTGAGGAATGCGCGCCAGCACGGTGGGATTGGCGATTTTGTAGCCATTCAGATGAAGGATCGGCAATACCGCGCCGTCGCGGATCGGATTGAGGAATTTATTCGAGTGCCATGAAGTTGCCAGCGGACCCGTTTCCGCCTCGCCATCGCCCACTACAACGCTGACGATCAGGTCGGGATTATCGAACGCCGCCCCGAACGCGTGCGATATGCTGTAGCCCAGTTCGCCGCCTTCGTGAATGGAACCCGGCACTTCCGGTGTGCAGTGACTGCCCAGCTGTCCAGGAAAGGAAAAAGCCTGAAACAGCCTGAGCATACCTGCCTCATCCGGGCTCTTTTCCGGATAGATCTCGGAGTAAGTTCCTTCGAGGTAGCAGTTCGAAAGCACCGCTGGCGCGCCATGACCGGGCCCTGCGATGTACATCATATTCAAATCGTATTTGCGAATGACGCGATTCAAATGTACCCAGATGAACGTCTGCCCCGCGTCCGATCCCCAATGTCCTAGCAGCCGGTTCTTGAAATGTTCGGGACGAAGCGGCTCGCGAAGTAGAGGATTGGCGCGAAGGTAGATCATTCCCGCGCACATGTAATTGCAAGCGCGCCAGTACGCGTCCATCTTGCGGATCTCTTCGGAAGTGAGGGGATGGTGCCCCGGGGCAGATTTCGGCACGGTGCCCTCGATTCTTTTGCCGGCTTCTTTTTTCGGAGGGATTTTCTTCCTGGCGATTTGTGGCATGGAACGATGCTCCTGATCGGGGATCCGTCTCACGAGGTCGGGGCGGTCACGAGGGGCTGCAGCTCGCAAAAACAAGATTCGCACAATTCTGCTTGCAGCGTGTGACATTCTTATAAGCGGACGGAGACATACTGAGCATGCAAGAGCGGTTGATTCTGGTGATAAACAGCGGCTCGTCGTCGCTGAAGTTCGGCTTGTACGCCGAGCGGGAAGGCGACGAGCATCCGCTTTTGGAAGGTGAAGCGGAAGGCGGCCACTCCAGTGGCAAGCTCGAAGTGCGCGATTCGAACGGCCGTGTTCTTCGTTCGGAAGAGTCCGGCTTCGCCTCTCAGGCCGATGCGCTCGAACGCGCGGCACAATGGCTAGATGAGCAATCGCCCGCTCGCGCGTCTGCCATCGGCCATCGCGTTGTTCACGGCGGACCTCGTCTCGTCACCCATCAGCCCATCACGCCGGCCGTTCTAAAGGACCTGAAGGATTCCGTCCATTTCGCGCCCCTGCACATTCCCGCATCTCTCGAGCTGATCCGCGCGGCCCAGCACCGCTATCCCGGAGTGCCGCAATTTGCCTGTTTTGACACTGCGTTTCACAACACGATGCCCGAGGAAGCGGCGCGTTTTGCGCTCCCGGATGATCTTTTCGCCGAAGGCATTCGCCGCTACGGTTTCCACGGATTGTCGTACGAATCCGTCGTTCACCATCTTCGGCTCGCGGGCAGTCTTCCGAGCCGAACGATCGTCGCGCACCTGGGCAATGGCGCGAGCCTGGCCGCCATCAAAGACGGCCGCTCGCTCGACACCACGATGGGCCTGACGCCTACAGGTGGAGTCCCCATGGCGACGAGAAGCGGCGATCTGGATCCCGGCGTAATCCTGTACCTGCAACGTGTGAAGGGCGTGGATGTCGACTCGCTGGAACGGCTGCTGAATCATGATTGCGGGCTCGCCGCGCTTTCCGGCGGACGGTCGGATATGCGCGACATCCAAGCTGCTGCAGCCAAGGCCGATAGCCGCGCGCTCCTCGCGATTGAGGTGTTTTGCCGATCGATTCGCAAAGTGATTGCCGCTTATGCTGCTGTTCTCGGCGGCGCCGACCTGATTGTCTTCACGGGCGGGATTGGCGAACACAGCGCTCAAGTTCGCGCAAACGTTTGTCAGGGGCTCCGCATTCTCGGCGTTTCGATCGATGGCGTTCGCAATCAGGTGAATGACGGAATCATTTCTGCCGGCGATAGCAGCGTCCAGGTCTTCGTCATCCCAAGCGAAGAAGATCGCCAGATTGCTCGACATTGCCGCGCAATGCTTTTGGCGTCGGGATGAACACCTTGGTGCGTCGCCGCTAGTTTGGATTTATCGGCCGTCGCACAACTTCTTGATGGTTGGCACCAGATCAGTGGCCAACAGGCTTTTGTCCAGCCACGCATCCGCTCCGGATTGTTGGGCGGCCGCGGACATGGCCGACACGCTGTTGGCGCTAATCAACACCACGGCGACGCGCGGCACCTTCTCGCGAATCAGATTTGCCGTTTCAGATCCTTGCGCGTCTGGCAGATTGACGTCCAGCAGAATCACATCCGGCGCGGTTGAGACGGCTGTCTCCACCGCATCTCGAGAGCTGCGAGCTTCTCCGCAAACGACCCAGGATGTCTCGTCCTGCAGCAATCCCGCGATCGACTTACGGATGCGCTCGTTATCATCTACGATCAGAATTCGCAGGCCATGCATGGGCATCCTTGGAATCAATTTATTCCGGTGGATTGGGCGCCGATTTTAACCGATTCCGCCAACCGTGCCAATTCAGATGCCGATTCGGCGTTCTCGAGTGGGATTTGGACAGACAGTGTAGTTCCAGCTGGACTCGATTCGATCGTTAATTCCCCGTGAAGCGGGCGAAGCCGTTCCCGCATTCCCCGTATGCCAACGCCGCCTCCATGCGTTTGAACGCAGGCAAGCTTCTCGGCGGACATACCCGTCCCGTGATCTTCAATCTCAAGAGAGACCTTGCTGGAGTCGCGTCTCAGTCGGATCACCGCGTCCTTGCTGGCCGAGTGACGATGAATATTCGTCAGAGCTTCTTGAACCGTTCGAAATATTGTCAACTCAGCGGGCTCCGGCAGCCGCCCGAAATCCTCGGGCACCTGGAGATCCACTTCAATGGGACCTCGCGCAGCCAGCCCATCCAGGTACGAACGTAGCGTTAGCGCCAAACCGCCTTCTTCCAGCATCGGCGGATGCAGCAAATACGACGTCGTGCGAATTTCCCGAGTCAGCTGTGCGGTGAGGTTTCGGCTCTCTTGCAGGTGCTTGGCCGCCTCCGGCATGTCCGCGAGAAGTTTCGCCATGCGTCCTTGTTCAATGCCGAGTGCGGCCAAGGTTTGACCGGCGCTATCGTGCAACTCGCGCGCAATACGCTTGCGTTCCTCTTCTTGGGAATGCAACACGCGAGCCGAAAGTTGGCGGAGTTGATCGGTTTGCGCGAGAATCTCTTCGTTGCGTGCTTCCAGGTCTCTGGTCCTATTGCAAACCTCGATGCGAAGCCGCTCTTCGTTCTCGCGTAAAGCCTGATCCGCTTCCCGGCGCACACGCGCCAGCTCCAAATGGGTTTGCACGCGAGCGACGAGTTCGCGAGCAGAAAATGGCTTCACCAGGTAATCATCGGCTCCTTTTTCGATTCCCTCGATACGGGATTCCTCACCCGCTCGCGCGGAGAGCAGGATTATCGGAATCGTTTGCGTTCGCTCGTCCGCACGCAGCGCTTTCAATAGCTCGAATCCATCCATCACGGGCATCATTACGTCGCTGAGCACCAGATCGGGCGTTTTTCGCTGAATGGCTGAAATGGCGGCCTGTCCGTCAGGCACGGATTCCACTTCATATTCGCTCTGCAGCAAACGAACGAGATATTGCCGCATGTCGGCGTTGTCATCGGCCACCAGGACGCGCATGCGATCGGCATGTTCCTCTCCGGCGTGGCGAGTATTCACAGTGAGCGGCTCGCGGTCGATGGGAACACCTTTTTCTGCGGCAGGCTCTTCAGGAAGCCATCTGAGCGCTTCTTCGACAAATGGTGCGGCGCCAACGGCGGTAGACGAAAGATTCCGCGGTCCGCCGACTTGCCCTGTAGGCAAATGATTTTGGCCAAGCGGGACTCGGACGATAAACGTGGTGCCTCGATCGACAGCGCTCTCCGCGTGGATCGAACCTCCGTGGAGCTTGACCAGTTCCTGCACCAGCGCCAATCCGATTCCGCTGCCCTCGAACGTGCGGCTACGAGCGTTGGAAATGCGATGGAAGCGTTCGAAGAGTTTTGGCATCTCCTCCGCAGGGATGCCTACTCCAGTATCGCGAACTCTAAGCTCTACGTCGCTACCCGCGCGTTCCAGGCTGACGGCGATCTCCCCCTCGAGTGTAAACTTGAAAGCATTGGAGAGCAGATTCAGCACGAGTTTTTCCCAAAGGTCGTTGTCGACGTACACAGGCTCGCCGATTTCGCGACAATCGACCGATAATCGCAGTCCAGCTCGCTCCGTCGCCGAACGAAAAGTGCTCGCAAGCTCTGCGGTGACGGCTGCAAGGTCCGTCGCCACGTAGACGGCTTGAGCGCGTCCAGCTTCGATCCGGGAGAAATCGAGCAACGTGTTGACCAGCCGCAGCAGTCGCGCGCCGTTGCGATTCACCAATTCCAACTGTTCTTTCGCCATCGACGAAAGGTGCGTTTCGCTTCTCGACAGCAAATCTTGAAGCGGTCCGAGCATCAGCGTGAGCGGCGTACGGAATTCGTGGCTGACGTTGCTGAAGAACAGTGTTTTGGCCCGGTCGATTTCCGCAAGAGCCTCAGCGCGCCGCCGGTCGTCTTCGCGGGCGCGCACAGTCGAGAGTGCATTCGAGATCGTGACGCCGACCAACGGAAAGAAGCCGTGATACGTGTCGTTCATCGGAAGCCGCGAAGACGCGCCCATCAAGACCACTGCCGGCGGTCGTTCGGCGGCGGGCACGACAATGGGAACCACAAACGCGCGGTTTGGCGGCTCCGGATATGGGCCACACGCTTCGCCCTGCAGCAACGCTCGAACGTCATGGACGTTCGCAATCTTTCCCGTCCTCAGGGCCTCGAGGAACGGCCACGGGGTGGCTGCATCCGGGGCGATGACGATAGGAGTCGCTCGTCCAGGCTCGATGCCGAAATGGCCGGAGAGGTGGTAGTTTCCGGTGTCGGGCTCAAGCCGGTAATAGCAAGCGAAGGGCAGATCGAAACTGTAACGCGACAGGACTTCGATTGTTTTGCGTGTGACTTCGACTTCGGATTCAGCGAAGCCCAGATTGCTGCTCAGATCGCCCAGGGCGCGAGCCCGGCGCTCCGCGAGCATGGTGCCCGTGGTTTCGGTCACCGGATGGAAAAGGCCGCCGATCCCGCCGCTTTCATCTCTAATCGGAGAGTGCGAGAAGGTGAAGAACGTTTCTTCCGGAAGGCCACCCAGGCGATTGAGGAACATCCGCTGATTTTCGAGATACATTGTCTCGCCGGCCAAGGCCCGATCGAACGAGTCCCCGATGACCGGCCAAGCGCTCGCCCAGGTTACGCGATAGTTTTCGCCGAGCGCCCGCGGATGAGCGTCGCCGCAACAAACGCTGTAGCCGTCGTTGTAGATTTGGATGTGCTCCGGCCCCCAGACAATGTTGATCGGGAAATTTGATGCCAGGCAGAGGCTCACTGTCGTGCGGAGACTCTGTGGCCACTGCTCAATCGACCCGAGCGACGTCTTCGACCAGTCGAAATCGCGGATACGACAGGCCATCTCACTGTTGCCGGAAAACCATTCATTTGCTCTCACAGAATCGGCGGGGCGGGCCGGTCCTTGTTCCAGCGCGTCAATTCGCGTATTGCCAGAGTATCCATCGGAGCTTTTCTCGATGCACGGCACCAGATCACTATCGAGACGGTGCTTCGCGACCCATGCGGAGGCCCCAACTTGTTTCGATTGCACTCGCACAAGTGCAGGATCGTTTTGGGTGACGATGATTACTCTCGAACCGGGCAGCTCCTCGTGAATAATTCGGGTCGCTGCCAACCCGTCCAGT
>JBOGNK010000178.1:0-4921 GCA_050747085.1 Candidatus Acidiferrales bacterium
GTTCAGTGATGGCGCAGACTCCCGTGAAGCCCCATCCGATGACGTTGGACGATGCGTTTCGCGTGAAGAACGTGGGGAACGCCAAAGTGTCGCCGGACGGAAATTGGGTGCTGTATACCGTGTCGTCGGTGGATTTGAAGAAAGATGACGCGACAACGGATTTATGGATGGTGAGCTGGGATGGGAAGCAGGATGTTCAACTGACGTACGACTACAACGGTTCGGTGGGTTCGCCCGAATGGAGCCCGGATGGGAAGTACATTTCGTTTTCTTCAGGACGGAAGGGCAAGGCTGAAGGCACGCAAGTATGGGTGCTGAGCCGGAGCGGCGGCGAAGCTCGGCAGCTAACGGACGTGAAAAAGGAGCAGGGCAAGATCGCAGCGTATCAATGGTCTCCGGATGGAACGCAGCTGCTGCTGACCGTGCACACGAGCGGGACGGTGAGCGCAAACGAGTTCAACGATCCTAAAGAGAAGAAATATGTTCCGCCGATTGTGATTACGCGCTACCTGTTCAAGCAGGACATGATCGGGTACATCACGGCGGACTCGCACACGTTCCTGTATCTATATGACATTGCGACCGGCACGATGAAGAAGCTGACGGCCGGCAACAAGTACGACGAGCGCGACGGCATGTGGTCGCCGGACGGAAAAGAGATTGCGTTCATCAGCAATCACACCGAGGAGCCGGAGCGGAATATCAACACAGATGTGTTTGTGGTGGCGGCGAAGGCGGGATCGGAACCCCGGCAACTGACGCACCACACCGGCGCGGACACGGGACCGCTGGCGTGGAGCCCGGATGGGAAGGAAATCGCGTTTTTACGAGGCGGGCCTGTGAAGTATTGGCAGTATCAGGAGGATCGGCTGGCGACGATTGCGGCCGACGGCAGCGCGCACGCGACGGTAGTGACGGCGAATTTCGACCGGCCGATCCGCGATCCCCAGTGGATGCCGGATGGCAAGCACATCATGGTCCTGGTGGCGGATGACAGGAACGGATATCCGGCGAGCATTGACGCTGCGACCGGTACCGTGCAGCGGCTGGTGGAAAGCGAGGGCGTCTCGCAGAGCCACTCCGGCAAAGCGGGACACGAGGCGCTGTTGTGGAGCACCGACACTCAGCCGAACGAAGTGTATGCCCTGAGCGACGGAGATTTGCGGCAGTTAACGCACCAGAATGCGAAGCTGCTGAGCGAGCTGGTGCTGGCCAAATCTGAGAATATGCAGGCTACGAGTAGAGATGGCACGCGCGTCGATGGGCTGATTACGATGCCGGACGAGGCTGGGGCGACGAAGCCCTATCCGATGCTGTTGTGGATTCACGGAGGACCGCAGGGGCAGGATGCGCATGAGTTTTCGGCAATGCGGCAATTGTTTGCGGCGCGAGGCTACGCGGTGTTGAACGTGAACTACCGCGGCAGCAACGGGCGCGGCATCGCGTATCAGCAAGCGATCTGGGCCAACTGGGGCGTGGATGAGGTACAGGACGTGGAAGCCTGCGTGAACGAGGTCGTCCGGGAAGGCATCGTCGATCCGAAGCGCATGGGCGTGGGCGGCTGGAGCTACGGCGGCATCACGACGGACTTCATGATCGCAAGCACGGACGAGTTCAAGGCTGCGAGCTCAGGCGCGGGCACGGGCGATCCACTGGTGCTGTATGGCGTGGACGAGTACATAAACCAGTACAACTTCGAACTCGGCCCGCCCTGGAAGAACCAGGAGACGTATATCAAGATCGCTTATCCTCTGCTGCACGCGGATCGGATTCACACGCCGACGCTGTTCATGGGCGGAACGAGCGACTTTAACGTACCTCTTGTGGCCGGCGAGCAGATGTACGAAGCGCTGCAGACACTGCATGTGCCCTCGGCGTTGATTGTGTATCCACAGGAGTTCCACGGATTCAGGCGCCCAACCTACATTCGGGACCGCTACCAGTATTGGTTTAACTGGTATGACAAATGGGTGCTCGGCAAGAACGTGAAACTAACCGACCTGCCTTGGGCGAAGAAGGAATCGGAGGAGAAGGAGTCGCAGAAGAAGGAGTTGGAAAACAAAGCGAACTAATTCGCCGGCTGACGAGCCCGTCCTCGCTGTTACGTCCTTGCGCGATCCGGGACTGAATCAGTCTGAACTTTGGTTGCTTTTTCATGTTAGGGTTTGAATCGGCTACCGTTTTTCCGCACGAACACCCTTTCCTATTTCGCGAAATTCAGGCGAACAATGCGGAGCGCGGCGTGAAGGCCGCACCTCCGCCAGAGATGGCGTAAGAGAATCGTCCCGCGGTCAAGTTCGCGCGCGGCGATTCGAGTGCGATTCCTGTGGTGATGCCACATAAGATGTGCCATATTGCTGTGGCGATGCCACAGGAGAGTCGGATGGGTGAAACGAAGCTGGACCTTTTGCAAGGGACCCTGGACGTGATGGTGCTGCAAACGCTGCAGGTGATGGGGCCGTTGCACGGATATGGGATCGCGCGCCGCATCGAGCAGGTGAGCGGGGATCAAGTTCTGCTGAATCAGGGGACGATTTACGCGTCGCTGGTGCGATTGCAGCAGCGCGGTTGGATCAGCGCCAAGTGGGGCACATCGGACCACAACCGCAAAGCAAAGTTCTACTCGATCACAAAAGCCGGCCAGAAACAGCTGGCGCACGACACTGCTTATTGGCAGCGGCTGGCGGGAGTGATGGGGCGGGTTCTCGCCACGCAAGAAGAGGGAGATAAAGAATGACGTTCTCGCCCCGGGAAGTATTCAACCACCTGCGGTCGTTCTTCCACAAGGATGAACTGGATGTGGAACTCGATCGGGAAATGGCCGCGCATCTGGAGATGGCTGTGGAAGAAAACATTCGTCGCGGCATGTCCGCGGAAGAAGCGAGGCGACAGGCGCTGGTGCGATTTGGCGGCGTGCAGCAGGCGCGCGAGCGGCATCGGGAATCACGCGGGCTCCCCGGGCTGGACGTTCTGATGCAGGACCTGCGTTTCACTCTGCGGACACTGCGGCGAGATCGTGGATTCACGATTGTGGCGGTTTTGATTCTCGCGTTAGGAATAGGCGCGAACGTGGCCGTGTTCAGCGTGGTGAATACGATCGTGCTGCGCCCCCTGCCCTTTCGCGATTCGCAGCAACTGGTGCGGATAGTGGAGAAGGATGCGAAAACCGGCGAATCCAGCAGAACATACACGGCGGACGCTACGCAGGATTTCCAGCAGCAGAACCGTTCTTTCCAGTCCGTCAGCGGATACTTTGCTTTTACAGCTCCCGACAATTTCAAGTTGATGGGCAAAGGCCAGCCGATACCTGTGACGGGCATCCTGGTGGCCGAAGGCTTCTTTCAAACGCTGGGAGTGGCGCCTGCCGCGGGACGACTGTTCAGGCATGAAGAATTCGTGCGGCATGCTCAGCCCGTTGCGCTGCTGAGCTATGCGTTTTGGAAACGTCAATTCGGCGGCGGCGCGAGCATCGTCGGAAGAACCATCAACCTGAGCAACACGTCGGTGACGGTGATCGGCGTATTGCCGAACACGTTCGACTTTGGCGCTGTGTTTTCACCCGGAGCAAGGGTCGATCTGTTTACGCAGTACATCATGGATGATTTCCGCGAAGACGGGAACGATCTGGCGCTTTTCGGGCGATCAAAACCGGGAGTGACTTTGCCCGAAGCGCAGGCCGAGGCCGACCAACTGTTCCCACAGTTCTACTTCGAGCACAAGCATCCTGAGTATGGCAAGGGCTACACGGCGCAAGTTACTGGATTGAAGGAATATGTGAGCGGGAGATTGCAGCGGTCGCTCGTCGTACTGTGGTGCGCCGTCGGCCTGATCCTGCTGATCGTTTGCGTGAACCTGTCGAATCTGCTGCTGGTGCGAGCGGCGGCCCGAGGCAAGGAATTCGCAATGCGCAGTGCTTTGGGAGCAAGCCGCGCCCGTGTGGTGCGGCAATTGTTGACGGAGAGCATGATCTTGGCGGCTGCAGGAGGAGCGTTGGGCCTGGGGTTTGCCTACGCCGGGCTTTTATATCTGAGCCATCAAGGTTCGATCGCGCTGCCTCTGCTCAGTTTCGTACGGATAGACGGCGCGACACTGGCGTGGACCCTGTTGGTCGTGGCGGCGGCCGCCGTTCTGTTTGGGCTGGCGCCGGGATTGCGCGTATCGAGCGGCAATCTGCAGGAGGCGCTGAAAGAGAGCGGCCATGGAGTGAGTGAAGGCAGGAAGCATGACCGAATGCGCGCGGCGCTCGTCGTAACTGAAATTGCGCTTGCGTGCGTGCTGCTGGTGGGAGCCGGGCTGTTGCTGCGCAGCTTTCTTCGCGTTCTGGACGTTGACCTCGGCTTTGACCCAAGCCACGCTGCTGCCATCAGTGTGGACTACAACGACGGCGGAAGTGCCGCCAAGCGTACTGCGATATGGCAGAACCTCGTCCAGCGCGTTGCCGCGATTCCGGGTGTTGAGACTGCGGGCATATCGGACAATCTGCCGATGAGCCGAAACCGGAGCTGGGGTATTGCGGCAAAGGGCGCTGAGCAGCGCAAGAACACCAATTTCATTGGGATATTTGTCTACATCGTTTCGCCCGGCTACCTGAAAGCAATGGGAATGCGACTGATCGAAGGGCGCGACATCAGCTGGGAGGATCTGCTCAACAATCGAAATGTAGTGATCCTCAACGAAACGGTCGCGAGGAGGCTGTGGCCAGGGCAGGACCCCATTGGCCGCATCGCAATCGCAGGCGGCGCAGAATCGCAGGTGATCGGCGTGATCGCGGACGTGCGCGAAAGCAGCGCAGAGGACAGTGCTGGAGCGCAGATGTACCTGCCGGCGACGACAACTTTTGGACCGGAAGGCACGAACTTAGTGGTGCGGTCAACGCTGCCTCCAACGGCGCTGGCGAAAAGCGTCATGAGTACGCTACGGG
>JBOGNK010000179.1:0-2145 GCA_050747085.1 Candidatus Acidiferrales bacterium
CCGCATAACCCTGGCCCTGCATGATCGTTCTGACGTCCGCGAAGTCACGGTTGATAATCCCGGGGATGGTGATGATGTCGCTGATGCCCTGGACGGCCTGGCGCAGGATGTCGTCGGCGATACGGAACGCGTCGAAAAAGCTGGTGCCGTTCTCGACGCAATCCATCAGGCGTTCGTTCGGGATAACGATGACGGTATCGACGCAGCCGATCAGTTCGGAGAGGGACTGCTCGGCCTGCAGCATGCGCCGCTTACCCTCGAATGCGAATGGCTTCGTGACAACAGCGACAGTCAGCGCGCCAAGTTCGCTCGCCAGATTCGCTACGACCGGCGCAGCGCCGCTTCCTGTTCCGCCGCCGAGGCCGGATGTGACGAACACCATGTCCGAGCCGTCGAGCGCTTCGAGGATCTTCTCCGTGTCCTCGAGCGCCGCCTTGCGGCCAACCTCAGGATTTGCGCCCGCGCCCAAGCCCTTGGTGAGCTTCGCGCCCAGTTGAATTTTTACCGGCGCGGCCGAGAGTTTGAGCGCCTGCAAGTCTGTATTGGCGGCGACGAACTCCACGCCTTCGACCTTGGCGCGGATCATGCGGTTGACGGCGTTCGAGCCGCCGCCTCCCACACCGATCACTTTGATCTTCGCGCCGTTTTGCGTTTCTTCGTTGCTGAACGAAACTCGAATGCCCGATTCTTTCGGCGTCATTCTTCCTCCCCCGAATTTGCCCCTCGAACTGCCTAACTTTGGGATTCGCCGTCTGGGGCCGACCAAATCCCAAAACCCGTTTTGTCTTCCGCAGGGCGGTTCGCGTGCGACCGCCCGCGCTACAAAACCACATCACAGGGCGGGTCTGAGACCCGCCCCTACGAACCGTCCAACAAACCTAAAATCGCCGCCGGGACCCACCAGTAAGATTGGCGGGCAGGCGCCCGGCGCCACAAAACCGCCTACTGGCTAGCGAACAGCGCTTTCAGCTTTCCCGTCCAGCCTGCAGGCCGCGCACCCGCCGCGCGACGCGTACGCGCCCCATAGAGCACAAGCCCGATGGCCGTTGCGTATTCCGGCCGCTCGACTTCTTCGCTCATGTGCGACAGTCCACGGGGAGCCGCGACGCGCACGGGCAAATTGAACGCCTTTTCGGCGAGATCAACCAAACCGCGCAGGCATGCGCCCCCTCCAGTGAGGACGACGCCGGCCGGGATCTGTGAATCGATTCCGCCGCGGCGCAATTCGTCGCGAACAAGCATGAGCAGTTCCTGCGCGCGCGGTTCGACGATTTCAGAGAGCATGCGCGCGTACACGGTGCGAGGCGGCCTGTCACCCACGCTGGCAATCTCGATCGAGAAATCCTCTTGCTGCAATGCGCGGAAAGCGCAAGCGTACTGCCGCTTAATTTTCTCCGCTTCGGGAACGGGTGTGCGCAAGCCGACGGCGAGATCATTGGTGAAATGGTCACCGCCGACCGGAATTGCCACCGTCAATCGAACCACGCCGCCAACATAGGCAATCAATTCGGTGGTTCCCCCACCGATATCGAGCAGGCAGCAACCCAGCTCGCGTTCGTCCTGTGTGAGAGAAGATTCCGCAGAAGCGAGCTGCTCGAGGACGGTGTCGTCCACGCGGACGCCAGCGCGATTCACCGCAGTGACGATGTTCTGCGTGGCGGTGCCGGAGGCGGTAACGATGTGAACGTTGGCTTCGAGTCGGTGGCCGACCATGCCGATCGCATCGCGAATATTATCCTGACCGTCGAGTGAAAACTCCTGAGGCAACACGTGGAGCACTTCGCGGTCTTCGGGAAGAGAGACACCTCGCGCGGCTTCGATGGCGCGGCGAACGTCGTCGCGCTGGATATCGCGTGGCCGCGTGCCCAGCGTCATGCCCCCGTGGCTGTTCACGCCCCGGACGTGCCCGCCGGCAACGCCGATCAAGGCCGATTCGACAGGAACTCCGACAATGGTTTCGGCTTCCTCTACCGCGCGGCGAATCGAGCTGACCGCGAGATCGAGATTGACGATCTGGCCCTTGCGCCAGCCTTTCTATTCCGCGGCGCCGAGAGCCGCGAACTTCACGCCGGAATCGTCGTCCATTTCACCAATCAGCGCACAGGTTTTCGTGCTGCCAATGTCGAGCGCAACTACGTGCCGTTC
>JBOGNK010000180.1:0-20963 GCA_050747085.1 Candidatus Acidiferrales bacterium
CTGTAATAGACGTCGGCCAAAACGTGATCAAAGATGCCGCTGAAGCTGCGCGAATCTTTGCTAACTTCCCGGCCAAACTTGAAACGTTCGGCGCCAAGGGATCGATTCTGGTCGGCGATGTTCATCCAGACGTGGTGAACACCGCGGGCGCGTTCACGCCGGTCCCGGGTGGCGTCGGGCCCCTAACAATCGCCATGCTGATGAGCAACACGGTAAGAGCGGCGGTTATGCGTCGAGGTGCGCGCGCTCCAATCGCGCGAGCCTCCCGAAGTTGACGCCCTGATGCTCAAGATCGGCCTAACGGGCGGCATCGCGTCAGGCAAATCGACCGTCGCGGCAATGTTGCGAGCGCGCCGTTGCCAGGTCCTCGAAATGGATCCGATCGGCCATGAGCTCTTGCAACCAGATGCAGCCGCGTACCCAGAGGTAGTTCGTGAGTTTGGGCGTGAGATTCTGGACCCTGGCGGACTCATTAATCGGACTAAGCTGGGCGCAGTCGTCTTTGCTGATGAACGCAAGCGCGAACGCCTTAACGCAATTCTGCATCCAAGAATCCTTGAAAGAGTGCGCGATTGGTTTTCCGACCGGCAATTGAATGGCGCCGATGTTGCCGTCGTTGAGGCCGCTTTAATCTACGAAGCCGGCTACAACAAACAGCTCGACCGCACTGTCGTTTGCTGGTGCCTGCCGGAACAGCAGATTGCGCGACTCGAGCGTCGAGGCCTCACGCGGGATCAGGCCCAGGCGCGAATCAACGCCCAGATGCCGATCAACGAGAAACGCAATCTCGCAGACGATGTGATCGACTGCTCGAAGTCGATTGAAGACACCAATCGTCAGACGGCGGAGTTGATCGATAAGCTGAAACGGCTCGCTGCTTCCGGAAACATTTCCTGAACCTGAAGCGTAATGGATGTCGATGGCGCCCGTAGCCAGGAGGCGCGCCTTCGAGGGGTTTTCAATGACCCAACAAGTGAAAGTCGGCCGAGCCATTCGATGGATCGCCCTTGGGTTGGTGATTGGATTGGGCGCGTATTGGGCTGGCTCGCGGTATGGCCCGCGAACGGCCGTCTCGGTTAGCGCCGTCCAGCCGGTCGTAACGCCAGGAAGCGCCATCCCGCCGCTCGATTCCGCGAATGCCGGCCCGCTCGACTCCACGGAAGCCGAGAACGTACGCATCTACAAGCAGGTCGCCCCCTCTGTCGCAAACATCCTCACGCGAACCGTTGAATATGACTTCTTCTTCAATCCCGTTCCGGTCGAAGGCGCCGGATCGGGTTTTTTGATCGACAACGACGGTCACATTCTGACGAACTACCACGTCGTGCAAGGCACCCAAACAATTCAGGTCACCTTCGGCGATCGCAGCACCTATAAAGCGCGACTCATCGGAGCGGACACGGCGAATGACATCGCTCTTATCCAAATCGACACGAAGGGACCCAAACGCGTTCCGCTGCCCCTCGGCGACTCGCGCAAATTACAAGTAGGACAGCGCGTCCTCGCAATTGGAAATCCTTTCGGCTTTCAAAGCACGCTGACGACCGGCATTGTGAGCGCGCTGGGCCGCACGGTTCAGACCAGCGACAGCACGTTCATCGACGATGCGATCCAGACGGACGCGGCGATCAATCGCGGAAATTCCGGTGGGCCGTTGCTCGACTCCCACGGCCAAGTCATCGGCATCAACAGTGCGATCTATTCGCCGTCCGGCACTACTGCTGGAATCGGATTTGCCATTCCCATCAGCACCGCGCGCCGTGTGGCGCAGGACTTGATCGAGCACGGGCGCGTGCTGCGCGCAACCCTTGGCATCGAAGGACGAACGCTCTGGCCCGATCTCGCGGACGCTCTCGGCCTCTCCGTCAAACAGGGCGTGCTGGTCGAAAGCGTTAGCTCAGGAGGGCCGGCGGCAAAGGCCGGGATTCACGGCGGCAATCGCGTCGTGCCGGCAGGGTTGCGGGAATTGAAGATTGGCGGCGACGTGATCATTGGTATCAACGGAAAAGAGGTCGACAGTCAGTCAGATTTGAATCTGCTTTTGAACCGCGCTCGCCCCGGAGAAACAGCAACCGTCACGATCCTACGCAACGGCCATCGAATGGACGTTCGCGTCCTGCTTGGCGAAGGGTAGACCTGCGGAAGGCCAAAGAAACGTCAGAGTTCGTCCAGGTCCTCACCCCTCAAGACGTGCCGCGGATCTTTTTCGCGCCATTCGTCTCGCACGCGGTCTCGTTCCCGTTCAGACAGCCCAAACCAGGATTCGGCTGCGTCGCGCACGCTTTCGAGTGCGGCTTGCACTTCCGATTGTTTCTGCCGGACGTTCTCGTTGTCAGCATCTGTGGCAACGCGAACCGGCGGAGCGATGAACATCACCGCGCGCGACAACGGAAACGGCAAACGGAATAAGTCCCACGCCTTCGTGAAGGTGATCCCTCTCTTAACCGCGATGTGAAACACCGAAACTGGCGCCCCGGTACGCCGCGCCAGGATTACGGCGCCAGGCTTCGCAACGTATCGTGGGCCACGTGGGCCATCGATCGTGAACGCAACGTGGTGCCCTTGCTCGATACGCTGCGCCATCCCGGCAAGAGCCTCTATCCCGCCGCGCGTCGAGCTTCCCTGCACCGTTCCGAACCCAAGCCGCTCGATCACTCGGCGCGTCCATTGACCATCGAAATGTACCGTGTTCATCACGACGATCCCGCGGTTGCGCCAGAACCACGCCGCGGGAAAAATGCACCGGTGCCAGAAGACGCCAATTCCCTTTTCTCCGTCGTCCCGGATTTGCACCGCGTTGTGAATGCCAAGTATTTCAAATCGCAGAGTGGGGCCAATCAGCCTGACCGCGGCATACACGAATGCCGCAATGACTGGAATCTGCATGCGCCGCCACAAAGACAATTTCGGCGTCGCGATAGCCGCCAGTGTGGTCCGTTCGCTGTCGCCTGAAGCCGATCCCGATGACGATGTCGAGCCGTGATTCACTACGGTATAGTATAAAACGCTCCGTGAGCTTCAACTCCCAATTCGACCGTGTTGCTTTCCGCGTTTCACATTTCCAGCAAGGTACGATCCTGATCTTCGCCCTGATTTGTCTTGCGACAGGCTTGCGTGCTCGTCAAATACAGCCGGTCGTCGGCAATATCCAGGGCGACGGCGTCTCGATTGCTTCGGGCCCCTCGGCAATCAGCGTTCCGCACGACGCAGCCGCCACCGCTCCGATCGCGAATGGAGGAGTCGTCACCTTGGGCCCCGGTCAGGCTCGTCTCATGCTCACCTTGGGAGGCGAAATCGACATTTGTGGGCCCGCAAAATTTACCCTCTTGCAGTCGGGCGAAGCCATCACGGTCGCATTGGACTTGGGAACACTCCGGCTGCAGTTGCGTGCGTCGACCACGTTGCGCGTGTTTACGCCGACTATTATCGCCACGCCAGTCGATATCAACGGCGCACCGGACGACATAACGTTAATGCTTGGCCAGGACGATTCGCTGTGCGTCAAAGCAGCCACCGGGGCCTTGCTCCTTGAGAGCCAGTTCACCAACGAAAAAATCGTGGTGCCGCAGACAGGGCAGTTCTGGTTCGAGCAAGGGCGCCTTGTCCCGGTCGCGAGAAGTGACCTTAACTGCGAGTGTCTGCTTCCCGAGGCGCGCTTTGTGCCTTCGCCCTCACCCGCAGCGCCGCCGATCACGGATGCCATGCGAGCGCAGATCGCAGCAGCAGCCCCTTCATCATCGCAGTCAGTGACTCCGGAAAGCGAGAGGCAGGCTGAAGAATCCGGCGTCGAATACAGCATTTTGGCGCACCCGAACGATTCTCATCCCGTCGCATCACAACCCAAGGCTTCGCCTACGCAACCTCCCGACTTGATGCCCTTCTATCGCGTCGATATGCCTCCGCTCGCCTTTTCGGCTTCATCTCCCGTGCCGCCACCCGCTTCTGCCGAGCAGATGATTCTGCTCATTCGCACGACGCAGGTTAATCCCGATTTCGAGTTCACCGGCCACGTGAACCCGCCACGCGTGGAAGCAAATGCGAAGAGTCAATCAGCGAAGAGTGCGCACACACCTCACCCAAAATCTCCGAGCGAAAAACGAGGCTTTTGGGGCAGACTGAAGCGCTTCTTTGTGGGTGGCGGTTCGTAACCTCGCGTCCGCCAAGCCTACGACGAATGCGATGTGCGCCCGTTCAAATCTTACATTCCCTCGTAGTTGGGGCCGCCACCGCCCTCCGGTGGAACCCAGTTGATGATCTGATAGGGATCGGCGATGTCGCACGTCTTGCAGTGCACGCAATTCGACGCGTTGATCTTCAGCTTCGGCTCGCCCTTTTCTAGCGTCATCTCGTACACCGCCGCAGGACAAAAATACTGGCACGGGTTGCCGTATTCGCGCACGCACCGGTCGCCGCAAATGTTCGGCTCGAGCACGACTAAATGGCACGGTTGGTCTTCCTCGTGCCGCGTTCCCGAGTGATAGACGTCCGTCAGCCGGTCGAACGTCAGCTTGCCGTCCCCCTTGAAGCGATTCGATTGATCGACGAGCGTACGATCGCGATTCAGCTTCCGATACTCCTTGTATCCCGCTTCGCCGCGCATCGCGTCCATCAGCCCTCGTCCGCCGGTGAAAAACTGCGCTCCCGCATGGAACAAGCCCTTCGCCAAGCCGCCGTGGAAACCCTGATGGAAGTTCCGAACCGCGTACAGCTCTCGCTTCAGCCAACTCTGATCCAGCTTATCTTTGTACCTCGATAATGTTTTCGCCGAAGTATCGCCGGCGCAAAGCGCTTCGTATATTGTTTCTGCCGCCAGCATCCCGCTCTTGATTGCCGTGTGGATGCCCTTCAACCGCTGCGAATTAAGCAAGCTCGCGGAATCTCCGATGATCAGTGCGCCATCCACGTAGCTGCGCGGCATCGAATACCAGCCGCCATAGGGAACAGTTTTCGCTCCGTAGCGGACCAGCTTCCCTCCATTGAGCACCTTCTTAACAAACGCATGCGTCTTGAATTTCTGAAACGCCGCATGCGGATCGAAAAGCGGATCCTGATATTCGAGCGCGATGACCATCCCCACCGACACGCGATTTTCTCGCAGCCCGTAGATCCATCCGCCGCCGTACATGCTCCAATCGAGTGGCCAGCCAAGCGTATGTGCCACAAATCCGGTGTCGATCCGCCCCGGCTCTATGTCCCAAAGCTCCTTGATACCGATGCCGTACACCTGCGGATTCATACCGTCGAGCTGAAGCCGGTTGACCATCTCTTTCGTCAGAGAGCCGCGCGGACCCTCCGCGAGAACCGTCACTTTCGCGCGCAGCTCGTACCCGGGCGTATAGTTGTCTTTCGGCTTGCCGTTCTTATCTACGCCTTTATCGTCCGTCAACAGGCCAACAACACGCGCGTTCGCGCCTTCGCCTTCGTACAGCAATTCCCTTCCCGCAAATTGCGTGAAGATGTTGATGCCCTTCTTCTCCACCAGTCCGCCCAGCCATTTCGTCAATCCGTTCAGCGACACCACAAAGTTGCCGTGATTCGCCAGTGGAGGCGGGGTAATCGGCAGCTTCCATGCGCTGCTCGCCGTCATGTAGTACGCGGCGTCACCCGTGACGGGCGTATCCAGCGGCGCGCTCTTCTCGAAGTCGGGGACCAGCTCTCGCAACGCGCAGGGATCTAGAATTGCACCCGACAATTGATGCCCGCCGATTTCGCGCGCCTTTTCGAGGACGTAAATGTTCTCAGTGCTAAGCGGCGGCGATTTCTTCGCGGTCGTGTGCTGCTCGATCAGATTGGCCAGGTGCAGCGCGCACCCAAGTCCCGCCGGGCCGGCTCCGACGATCAGAACGTCGGCTTCGAGCTGCTCTCGTTCGATGTGCTGTTCCTGTGTGGCCATGGAGGGATCAGGAAAGAATCGGCAGAAGATTTTCCGTCGTGCGCTTCGCGGGCGTCCCGGCGCGCGGCGATTCCCATTCGATCGCGCGGCCGATCAAGTCGTACTCGCGCGACTCGGTGATTTCGACACTCGCCATAGTGCCAGGCGACGGCAGCTCGCCCGCATCCGTCACGCCGCAAAACTCGGTGATGTAAACCTTCCCGTCGATTTCGGGCGCCATCCCTTCCAGGCGCGCCTCCCAAATCAAATCTGTATCCTTCGACGGGCCCTCCAGCATCGCTTGCACGCGCTGTCCAACTCGGTTACGCAGCTTGCGCGCCGAAATTTTCTTTTGGATCGACATCAGTGTGTTGCGTCGCCGCTCGATTGTCTTGGCATCGACTTTATTCTCGTGCTGCGAACTCTTCGCGGTATCTTCATCCGAGTAAGCGAACACGCCCATCCAGTCGAACTCTGCCGCGTGCACGAAATCGCACAGCTCGCGAAAATCCTGTTCTGTTTCGCCGGGAAATCCCACGATGAACGACGTCCGAATCGACACGCCGGGAATCGTGCGGCGCGCACGTTCGAGCATTTTCAGGAAAGCATCGCCATGCGAGCCGCGCTTCATTCGCGCGAGCACGCTGCGACTGGCGTGCTGCAAAGGCACATCGAGATACTTCGCCAGCCGCGGATGCGCGGCAATCGTTTCGAGCAGGCGCGTTGTGATGCGGTTCGGATAACAGTAGAGAAATCGCACCCAGTGCAAGTCCTCAACCTGCGCTAGCCGTTCCAGCAAGGTGGGCAGCCCGTCGCGCAGCCCAAGGTCCTCGCCGTAAAACGTCGTGTCCTGCCCGATCAGAGAAATTTCCCGCGCACCATTTGCCGCAAGGTTTTCCGCCTCGCGCACTACCGACTCGAAGCGCCGGCTGCGAAATTTTCCGCGAAGCTGTGGAATCACGCAAAAAGTGCAGGGATGGTCGCAGCCTTCGTTGATCTTGATATAGGCCGTGTGGCGCGGCGTCGCCAGAATGCGCGGCGTCAAATCGTGATAGAGGAACGTTGGCGCTCCAGCCGCATCCCCACCAGTCACCGCGGCCCGCAGCGCGCCCGTGCACGCCGCGACGATATTCTCGATCTCTCCAGTCCCGATCACGGCGTCCACTTCCGGGATTTGCTCTCGAATCTCGTTGCGATAGCGCTCCACCATGCAGCCCGCGACGATCAGTTTCTGCGCGCGGCCAAACTTCTTATACTCAGCCATTTCAAGGATCGCCTGCACGGACTCCTGTTGAGCGGGCGCGATAAAACTGCACGTATTCACCACGAGTACGTCGGCATCGCTGGCACGCGCCGTTATTTCGTAGCCCTCGCGCGCAAGAATACCCATCATCACCTCGCTGTCCACGAGGTTCTTCGGGCATCCCAGACTCACGAATCCGACCTTAGGCATGGTGTCTTTCGAGTCCTGCGTGAGGCAAACCTGGATTTTAGCACGCCGGCACACTTTCTTCTGTCGCAGCGCCGTCTTGCATTTATCGCCGCCCGTGCCTCTTAGGGGGCGGATTTGCACTCCTCTGCGTCGTCAGCTTCAGCCAGTCACTACATCGGCGTCTGGCACTTTCGGTGTCGCCACAATCGGTTCACGCGCTATCAACATTCTCGCGATCCAATACGCCGAGAGTGCGGCTGTTAAGTGCTTCAGCGTATGGCCGCTGACGATCCCGCCGAGCCCAAAGATCGGACGGTCAGCAGCCTCGAACACCTTCGCGAGTCCGTAAATGCCGAACGAAACCAGCAGATCCGCTCCGCGCGTATATCGCGGGGGAAACAACACGATAAGCAACAAAATTGCAAGCATAGAACCGAACTGAACTAGCGCGTACGGCCGCAAGTCGCCATGGCCCTGCGACTGCGACACGCGCCAGTAGAGAACGCTACCGATGCCCAAGATCACAAGGGGCGCGATTGAGCGCAGACCGGTTTTCACACTGATCCGCTCGTCGATCGTTGCCGCAAGCAGGCCCATGAACCCGACCGTCATCGGCATCCGGTCCCAAACGAGACGACTGTCGTTCGGCATTAGGTGGTAATAGGACGAACCGAATGCTGTCAGCGCAACGCCGATGAAAAACACGAGATACGCCCAGCCCTCGCGCGAATCCAGGAATCGGCCCGATGCGGCCACGCGCTTCGACGATGCCAGCCATATCCCCCATACCCCAACAATCAAGAACGGAACGTTCGAAAGAACATCCAAGCAGCGAGGAATACCGAGCAGAGTGCGCCGATCCGCAAAATTGTGATACGCCTCGTTCTGTGGGATCGGAGGCAACAGGAAGACAGCAACAATCGTGACACCCAGCGCTGCTATAAGCAGCCAGACCCGGCGGTTCACGAAACTGCCTGTCTCGGTGACCGGATAAGCTCGCGCAGCAATCGTAGGATCCCCGAAATCTGATCCGTCGCGGCCGGGTGCGCCCCGAATCGCGCGGACTGATAGAGCTCCGTCAATTGCGCCACGGGACCTGCGAGTTGCGGCTCCCCGATCGTCGCCGCAAATTCGAGCGGCGTTTGCGAGTCCGCTTTCTTCCACCCGCGCTTTTCGAGCAGGCGCAGCATCTCGCGATACTCAAACGCAGCAAGCGAACCTGTTAAATTGCCCGCATGGCCCGCACGCAGCCGCCAGCGCGCTACTCCGTAGACCAGCATCTTGCGTCCACGGATATAGATCAAAAGCACGATTAGGAACACGAGAATCGACGGCAGCGTGTAGCGCGAAGCCTCAACGCGCTGATCCAGCGTGAGCAAGTACTGCATCGCCTGATGCTCTTTCGCGACGCCGTACTCTCGCGCCTGATCTCTCCAATCGCTGGACGATTTCCGCAGATTCTCAGCCAGCACGATTTGGTGCGAGAAATCGTAGTTGATCACCCAGTCGTTCCAATTCAGCTGGAACCAGTCAAGGTACATCCCGATGCGCGCGAACAGGCCCTGCGGATGCTGGTCGGCGGAGCCTGGAGTAGGATCGAACGTGATCCATCCATATCCCGGAAAGTAAACCTCCACCCACGCATGCGCGTCGCTTTCCCGAATGATGTAGTCGTCGCCGACGTCGTTGTACTCGCCCTGAATGAATCCGGTGACGTACCGGGCCGGAACCCCCTCGGCGCGAAGCATCACGACCATCGCTGCGGCAAAGTATTCGCAATTCCCCGAGCGTCTCACGAACAGGAAATTCGACAACGGGTCCTTCGTTTCCGGCCCGCTTAGATCAAGCGTGTAGGCGTAGCGCGTTTTCAGGTACAGCTCGATCGCCTCGGCTTTATCGTAAGGGTTGCTGAACCGCCCGGTGATCTGGTCGCTCAATTCCTTGACGCGTCGATCGATCGGCGGAAGCTGTAAATACACATGTGCCAATTGCGGCGAATAATCCGTATCCGCTGCTCGCAGTTCTTTCGCAGGGATCACCGGAATGTCAGACGTGGCTTGGTACCGCAACTTGCCAAAATTGTGGAATGGATTGAACAGGGAACCTGTGCTGTCCACCAGCAGGAACGTGCGCCGTTGCGCGTACCTCCCTCCGGTGTTCTCCGAACTAAAATGGCCGCGCAAACGTTCGGGCCTTGCGGCGAGGAAGATCGCCTCGGTCGCGATCGGCTCCATCAGCACTGTATAGTTCAGCCGGCGAAATTGAGCCCCCGAGAATCGCGGTTGCCCAAAAACGTAATCGCCGTTGCCGTCCGGCGAAAGCGTGCTCGTGTCGGACGGCGGAGTAAACCATCGCCGGCCGTCGAAATTCGTGAGCACGATTCCTCGCCAGTGAACGTCCTGAGCGCTCCCCGGGTCGCCGTCAACCTTGACCCGCATTACAACAGTGCTGTTTTTCTGAATGTTGCCGATCGCGCCCAGCGACACATCATCGGTGAAGCCCGTCAGCGGAGTCGGCCGTAGATTGAACGCGCTCAGGTACCCGGTGGTGAAACGCGGAATGATGAAGAAGATTGCTGCTCCAATCACCAGCGCGCTCACGGCCACCAGGATCGACGTCAATCCCAGTGCCCGATTCAATTTGTGTGCGAGCGGCGATCCCGGCTCCACCGGGGGCGACACGGCTCCTGCCGCGCTGCGGCGAATTTCGAGCGCGACGAATGTCGACACCGCCAGAACAAGAAAAATCGCAAGGACGATCAGGAATCCGGTCGCGACTGTGAGAATCGCCGACGCCAGCATCGCTGCTACGGCAAGCACGGCGAGAAAAGCATAGTCGCGGTTCGTCCGAGCGGAGAACAATCGGATCAAAGTAGCGAAAAGCAGAAGATGAATCGCCGCAAGCAACGCCGCGTATAGCGTTGGGTTCGGCGCGCCCTCGGCCATTTGCCGCGAGAAGAACCAGAGATCGAGTGGAAAGATTAAAAAGTACTGGAAGACGATCCAGGTCGCCACGCGTTGCGACAGCTCGGGCCCGCGTCCGCGCCACAGGCGAACCGCCTTGTATCCCAGCGCGATCACCGGAACGATTTCAGAAAACCAGTCCAGCTTCCCGGTGGAAACAATGGCGATGATGCCGGTCGCCACCAGTAGGAACAGCGACACCTCGAAATATCGTTGGACCGCCGCAACGGGCGGCGTTGTGGCGCGCGCGGACGAAGTCATAGCCTAACTGATGCTAGCATCCCTTCAAGTAATCAGCGCGAGGAGCGCGTTGAGCAATGGTGAGAGGGTAATCGACGTTTGTTCTACGGCGATGGCCTTCAGGCCGGCGCAGTCCCTATGTAGAAAACTGCTTGTGCCTGCTGCACCCTGACCGGTAAGCGCCCATCGCACTTTAGCGAGCGGACGGGGGACTAGATAATTGGGAACGGCACGCAGGAACAGTCGCTCAGGGATTGTGTAGGATCAAGATGAGGCAGTGGTTTCGGCCAACGCAATCTGAGCTGCCGCCGTTTGCTTGCTGATGCCTGTCACGCCGCGAGCCAATACAATTAAGCGGTGGAACAAAAATCCCATCGCGATTTTGTTCAATTCCGGCTTTCGGGCATTGTGGAAAACAATTGTCGCCAGTTCATGAGGGTGAACCAAGCCAAAGTATAAGCAGTCTCCGCCGTAATACTCTCCGTGTTCTCCCATGAAGAGGTAGGATACCCGCTGAATCCGCCGTGCTCGGGACCCATATTCGCCGCCGGAGACGGAGAAGGATCTCGCGCTACGCGCCTCGGCATCTCTCAACACTCTGCCTTCAGCGATCCAGGCCCAAAGTAACACAATAACCAGCAGCGGCGCGTACTGGCAGACCATGAAAGCGACGTATAAGTTTTCCGATGAGAAAATCCAATTCACGAAACTGAACTTCGTGGGACCGCCGGCGGCGAAAAACACAAGAAAAGCCACGGACAAAAACGTGGGCACAAACAGCAGCCATAGTCTCGTGAGATCCACTCTCACGGCCACGAAATCCCGCTCCACTCCTTGCGTTCCATCTGGAGAGATGAATCGTGCGCTCGTCCGTACGTAGAAGATATCTCGGCGCGGATGCATCATGAAACCTGCCACTGCAACCACGAGGATAGCGACCGCGATAGCGCCTTCGAGGAATGCCTCATAGGGCGTGAACAGCAGTACGCCAGCAATGATGACGAGGCCGACTAGGAGAACTCGTGCGATTAGGTCCATTTTCGATCTGCCAGAGCGCAATAGTAGCAGCAAGTCTGCGCACCAAGCGGAGCCAGTTCAACTGGACCGCCCTCCCTGGCAACAAGCGAAAGCCGCGTATTGGCGCTAACGCGACTCTTTTCCTTCGGCTGCGGGCTTCGTCGGACCAAACGGCGCTATTGCCTTGGCTTTTTCTTTTTCAGCAACCCGCCCAGAATGCTCGACGCCGCGCTCGTCGCCCCCTTCGCGTTTGTAGGTGCACCTTTGGCCGAACTGCCCATACCGGCCAGGTCGGGCATAAAAATCGGTTTCGACGTCGTCCCGGTCACCTTGAACGGAATCCCACCACCACTCCCGCCCCCTGTCAATGACCCAAGCGCGGTACCCACGACACCGGCAACATTATTCGTCCCCAGCTTCGCCACCATTCGGCAATCCAGTTGACCCGCAGGACTCACATTGCCGTTACCCGTCATTGTTCCAAGCGAAGGCACGATCAGATTTAGATTCTGCGCATGCGTGCCTGCCGGATCGACTTTCAGCGTTGTGCTCAGCGTTTGAATCTCCGTGACGTTCCCGGCCTTCCCCAAGTGCGCAAACGACGCCAGCGCCCCAAGCTTTCCACTCAAGTTGAACCCCGCCAGCTTCGCATTCGACAGGTTCACCGGTCCTGTGATCACCGGCTTATCCACCGGCCCAGTGATCGCCAACGCCAGGTCAAGCGTGCCCGTTTGCAGTGACGCACCTGACGGCAACTGTACCCCCACCGCAGGCAGCACGCCTTCAAGGTCATGCACCGGCATCGCCTTGCCGATCATTTTCATGTCCACTGTCGTGACGGCGCCCGCCCCGTTGTAAGTGCCGCCCAACGTCGCGACAGCCTTGCCAATTCGAATCTCTCCCTGCGTCAGTGAGCCCGCATTGCTGCGCAAATCGTACGTCGCGCCGTAATCAACGTTCACCGGAACGGTCGCCGGCGACGCATTTGGCGCGAAGCGCGCCTTCTCCGCCGTAATCTTCCCGTTCGACGTCATTTCGCGTCCATCCGAAGCCATTGTGCCGTCAAAATTTACGATCCCGCCGACGCCCGAAGACGTGTCGATGAAACCCGTGGCGCCCAAATCGAAATTCTTGATCGCTACCGTCGCACTAAACGCAGTCAGCGAAGCGTCCGACGGATTAACGGGTCCGGCTTTTCCATCGAGTTTGATCGTCCCTCCGCCTGGTGTTTGCACCTTCAGCTGAAACGGAAACTGAGACGTGTACGACACGTTGCTCGCGTCGAGATTCACATCCTCATACTTCCGCACCGCCCGGCCGCCCACCGTGCCAACCGTCATAGTCCCGTCCGAAAGCTTCAGCTTCCCAACCGAGAAGTTATTCGCCCTCGGCGATGACGATGCGGACGAAGATGGAGACGAAGACGTCGTGGCCGAAGAAGCTGAAGACGTAGACGCCGATTGCGTTTTCGACGGCTGCGCCGCGCCATTCGGCGATGACTCTGAACTGGAAGTGCCCAGGCTCGAATAGTTCCACCGCCCTGACGGCGAGCGCAACAGCGTCACTTGCGGCTCAGTTATCGTGAACGACTTCACTTCCAGCCGCTTCGAGAAAATCAAAGGAAACAGGGAAACTCCCGCTTTGAGTTGTTTCGCGGTCAGGAACGGCGACGAGCTGAAGGCTGGATCGTCCGCCACCGAGAACGAGTCAACAGTCACGCCACCGGAAAAAATCGAAAGGCTGATGTTTCCGATTTGGACTTTGCGTCCTAGCGCGCCGGAAAGATCGCTCTCGAGGGTGGGCTTAAATGTATTTGCGTTGATGAAAAGCGGCAGCACCAGCCCGATGATGATGAGCACCGCTATGACGATGCCGACGATAATCGCAATTTTCTTCAGCATGGTTACCTCCGGAGGGCTAAAGGTGGACCGACAGAACTTGAACGCCATCATACTCCGGCGCGATTCCTCGTGCTACCCAGGTGTCCGGCAAACGTCTTAGCTCCATAATTCTGCACCCCGTAACGGCAACGTCAAAATGTGTGGCACGGCCGCTTGGCTTTTCTCACCTTCGTCCGTAGGGGCGGGTCTCAGACCCGCCCGCCGTAGCTTGTCATCCCGAGCGAAGCGAAGGATCGCTCCTCGTTTGCCGTTGAATGTGCTTCTGTAGCGGCCGCCTTTGAGGGCGCTAGTGCCTGTGTGGCACAGCCACCCCCCCCGCTGTGCGAATTTTGTTGTTTGTAGCACTTGGGGTCGCGATTTGAACCCGAACCGGCGCATGCCGCTGCCTTCGACTCTCAACTCTGGACTTGTCCTCTCAATCCACCTCTCCGAAATGCTCGCGGCCAAACCGCAGCGGGTCAGTTTGAATTTCCTTGATCGTGGCACAAGCAGTTGAAATTCAAACTGACCCATTACTGCCGATGCCATCCACTAACCACTAGCCACTCGCCACTCATCGCTCGTATGATGCCTACTTCATTCACCTCACAATTTTCGGAGAACTGAATGCCGATCATCGACGTCCACAATCATTTCTATCCGCCGTCTTACATCGAAGCGCTCCGCTCCGGCCAAAGCGCTGTTCGCGTCACCCTCGACGACGAGGGCAATCCCCTGCTCCACTATCCCGGCGACTACAACGTAGCGGTCCGCGGCCACCGCGACATTGACTATCGCTCCAGCGTGCTCGCGGAAACAGGCATCGACACGCAAGTCATCTCGCTCACCACGCCCGGCACGCACGTCGAATCGCCTGCCAACGCCGCCCGCCTTGCCAGCCTTGTCAACGACTCCTTCGCCCGCGTCGTCTCCGACCATCGCGGCCGCTTCCTCGCCTACGCCACGCTCCCTCTCAACGATCCCGCCGCATCCGTCCGCGAACTGGAAAGGGGAATGAGGCAGCTGGGGATGCGTGGCGCGATGCTCTTCAGCAACATTAACGGCGTCGCGCTCGCCGATCCGCGCTACACGCCGCTCTACGAGGCCGCCAACTCGCTGGACGCGATTCTCCACATCCATCCCACCGCGCCCGTTGGCGTCGAAGCAATGACTGAATTCTGGCTCATGCCTCTCGTCGGCTTCCTGATGGATACAACTCTCGCCGCGGCCCATCTCGTGTTCGCGGGAGTGCCCGAAAGATTTCCGCGCATTCGATGGGTGCTTAGCCACCTGGGAGGCGCGGTCCCCTACATCGCTGAACGATTCGACCGCGGCTTTCACGCCTTTCGCGAATGCCGCGCGCACATCAATCGTCCGCCGAGCGACTACCTGAAGCAGTTCTACTACGACACGGTGAATTTCGACCCGGACGCGCTCCAGCTCGCTATCAACTTCGCGGGCGCGGACCACATTCTCGCCGGCAGCGACTATCCGCATCAGATCGGCAGCATCCCGTCGATGCTCTCCTCGCTCCGCGCACTACCGATCTCCGATTCCGACCGCGCCGCCATCCTCGGTGCCAACGCCGCCCGCCTGTTCGCCGTGTAGCGAACGAGCCGTCCGTCATTTGCATCGTCCTGCGAAGGCTCAAGCGCGTCGCATCGCTGAGATTCCCCCTTGGCCAGGAACGATTCGCTTTCACAGTAGAGCAGCATGTCGCAGATCCGCCGTGGCGGGCTACGCCCCTACCGAAGCAAATCGCGCTCTAGCCTCTCCCGCAGCCCGTTTTGCTGCGGAATTGCTCCGCTCTTCTATTAGTGCGATACTCGCGCGCTTGCATCGTGGGAGGGAGAATGCAATCCGTTATTATTCGCCGTTCTGTACCTCGAATGTTTCCGCTGCTGATGCTCGTGTTGCTGCTGGCATGTGCTTCGACTGCATTCGCCCGTCAACCCGAACAAGAGAATGCTCGGCAGAATTCCTCTTCTCGTACGCTGACCGACGCTGACTACGCGAACGCCGAAAAATACATGTCCTACAACGTGGATCGCCTGGTCTACGGAACCGTTCGCCCGACATGGCTCCCCGGCGACCGTTTCTGGTATCGCTCCACAAACGCGGAAGGCAGTGACTTTGCGATCGTCGACGCCGCTACTGGCGAACGCAAACCCGCTTTCGATCAATCGGCTGTCGCCGCAGCGCTTTCCGCGGCGACGGGCGGCCACTACAACGCGCACCATCTCCCTTTTCCTTCGTTCGATTTTTCAAAAGGGGAGCGTTCCATATTTGTGGTGCTCAAGGACAAGCATTGGGAATGCACGCTCGAACCCGAAGTAAAATGTTCCCCCGCAAGCGATGACGCGGAACTGCTCGCTCTGGAAGATCACGCCGCTGCATTCCACGACGCCCTCACGCACAACGAATCCATTTCACCCGACGGCAAAAAAGTTGTTTTCATTCGCGATTACAACCTGTGGATGCGCGATCTGGCGTCGGGAAAAGAAACGCAGCTCACCACCGATGGCGTAAAGGATTTCGGCTACGCCACGGACAATGCCGGCTGGGTTCATACCGACCGTCCCATCGTCGCCTGGTCGCCTGATTCCACCAAAATCGCGACGTTCCAGCAGGACCAGCGCGGCGACGGCGACATGTATCTCGTCCACACCAACATTGGCCACCCGACGCTCGAAGCATGGAAATATCCGCTTCCGGGCGACAAAGTGGTGACCATGATTCATCGCGTGGTCATTGATCTCAATTCGGAAACGGATCCAAACTCGACTACGCCGCGTGTGATTCGCTTCAAAATGCCGCCGGACGAGCATCGTTCCACGCTGTGCGATGATATCGCGTGCACGCCGGGCGTATGGACTGACGTTCAATGGAGTCTCGATTCCACGCACGTCGCGTTCGTTTCCACTTCCCGCGATCACAAGCATGAACGCTTCCGCGTGGCCGACGCGAGCACGGGCGATGTGCGCGACGTGTTCGGTGAAGATGTTGCGACGTTCTACACTTCGGGAATCAATGCGACAAACTGGCGCTATCTGCCGCATTCGAACGCAGTGATCTGGTATTCCTCGCGCAGCAACTGGGGCCAGCTGTGTCTTTACAATCTGGAAACCGGCCAGCTGGAACATCCGATCACCAGCGGCGACGGCGATGTGGCGCAACTGCTGCACGTGGATGAAAAGAATCGCCTGCTTTACTTCACCGCCGTCGGCAAGCAGAGTGGCGTCGATCCTTATTTCATCCATTTCTATCGCATCGACTTCGACGGGAGCAATCTCACCCTTCTCACGCCGGAGAAAAACTTCACTCATCAGATCGCGATCTCCCCGGACGGCCGCTATTTTGTGGATAGCTATTCCACTCCCGAAATTCCGCCCGTCGCCGTCGTGCGCAACGATTCCGGCAAGCTGGTGGCCACGGTTTCGAAGGCCGACATTTCGCCCCTGGTCGCCACTGGCTGGAAGCCGCCCATCTCGTTCACTGTCAAGGCCCGCGATGGCGTCACCGATCTCTATGGCCTGATGTTCAAGCCCACTAATTTCGATCCTCAGAAAAAATATCCGATCATCAATCACATTTATCCCGGCCCGCAGACCGGCAGCGTTGGCAGCCGCAATTTTTCGGCCGCTCGCGGCGATTGCCAGTCGCTCGCGGAACTCGGCTTCGTCGTGATCGAGCTCGACGGCATGGGCACGCCGTGGCGTTCGCAGAAATTCCAGGAGGCCTACTACGGCGACATGGGCGACAACACGCTTCCCGATCAAGTTGCCGGCATGAAGCAACTCGCACAACGCTATCCATGGATTGACATCGCGCGAGCCGGCATCTTCGGCCACTCTGGCGGCGGCTTTGCCACAGCAGACGCCATGTTCCGCTATCCTGATTTCTTCAAAGTGGGCATCGCCGAATCCGGAAATCACGACAATCGCGATTACGAGGACGACTGGGGAGAAAAATGGCAGGGCCTGCTCGTCCGTGAACCCAACGGGACCACGAACTACGACAATCAGGCGAACGAGCTGGTCGCGAAAAATCTAAAAGGCCGTCTGATGCTTGCGTACGGAACGATCGACAACAACGTTCCTCCTTACAACACGCTGCTCGTGGTGAACGCACTCATCAAGGCCAACAAGGATTTCGACCTGATTGCTTTGCCGAATGAGCGCCACGGTTACGCCGACGACACTCCTTACATGACTCGCCGCCGCTGGGATTATTTCGTCCGTTATCTGATGGACGCGACGCCGCCCCACGAATACGAAATGCACGCGCCAGCGAATCCCTTCGCGCCGCCGCGTTTCTAGCTTGGGCAACAATCCCGCGTCGATTTCTCGGCGCTGACGACAAACATCCGTTGGCAGCGGCGCAGCATGTCGCAGATCTGCCCTGGCGGGCTGCGCCTGCCGAGGGGGCACGTTGCGAACGCGATCTCTATCGCGTCGGAACCCGAGTGCAGAAAGGATCAGGCTCTCGCGGCGACCCACATGTGGCTGTTCAAGCAGGACAGGAATCGGCGGATCGTTTGCTTCTGGGGGGCGCCATTTAGGCGGGGGGACGCTATTTGTGCGGGTTGCTCCGCGTCAGTGGGGCTTGAGCCATCTAGCGTGCCGACTATGGGATATGCCTGGTTAGTTGGCTAAACCGGACATTCGTCGAGCGGCGATCACTGTCCGGTGACCACCATGGTTTAGCTCTGTTCAGGCTTTTTGTCGACGAGGGCGGCAGGTGGTTGCCCAGCGCGAAGCGTAGCTTTTTCGTCTTGCGTGAGCTTGCCTTTCTCTACCAATGCGTCGATGAGTGGCAGCACGTATTCTGCGGACGTGATCGGCCCGGCATTTTGGTCCAGCAACGCGACGTATTCTGTTCTTGTGAATGTGCCGTTTGCGATCAGAAGCTCCGCCAACGCTGCAAGTTGGGCGTTGAGTCTTATCAGTGGATCGTCAAGCTTATAGTCCTGGGGAGTGACGAGGCCATCCTTCGTTGCTGCCTCCACAGCCTCCGCCAGAAGCCCGCAGTTTGTGAGAGCCTGACGCGCCGCTGAGTGATCTTGAGGGCCTGCCTTGCGAAATCGAGACCTTCGAATTTCAGGACAAATCAGCAGCGCCAATAGCACATGCTGAGTTCCCACAGCTGGATGACCCAGCCTCTCGTGCTCTCGTGCTGCGACTCGAATAACCTCTTTGGCCCGGTCCGACAGTTGCAATGCCTCCTTTCGCTTCTGAGCCTGCGACACGTTCATATCGGCGGCTAGACTCTGAGTGATCTCATTGACGAGGTTAGGACGATCAGGAGCGACGAGCGCGAAAAGCTGTGGGTCTTCGCCCAATAAACCGTACAGAATGTGCTCCGCCGTTATTTCAGGAGCCCCTTCCTTAAGCGCCTTCGCGTTCGCCCGAAACACAGCGCGGCGCGCTTTCGGCGAGAATGAATCGGAAAAGCTTGTCCCACACGATGCTCGAACGACCATTGCAGGAATCTACCACAATCGGGAACGAAGTCCTGGCAAGTCGGCTAACTGGACATTCAACTTAAAGAAGCTCCGGGGACATATGCGAGGGCGTAATTCGCCACTACATCATATTTTATGGCCGCCCTGGGGATCCTTCTCAGGGCATGTCCTGCCAAAGGCCGTATTCATCAATCTCCAGCGTCATGCCTAGATACCAAGTGCGGGTAATCGGGGGCCCCCGGCCGAAGGGAAAGAATAAAGGACCTTACCTCTGAAGCGGTAAACGTAGAGATCAAAGGCTATAAGGAGGCACAATGAGCATTGGAGCGAGACAGTCACCGGATGCATACACAATCATCGCCAAGAAATCGCTAATTGGGACCAAGGTCATTAATACCGCCCGTGAGGATCTCGGGAGTATCGATGATCTGGCAATTGATGCAAGCACTGGACGCGTGGCTTACGCCATTTTGTCTTTCGGCGGCTGGCTCGGCATGGGAAACAAGTATTTCGCCATTCCCTGGGAAGCGCTGAACTTCAATCCGTCCGAAAAGGCAGTTGTCCTCAGTGTGGAGAAAGAGCGGCTAAAGAATGCCCCTGGGTTTGACAAGGACGACTGGCCCAATATGTCTGATCGAGCCTGGGGCAGCCAGCTCTACAGCTATTACGGGTATAGGCCATATTGGGAGAATGAAGGGATCCCGCGTACGTCGCGATAGGGACTGAATCAGGAATGGAGTAACAGAAAACGACGGAGCGCAGCCGATTTGCGTCAAGAGCGCGGCTCGGTTGCGCTTTCTTCGCGCATTCCCGCAGCAGAGGTTCAATGCCTGCTCGCGTATCCGCTCACATCCGGACAAGAAGCAGTCGGCTAACCGGACAGTTGGTCCCCTAGGGCGACTGTAATTGTCCGGTGACCGCTACCTTAGGGTCGCTTCTAAGTTCGTCGGCTAAATCGCCCAGAACCCGGTATGTATTTTGCATCGTACCCGACCGCCGGGCCGCGCACAACAAAAAGGGCGGCCGGTTAGGCCGCCCCTTCGTTCAACTTTCAACTGTCAACCGTCGACATGCCGCGCTAAAGACCGCGGCGCTACTTTAAGTCAACGGCTGACGCGCTAACGGCGCGCGTTTAGTACATTCCGCCCATACCGCCGCCGCCCGGCATACCGCCGCCGGCTGCGCCTGCGCCCTTCTTGTCGTCTTCCTTCACTTCGGCGACGAGCGCTTCGGTGGTGAGCATGAGTCCCGCGATGGACGCCGCGTTCTGCAGCGCCAGCCGCGTAACCTTGGCCGGATCGATGACGCCCTGCGAGACCAGGTTGCCGAATTCACCGGTTTCCGCGTTGAAGCCAAAGTTGTCTTCCTTCGACTCGCGAATGCGACCGACGATTATGGCGCCTTCGTGTCCCGCATTCTGTGCGATCTGACGGGCCGGCTCTTCCAGCGCGCGCTTGACGATATTCACGCCGATGGCCTCATCGCCATCCAGCTTGATTTTGTCGAGCGCGTTCAGGCAGCGCAGCAACGCCGTGCCGCCTCCTGGAACGATGCCTTCCTCCACCGCAGCGCGGGTGGCGTGCATGGCGTCCTCAACGCGAGCCTTCTTCTCCTTCAGCTCGGTCTCAGTTGCCGCGCCCACCTTGATCACCGCAACGCCGCCGACGAGTTTCGCCAGCCGCTCCTGCAGCTTCTCCTTGTCATAGTCCGAAGTGGTGTCTTCCACCTGCGCGCGGATCTGCTTCACACGGCCTTCGATCTCGCTGGGCTTTCCTGCTCCCTCGATGATCGTGGTGTTGTCCGTATCGACGGTGATCTTCTTGGCCCGCCCGAGGTCTTCCATCTTCACGTTCTCGAGCTTGATGCCCAAGTCTTCCGTGATGGCCTTGCCGCCGGTCAGGGTGGCGATGTCTTCGAGCATGGCCTTGCGGCGATCTCCGAAGCCAGGAGCCTTCACGGAAGCGGTCTGCAGAGTGCCGCGGAGCTTGTTGACGACGAGCGTTGCGAGCGCTTCGCCTTCGACATCTTCCGCAACGATCAGGAGCGGCTTGCCCATCTTGGCGATTTGCTCGAGAAGGGGAAGCAGGTACTTCAT
>JBOGNK010000181.1:0-7151 GCA_050747085.1 Candidatus Acidiferrales bacterium
CACCAAGAGTGTCAGCACGCCGATCTCGAACACGAATGCGACGATTCCTCCGCGCGATCCAGATAAAACGAGCGCGCTGACTGGCACGATCGTCAGCAACGCAGCGAGCGAAAAAACTTCTCGCCGAACGCCACGCAACACGAGCAGCGCAAGTCCGATCGGCGCAGTCAGCTCAACGAATCCCGCAAAATCATTTCGGTTCACATAGGGGCCAAACAGATCGCCGCCCAGTGGCAGCTCGTGATACCAATAGATCTTCCCGTTTGACGTAAAGTGCTGCAAGATTCCGAAAAGGGAAACAACGAACCCGAACAACAAGAGGAACCACGCGACCTGCGCCAATTCCTCACGGGTCCGGAAAGCCTGAGCCGCGAGAAAAAAGATCGTGGCGTATGCGGAGAACCTCAATAGCTCCAGCCACGTAAAATAGGGGTACACCGTTGACCGAAAAACGAGCTGGACGAGACCGAGCGCGATCAGCGCCAACAGGGGCCAAAGCAAAGGATTCCATTCGATTTTCATTTCCGGGCGCCGGAACGCGATCCAAGCCCAGGCGATTAGAAGCGCTGCGGCCGCAATTTCCACGACCGATATCGCCCACACCTGCACAGCCCCGAACGCCAGCACGCTGAACACGAACACGGCAAAGAGCCCAAAGCGAATTGCTGTCATGGCTTGGAGGACTCCTGCTCGATCGAAGCGATTGAAGGCTTCAACGAAACGTCCGCGATCCAAGCGGTGCCACTGAGCTTGTTGTCGAACAGCCTGCTTGGCGGCCGGTACAGGCGCAAAACCAGGAAGTGTGTTTGGGGACCTGTGATGACGTCCGCTTTGGCTTCGGTCCAGGGATTTGTCCCGATGAGGTTATCGGTGGTCACGTCGACGGCCCCGCCGTGATTCGGATCACTTATCGCGAAACGAATACCGCTTTCGGTGCTGATGGCTTCCGTTTTCAGGTATGCAGTAAATCGATACACGGTGTTCGGCTGCACCGCGACATATTCAAAGGGCGCGTCCAAGTCCGTGTTGTTGCCCCCACCAAAATCGAGCCGAACCGAACGCGCCGGGACTGCAATTCGCGGCTGGTCGAAATTGATCTCAACACCTACCGGCGAATCCCATCTCCAGCCGAGCCCACCGTTCGTAAAAGGATCCGCGAAACGCCAGTTCCAAATGAGCGACGACACCAACGGCGGCTCGTAGGTAGATCCACTCGCGCGAATCGCCTCGAGCCATACTTTCGTTGTGTCAGCTTGGCGGTCGCCCGAAATCAGTGCATCCAGCAAAGGAAACGAGGTCGCGAGAGCAAAGCGTTGGTTCAGTGCCACGAGTCGATTCCAAACAACGAGACCGGAATCGGCATCGTGCCTGGATAAGAAAAAGTCCAGCGCTTGAAAATAAGCCGCGACGGTCGCCGGAAGAGCGCGGTCCAGCAGCACGTTGACATCGTTAGTGGAAAACCACACCCGAGAGATCGCAAGTGGAGTCAGGGCGGGGTCGACCGACACAGCGCGATGCACCTCGTCCAGTCCGTTCCGCACCTGGTGTTGGCGCAGGAGAAAATTTCCGTACTGCCACGCCACTTCGGCCGAAGTAGGATACTCAGCGCCAGCGCGCTGAAATGCGTCGTTTGCCTTCCCAACGTTCCCGGTTTGCTCGTACGCGATGGCTAAATCGATCCAGTAATATGAGGAAAGCGGAAGATCGCGAACCGCTCTTTGATAATCGCGCAGGGCCCCAGCAGGGTCGGAGCTTGCGAAATTCCATTGGCGGAACCGGCCCAATCGGTCCCATGCCTCCGCGTTTCCGGGAATAAGATGCGCTCCGCGCGCAATGGATCGTGGATCTTGGGCGTCTATGTCCGCGTTTGCTCGCCAGACCCACGCCACTTGAGCGATGAGGAACGCGGCGACAATAACGCACCCGGCAAATGCGACCCGCCGCGCCTTAGAACTTTCTACCGCGACTTCCACGGCCCCAATCTCCTACGGACCGGACCCGCTCCGCAACAAAAATCCTTCCGCAGTGGACTGGGGCATACAAGTCACCAGTTCGCGGTAAATAAAACGGCGCGCCAACCCGGCTCTCGACCAGGAAAAGTGCGCCGTCTGAGGTCTTGCCGATCAATCAGCCGGAACGGCGGTGGTCGACCGTGCAGTTTTCTCCTTCCGGCGAGCGGCTGCGAGATCGAAGCGATCAGCGTTCATCACCTTCGTCCAGGCCGCCACGAAGTCCTTTACGAACTTTTCCTTGGCGTCGGAGCACGCATAGACTTCCGCCAGCGCGCGGAGCTGCGAGTTGGAGCCGAAGGTCAGGTCCACACGCGTGCCGGTCCATTTGAGTTGGTTAGCCTTCCGATCGCGGCCCTCGTACACGCCTTCCGAGGCTCCCGCCGTCTGCCATTCCGTCCTCATGTCGAGCAGGTTGACAAAGAAGTCGTTCGTCAGCGTCTCCGGACGCTTGGTGAAAACGCCGTGTGCGGACTTCCCGTGATTCGCACCGAGTACGCGCAGCCCGCCGACCAGAACAGTCATCTCGGGCGCGGTGAGGTTTAACAATTGCGCTTTATCGACCAAAAGCTCCTCGGGCGATAAGCGCGGTTTCCCGCTCAGGTAATTGCAGAAGCCATCTGCCACAGGCTCGAGCGGAGCGAATGACTCCACGTCTGTTTGCTCTTGCGACGCGTCCATGCGCCCTGGAGTGAACGGGATTTTCACGTCGTATCCGGCGGCCTTCGCAGCTTTTTCGATGGATGCATCGCCCGCCAGAACAATCAGGTCGGCAAGAGAAACCTTCTTGCCCGTATTTCCATTCGACTGGGAGCTGTTGAACTCCCTTTGAATTTCTTCCAGCGTGTGCAGCACCTTCGCCAACTGGGCTGGCTGGTTGATGGCCCAGTTCTTTTGCGGGGCGAGTCGAATGCGTGCGCCATTTGCTCCGCCGCGCTTGTCGGAGCCGCGGAACATCGACGCCGACGCCCACGCCGTCGAAACCAGTTCGGAAACGGACAGTCCTGATGCGAGGATTTTTGCCTTCAGGGCCGCGATGTCCTTCTCCCCGATGAGTGGATGATTCACTGCAGGAATCGGGTCTTGCCAAATCAGTGTTTCCTTGGGAACGAGAGGTCCCAGATATCGGACGACCGGGCCCATGTCGCGGTGCGTCAGCTTGAACCACGCTCGGGCAAATGCGTCCGCAAACTGATCCGGATGGTCGTAGAACCGCCGCGAAATCTTCTCGTAAGAGGGGTCAAAACGCAGCGAGAGGTCCGTTGTCAGCATGGCTGGCGTGCGGCGCTTTGAGGGATCGTGCGGGTCCGGCGCGGTACCGGCGCCTCCGCCGTTTTTCGGCGTCCACTGATGCGCGCCAGCTGGGCTCTTGGTCAGTTCCCATTCAAACCCGAACAGGTTCTCAAAGAAATTGTTGCTCCACTTTGTTGGCGTTTGGGTCCAAATCACTTCCAGGCCGCTGCCGATCGCGTCGTTCCCCTTGCCCGTGCCAAACTTGCCTTTCCAGCCGAGCCCCTGCTCCACGATGTCGGCGCCTTCGGGCTCCGCGTCCACCAGTGACGCTAGACCGGCACCATGGGTCTTACCAAACGTATGACCGCCGGCGATCAGCGCCACTGTTTCTTCGTCGTTCATTGCCATGCGGCGGAACGTTTCGCGGACATCCTTCGCCGCAGCGATGGGGTCCGGCTTGCCGTTCGGGCCTTCCGGGTTGACGTAGATCAGACCCATTTGAACAGCAGCAAGCGGATTCTGAAGTTGGCGCTCGCCGGCGTAGCGCTCGTCCGCGAGCCACTTACCTTCGGGGCCCCAGAAAACCTCCTCTTGAGGCTCGTAGACGTCCTCGCGGCCACCGCCAAAACCGAAGGTCTTGAAGCCCATCGACTCGAGCGCGACGTTCCCCGCGAGGATCATCAGGTCGGCCCACGAAATCTTACGCCCATACTTCTGCTTGATCGGCCACAGAAGCCGGCGAGCTTTATCAAGATTCACGTTGTCCGGCCAACTGTTCAAGGGCGCGAAACGCTGCTGGCCGGCGCCGGCGCCGCCGCGACCGTCGCCGATACGGTAAGTACCTGCGCTATGCCAGGCCATGCGAATGAACAGCGGTCCGTAATGACCAAAGTCGGCCGGCCACCAGTCCTGCGAGTCGGTCATCAGGGCATGGAGATCCTTGATCACGGCATCCAGGTTGAGACTCTTGAATTCCTCAGCGTAGTCGAACTGCTCGCCCATTGGATCGGCGAGATTCGGCCGCTGGCGATGGAGAACCTGAAGGTTCAAATGCTTCGGCCACCAATCTCGGTTCGTGCGTGTGGGCGCTGCGCCCACGAAGGGGCATTTACTTTCGGTTGACACTGTTCATTCCCTCCTTCAGATCAGTACGAATTCAGTTAAACTCCGGTGAAATGTCGGGTGCATCTTGGCTATCCGAATCGCGGAGTCCCGCCCGCGCTTATTGACGAGGCCATCCGGTCCACTTGCAGCACGCCGTTCGAACCTAGCGGGAAGCGCGCCGCGGAGCGCACTTCGTGCAAAACCCCCTGAAAATCAGTTCGCATTCGCGCAAAACACGCTTACCAAGCGCACGTGAAGCAGGCCTGGGCACGTCATACCACTGCAGATCCTCGACGTTGCCGCACCGGTCGCACACGAAGTGGTGATGCCGCATGCCTTTCGCGTCGAAACGCGCCGCGCGCCCCTCGACCGCCACTTCGCGCACCAGTCCCGCGTGCACCAAATCGCGCAAGTTGTTATAGGTCGTGGCCCTCGACGAGCGCGGGTCCACACGATTCACGCCTTCGAAGATTTCCGCTGCGGTCGGATGGCTGTTGCATTTCATCAGGAATGCCATCACGGCGTACCGCTGCGGCGTACACCGCAGTCCGCTACCTTCGAAGGACCGTTTAATCGTCGCGCCATCCATCAGCGAATTAGAATAAATCTAATGTGATATTTTGTCGAGACACATGCACTTGTTCGTCCTACGCGCCCGGGATAGCCGCGTGGCAACTCGTGCCAGCAGCGACACCGTCAAGTCACCCGTTGAATCATCCGAAGCAGGTCGGTCAAAATATGCTTAGTGCCATGGCAAGAACCTTCAAACGCGGAGACCACGTTGCGTGGAACTCGGAAGCGGGCCGCGTGCGCGGAGTCATCATCCGAAAAGCGGTTTCAGACGTGAAATTCAAGGGTTACGTCCACCACGCGACCAAAAACGAACCGCAATACTTCATCAAAAGCGATAAGACCGACCACATTGCCCTTCACAATGGATCCGCCGTTCGACTTCTCCGCTCGCGCCCCCGTAAGCGTGCGGGGAAGTGAGTAAATGTTTGGCTGGGAATGTCGGCGAGCGTCAAAGAATGGTAGGCCCGTGCGGGCTCGAACCGCAGACCTCCACCGTGTCAAGGTGGCGCTCTAACCAACTGAGCTACGGGCCTAAACTGCGGTTAATCTTAGCACAGCGCAGCGACGAAACCGGTTGCAGCAGACGCAACTTGGCGACAAAGGAGATGTGACTTTCGATTTCAGCGGCAAGGAATTTACCGACAGAAAGAACGCGGTACGGTCCGACCCAGCAACCGCTCAGTAGAGTCTAATCCGTTGCGGGATCGACGTGATTGCGAAAGCGCCGCCGAAGTCATCGAGGCGAATTCGTAATTCTCTGCCAATACATGCGCCAAGCCGCAGCCGTGTTCTGAACGTGAGCACCGGTTATGTCGTGTAGCGCGCGATACGCCAGCGTCTGCGTTCTTGTACTGAGCGACGGATCGCTTACGTCCTCAATTAACGCCGGGACCGCGCTCATTCGCTGCTGTTTGGTGAGCGTGCCAGAGCGCCCCAGGGCTCCCGCTGCACGCTCCTGCACAGACCATGATGAATCGCGGCGGAGCGCGTTAAGCAACGGCGGAATCGACTGCTGCTGGCCCAGATACGATAACCCTTCTACTGCCCAGTAGCGCGTCTGTTCGTTCGAATCTTGCGTGTATTCCGTCAGAACGGACAGAATCCGCTGGGTCTCGACGCCGCGATTGCCAAGCGCCCCCAGCATCCACAATCCCCATGGCCGCGCGGCAGGATCCTTGCGAATTCGCTCCATGAGAGCATTCGCGTCGGCAGGATCTTCCGCCAGGTTGTTCAACGAAGCTCAATCTCAATGCCCGCTTCGCGTGTCTCCAAAGCCGGAGAATTCAGCGTCGCATTCACCAATCCTTTCAGCCGCGGACTTGCACTCAACCGTCCGCGCCATTCCCGTGCATGCGCTGTCACCTCACCGCTCACCATCTCTGCACCGGACCGATGGGAGTCTGGATCCTGAATCGCTGCGCGCAGCAGCAACTCCGCCTGTTGTTGCGACACCAAACCCGCCAACGCAACATCCGAAATCCGGCTCGGCTCGACAAACTCTTCCGCCGGGGCCCCTGTAAACGGCACGATTCGCGAGAACTCCGCCCACGCCGCGCGCGCGTTCGCTGGATTGAGCAGCGTCCAGAAAGTGACCGGAAACAAAAGCGCGCAGAATGCAATCAGCAGCCGAATGCTCCGGCTGAATCGCGCCGGTTCGGCCCTGTGCGATGAGCGATGTGATCGTTCGGTTATACGGGTGCGAGACAAATAGCGAGGCTACTTTAGCTCGGGCGTCTCGGTCAATTGTCCGGTCGGCCAGTTTGAGGGCGGGGTGAATCGGTAAACGCAGGGAACCGGCAGCTTCGGGGGCTCTGCGCCGTGGACTCCTACTGTTCCTATTTGAGACTTTTGTTCAGGAAAGCGACGGTCCGACTCCACGCGTCAGCCGCGGCATCTGCACGATACGCGCTGATATCTGCGGGATTCGCGAACGAATGCCTGGCGCCGTCATACACTTTGATGTCGACGACCCGATTTAGGTTCGTCATTGTTTTCTTGAAGGCATCGACATCCGCCGGCGCCACTCCCTTATCGTCCGCCCCGAAGTTCCCGAGGAATGGGGCGCCGATCGCCTCGATTTCGTTCGGATCGGTTGGCAAAGTGCCGTAGTTGTCGACGCAGGCGCCCAGACGCGGCACGTGCATGGCAAGGTCGACAGCGTAATAGCCACCCATTGCCCAGCCGACGGCGCCAATGCGGTCGTGCTCCACATTGTTCTGCGTCGTTAGGTAG
>JBOGNK010000182.1:0-6649 GCA_050747085.1 Candidatus Acidiferrales bacterium
GTCTGCGGGCAAATCTGTCGCGAATTTCTCGCTCGCCATCAATCAACTCTACCGTAACAAGCAGGACACGAATCAGCGCGTGGAATGGGTTCGCTGCGTTGCGCGGGGTCGGCTGGCGCAGATTACGGAAAAGCTTGTGGCCAAGGGGGCCGTGATCTTTGTCGAAGGGCGGCTGCAGACGCGCAAATTCGGGGATCGGGAAGGTGGCACGAAAACGGTGACTGGGGTTGTAGTCGCGTCGCTGCGGGTGCTGGGCTGCGCGAAGACGTCCAACCACGCCGGCAACGGTGAACATAACAGCCGCATCGCGGCCGGCGGCTTGAACAACCCGATCATCTATGACCGCTACGCGAACGGTTTCGAAGTCAGTGACCTCATCACCGATTTCGGCCGGACCCACGATCTCGTCAAAAGTTCGAACCTGCACGCGCAGGCACAGCAGGAGCGCGTGGTCACCAGCCGCGCCGATGTTCTGGTCAACGTAGATCGCGCCTATTTTGACGTACTGCGCAATCAGACTGTTCTTCGCGTTGCTGAGCAAACAGTGAACCAGCGCAAACTGGTCGCCGACCTTGTTGACGCGGAGGCAAAGCACAAACTCAAATCCGGCCTCGACGTCAGCTTCGCGCAGGTTGACCTCTCGCAGGCACAGCTTTTGCTCATTCAGGGGCAAAACAATTTGCAGGCCTCGTACGCCCAGCTATCGGACGCTCTGGGCTATGCCGACCAGCAGACGTTTGATCTCGCAGAGGAGCCCATGCCGTCGCAGCCGCCCGGCGACTTGTCGCAGTTAGTTCAGCAGGCGCTGAAGGACCGCCCCGAGATGATCAGCCAGCGTCTTGATGTCGGCTCCGCCGAGACCTATGCCACGGCCGAACGCGATCTGTGGTTTCCGACAATCTCCGTGGCTGGTGCCACTGGGCTTACTCCGTTTCGACAGGACCAGCTGGCGGCTCGATATGCCGCAGCGGGATTCACTGTGAACATTCCTATTTTCAACGGTCATCTGTTCGGAGCCTTGCGCGGCGAGGCAAATGCCCGGGCGCGCGTGCAGGAGCAATACATGCGCGAATTGCAGGATGCGATTGTCCGTGATGTCCGGACGGCATGGCTAAACGCAAATTCGTCCTATCAGCGGCTCTCGGTTACCAACCAATTGCTCGCGCAGCCTCAGCAATCCCTCCATCTCTTGCAGGCGCGCTATAAGCTTGGCCTCAGTTCAATCGTCGAACTCAGCCAGGCGCAGCTCAACGAGACGTCCGCGGAAATTGCTCAGGCCAGCGCAAAATACGACTATCAGATCCAAGTGTCGATTCTCAATTACCAGATCGGGGCTCTGCACTGACGCGGGCTGCGATAGAGCAAGTCGGTGGAGACGATTCGTTTGCCGCGGTGCAGCCTTGCACTAACGGAAGCTAAAGATCCATTCGGGTCGAAGGCGAGTGCCGGAAAACCGGATTTTGTAGACGCGGGAAAACAACCTCTAGTCGGTTCTCGCCGGCACGTCTTGACGGGATAGGAGATAGACCACTCGACAAAGCAGGCTAAGGCCGTGGGGTGCGCGGACAATACTAGCGCGTGGGCGTGGATCTGAGGGCCGGTCCAGGAGCCATCTCGCGAAACCACACGTGGCGTCGGCGGTGGTTCATGCGCCGCGAGAGAGCGCCTTCTGCGGCTGCAATTCAACCTTGATCCAGCCCGGTTGTCGAAGATCGAAAACCTTGTAGGCGTCGATGGCGGACATTAACGGCTCAACTTGTGTAAGAATTTTTCCGGGTTCAATGCTTCCTTGTTGCACCAGCCTGACGAGTTCAGGCAAGTATTTCCGGTGGTTGCAATTCCCCATCCGAATCGTGAGATTCTTCTCCATCGCATCGCCGATTGGAAAGCTTCTCATTGAAGCAGGATAGACGCCGACGATACTCAGCGTGCCCGCTTTCGCGAGGCATTCGATTGCCCAATCCAATACCTGTGATGGCGCGTTGCCAGGGCGCCAATTCTCACCGTCAGGATTCGTTTTCGGCGCGACCAACTCGACTTCTTCCTTGAACTGTTTGACTTCCGATCTCTTCAGAGCTGGACCATGTTTCGCGTGAGCTGCATCCACTCCGACAGCGTCGATGGCCCGATCGACGCCAATGCTTTTGGTCAGTTCTCGAATAGCCTCGACCGGATCTTCGCGGTCGAAATCTATGACCTCCGCGCCTTGGTCGCTCGCCATTGCCAGCCGGGACGGAATTGAGTCAATAGCGAAAATCCTGCTGGCGCCCAGCAGCTTTGCGCTCGCGATTGCAAATTGGCCAACCGGACCGCAGCCAAAAACGGCCAAAGTTGATCCGCGATGCAATTCAGCAAGGTCTGCGGCGAAATATCCCGTTGGGAAAATGTCGGAGACGAGTATTGCCTGGTCGTCTGTGACTTCTTCAGGCAGCTTTACAGGTCCTACGTGCGCGAGTGGGATGCGGGCATACTCAGCTTGCAGCCCGTCGAAAGGACCGCTTTCTTTCGGCCCTCCAAAGAAGGCGGTTCCACTGTTCTCGCCATTGGGGTTTGCGTCGTCGCATTGCGCGAAGTAACCGGCGCGGCAGTAAGAGCAACTTCCACACGCAATCGTTGAGGGTATTACGACGCGGCCACCTTTCTTAAGGTTGCGCACACCCTTTCCTACCTCCTGGACGACGCCGACACCCTCGTGTCCCAAAATCGTCCCCGGAACCATATTTGGTACAGTCCCTCTGACGAAGTGGAGATCGGTTCCGCAAATGGCGCTCGCCGTGAGTTGAACGATCGCGTCGAACTTGTCCTTGATCCTCGGTTCCGGTACATCATCCACGCGAATGTCGCCGATTTTGTGAAAGACAACAGCTTTCATGGGAGTCTCCTCGGAAATGAGAATGCGTTGTTGATCCTTGCGAATGGTTCTGGGCAGGATGATTGGGCCGCGCAGCCCGGATGCCCGTTATTTGCCCCAAGCGGCATGTTTCTCAGGAGCCGGCCACGCGTCGCGACAGCTCGATCGTCGCGATAGCCCGTGATATCCCACGTTGCGGCTCTTTCGTCAAAAGCGCCAAGGTGAATGGGAATCCGTCGAGCTTCGGCCAGACGTTGCAGGCGCGAACGTAAGTAATGTCGGCCGAAGTGTGTGTTTTCAGTTTGCTTCAGCTGGATTTCTTGCGTGGAACCTTGGCGCCCTTCTTGCGAGCTTCGGATAGACCAATCGCAATGGCCTGCTTTCTACTCTTCACGCGCCCGCCTTTGCCGCCCTTTCCGGAGCGCAGCGTTCCTTTTTTCTTGCGGTGCATCGCACTTTTGACTGACTTGCTGGCCGCCCTTCCGTATCTCGCCATTGATGATTCTCCTTTTAGTGTTGGATGAGGAGCCGCGTCGTCCAAATGTCCACGCCGCGCACAACTCAATTTTCACATCAGAAGATTTCAGCCGCGGTCAGGACTTCACCTTATAACCGTGTGTAAGAAAGTGGAGATAGTTTTCCCGCTCAGGTCATGATCGATGGTTCATACTCTCGCGACTGGCGTCTGCGGAGTTCCAAACACTCGCGACGACGAGCAAGGTAAACGTTTACTTCCGCGCTGGTTCGGATTATTTTGTGGACCTCAGCTCGCGGGAACTGGCAGTTCCGAATGAGCGAGGTTTATATTCCCATCTTGGCGCGGCAAGGAGGATTCATGGACCGGCGGCGGTTTCTACGAGACTTGGCGATTGCGACGGCGGGAGTGAAATATCTGGCAGGAAGCGACGCGTTCGCGTCGAGCGGCGGCGAGGGCGTCGCCTCCGTTTCTCGATCCTCCGTTGCAAGCGCCGCGAGCAGCTTGCTTCCGCTGTCGTCGGTCAACCTGGATGGCCATACCTTGCTGTGCGAATTCAAGTCGGGCGGCGGAACGTGGAAGGCGTACGAAGATCTGCGCACGCGCGACGGCGTGTTGACGTTCGTCTCGTCGGCGGGAACAGCCCGCGTGCTGACGAAAAATGTGGAAGCGACGTTCGCGCTCGACGGTCCGCCTTACCTCGGGCTGGCACTGAAAGACATCGGTACGAGTCCGCACGACCTGCTTGCCGACAAACTGCTGGCGAACGGCGAGCCCGATCCCGAGCAAGTGAAGGTGGCCGCACCGCCGCAGCAATCGGCATTTGGAAAAGGGCAGCGGCGCCCGCGGCGTTTCCAGTGGAACACGTACCTGGGCACGAAGGAATGTTCGGACACGATGCCAGTGTTCTTCGGAGGCGGAACGCGCACGTATCAACCGCTGCAGCGTTTTCCGGAATTGAAGTTCGACATGATGGAAAAGCGGTACGACGGCATGGTGGGCGGATGGATGCCCGCGGCGCGTAAAGTGTTCCCTGTCTCCGAAAACGAATATTTCGAAACGATCCTGTTCGGCGACGTGCTGGATCATGAAGAGTTCATCGTGCAGACGTGGCACAGGACGAGCCACGTTGAAAACGATAAAGTGACCAAAGTGGTTTACGGTTACACCTATCCCGATTTTCCGCCGCGTCGCGAAGATCCCGGGCCGGAAGAGTTCTATCGCGGGCTGCTGGCGTTCGCGGAATATTGGGACGGGCTGATGCAGGATGTTTCGGCCACGTCGCTGCCGGACGATTCGTGGGTCGATTTTTCGAAGCACGCGTTCGCGAAAGAGCTGATGGCGCGGCCGCATGGCTACTACCCGAAATACGGTGCCGTCGATCGCGACTACTACGGATCGGAATACGACGGGTTCCAGGACATTTTCACGATGTCGCTTGGCACGAACCTGGAATGGCGCCGCTTCGAGCAGGCCAAGCTGGTGCTCGACAATTATCTGACCGACTTCACCGACACCAAGGGCGTGATCAACATGCGCGGACCCGAAGTGGCGCAGTTCGGTATGACGTTGATGCTGCTCGCGCGCTATTACAACTACACGCGCGATGCCGAGCTGCTGCGGAAGCACAAGGAAAAAATCGAAGCGACGGCGTCGATGCTCACCGAAATGCATGATGAAAGCCTGAAGCTTTCGGCCGACGACCCGGGCTATGGCTTGATCCATGGCTGGAGCGAATCGGATTCATGCCTTGCGCTGAAGCCGATGTTATGGTGGCTGCCGTACTACTCGCACAACGCGTTTGCGGCGCGCGGGCTGAAGGATTTGGGTCGCGTGTGGCCGGCGATCAACGGGAATGCGGCGTCAGCAAAGGAGACGAGTGCCGGCTGGCTGAAGCGCAGCAAGACGCTGCAGGAATCCGTGGTCGCGGCGATGCGGAAAAACGTCAAGCAGGACATGACGCCTCCTTACATCGGGACATACGCTGGCGCCGAGGGCACGTTTTGGGAATCGATGCAAAAAGAACGGCCGAGCCCGCAGGGTTGGCCCCATCGTGGTTATGCGGAATTGTTGCATGCTGACATGTTGCCTCCCGATCTCGCGAATTTGGTGATCGACTGCATGCGCGCGTACGGCGCGACCACGTTGGGTATTGTGGCGAACGTTGAGCCGCCGCATCCGCAAGGGCGAGACATACTCGGCTTCATTTCCTACGGCTACGCGCAGATGCTGCTTCGGCTCGATCGCGCCGACGAATTTCTGCTGTTCATGTACGCGCATCGCTACCACGATTACACGCGCGGCTCATGGACGGCGGGCGAAGTGTCGGGCATCACCGGCGACAGCGCGATTTTCTGCGTGCCTGCGCAGCAGACCGTTCCGCAGTTGGTTCGCTGGGCGCTCGTGCTCGAGGATTCCGATGACGACCGGTTGTATCTCGGCAGGGGCTTGCCTAGCGCGTGGGTCTTGTCGGGCAAAGAAATCAGCATCAAGCAGGCGGCGACGCGCTGGGGCGGCGTGAATTTCAGCATGACTGGCGATGCAGCAGCAAAGCGCGTGCGTGCAACGGTCGAATTGGCAAAGGCAAGCGCGCCGGAGGAGTTACAAGTGAAGTTCCGTTTGCCGGCGACAAACAAGCTGCAGAGCGTCACTGTAAATGGCCGCGCCGCGAAGATCGGCGGATCTCACAACGACACCGCCATTTTCCCAGTGGCACACGACAGGCGCTTCGAACTCGTAGCCGAGTTCGCGTAAGGACTCGCGGATCACGGCACTAGTTGATCCGCAGGCGAAGACAAGCTGAGACGCTCTTCAAACCTCGTACGAAGAGCGTTTCCGCTCAGTCACGACATTTCACGTGATTTAGTCAGCGCCGAAGAGATCCGTTTTCACAGCCTCGTGCAACGCGTCCCGGCTGTCGCTTCGCGTATAGAACATGTGCCCGCCGGGATATTCGTGGATCTTGACGCGCTCGCGCATCGTCTCGGGCATCTGGTTGACGCTTAGCACTGACCCCATGAATGGGCACGAAAGATCGTTCCATCCATGAGCGATGAACACCTTCAGGCCAGGATCGGCTGCTACCGCTTGACGAAGCTGCGTGACTGAGCCGCTCTGCAGGTCCTCATCGCGACTCCAATTGCCGCCCACCTCATATGAAAGAGTGTGGTAAGGCGCATCCGTCTTCCAGCCTACGATGTTAGTCACAAAATTCACCATCGCCTCGGTGGTCGGAGCGATGATCGCGGCGAGAATGGGATCGTTCGCCCGCCGCTCGTTCGACCACGGAAACGGATCCAGCATGGTTACATTCGAGTCGTAGA
>JBOGNK010000183.1:0-6594 GCA_050747085.1 Candidatus Acidiferrales bacterium
GCCAGGTCCCGGTACGAATGAGCCGCGCCAGCCGCTCTTTCTGAAGTTTGGTTTGACGCAGGACATCTTCAATAAGTGCAACTGCGAGAACAACAACTACAATGCGCTGCAAGTGAAGTTCAACAAGCACTTCTCGTCGAACTACTCTCTGCTTGCCAGTTTCACCTGGGCCCGCGCAATGGATTTCGGCGAATGGGGCACCTCAACAAATCAGTACGACTACCACATGGACTATGGCCCGGCCAGCTTCGACCGCAAACTCGTTTTCACCTTAGCTCACGTCGTGCGCTTGCCATTTGGCCGCGGCGAGCGCTGGTACTCGAATCCGGGGAAGGTTGTGGACCTCGCCGTCAGCGGCTGGGAATTCACCGGCATCACCACAGCGGAAACTGGGATGGTCTTCTCTCCAACGATCAGCGCCAGCACATTAAACACCTTCGACATGGGCCTTCGTCCCGACCAAATCGGTGATCCCAACAGCGGCGCTTGCGTCGACGGTTCGCCGGTTCACACCCGCGATTGCTGGTTCAACAATTCCCTCGGCACTGTGTGGGCCGTTCCTGCGCTCTACACCTTCGGCGACGCCCGGCGCGACTCGCTTTACGGTCCAGGGTTCGTTGAAATGGATTGGGGCCTTCATAAGACCTTTTCTCTAACCGAGCGCTTCAAGCTGCAATTTCGTTGGGACGTCTTCAACGCGCTCAATATCGTAAACCTGGGTAATCCCAGCGGCGACGTAACGGCCGGATCGAGCGGCGCCACAATTAACAGTACGATCCTGGCCACCGCGCCTCAGGCGACCATGCGCAATATGCAGTTCGCGCTGCGTTTGACGTGGTAGTATCCGCGAGTCGACCCCGCGGAACGGCAGCCTGATGCCGTGCGGTTCTGCTGGTGCCGCCTCTCGCGCGCGCCGCTCATCTCGCGCTCACTCTCTGGGGGTTCGCCGCTCGCCATGAAAATCTCACGACGCGCCTTTGTCCAACAGACCGGAACGCTGCTTGCCGGGTCCGCAATTCCCTTCTCCTCCGTTGCCGCTTCGCAGGGCGCTGTTGCATCCCGGCTGCTTCGATTCTGGTCATCGCTCCCGCAAAACGGTCCAGCGGGCATTCCCCAAATGTCCGTCTCAGATTTCTCAAAGCAGTATGAGCCCGCTTACCTTGCCAATGGCTTGATCGGCATTCGGCCCGGCGCGAATCCGCTGACGAAAGCAATAACGCAGGTCAGCGGTTTCGTTTACACGCAGATTCCCGACGGGGTCGAGGCGATCTCGCCCGCTCCGTATCCTCTCGAAACCGACATCATGATCGGCACGGTTCGTGCCCTTGAAAACCCAGACACCGTCAAGCCCAGCCGCCAGACGATCGACATGTCGACCGGCGAACTCACCACCGATTTCACGTTTACGCCCGGAACCGGCGTTTCGCTGAATGTCGAAGTCGTCCAGTTCGCATCGCGCTCCGTGCCTTCGTTGCTTTGCCAGGAGATCAAACTCACCGCATCTGCCGATACCGAAGTCACGCTCACTCCAGCCATCGATAGCGAAGGAACGGTCACGACGCCCTACAGAACCGACGCGCCATGGCAGACGGCCATCGCCCTCGTCGGCGGCTTCGAAAGTAACGGCAATCGCAGCAAACTGGGCGTCGCTTTGCAGATCGAGACCCCTGACGGACGCGCTCGCGCTCTCGAACCAACGGCAACCGACACCACTCTCACGCGCAGCTACGTCCTGCATCTCAAGGCCAATGAATCGTTCCGCTTCCGCACCATCGCCGCCGTAGTGTCAGACCTATATCATCCTGAGCCCGACCTCGAAGCGATTCGTCTGGCCAGTTGGGGCGACACGCTCCGTTTCGACGATCTTCGTGAAGCCAATCGCGATGCCTGGCACGACCTGTGGGGCTCGCGCATCCAAATCGTCGGCGATACCGACGCTCAACGCGTGGTCGACTGCGCGTTCTTCTATCTGCATTCGAGCGTTCAGGCCTCGACGCTCACCGGCATGCCACCCTTCGGACTCTCGCAGTCGAAGTATTATTTCGGCCACAGTTTTTGGGATACGGAGAGCTGGTCGCTTCTCCCCTTCGCTCTTACCAGTCCGCCCGCCGCGCGCGCACTCGTCGACTTTCGCGTTCGCAGCCTCAAATATGCCCAGCAGCTCGCCAGCCTGTTTGGCTATCGCGGCGCGCAATTCCCCTGGGAAGCCGCGCCCGTCGGTGGCTATGAGACTACGCCAACCTTCGCCGGCACAGGCTGGATCGAACAGCACATCACGCCCGACGTCGCGCTCGGCCTTTGGGAATATCAGCTCGCCACGAACGATCCGACTTTCCTCCGCGAAGGTGCATGGCCGGTGATCAAAAATGTCGCCGAGTGGATCGAAAGTCGCGGCGTGGTTACGAGCAAAGGTTTCGAGATCCAGCACATCATGGGCCCCGATGAAGGCGTCCCGAATATCAACGACAATTCCTACATGAACCTGATCTGCAAGATGGTTCTCGCCGCCGCAATTCGCTGCGCACAAATGGTGGGGGTCACGCCGCCCCCTTCCTGGGCCAAGATTCACGACGCGTTTTACGTTCCCATCGACCCCGCGAATAACATCGTCATGCCGTACGAAAATCCTCCCGCACCCACCAGTCCCGACTATTCCGTGGGTGGCATCGACTTCCTCACCGTTCACGATCCGCCCATCAGCCGCGAATTGCTGCGCAGCACCTTTGCCGCCGAACAGACGCCGCGCGCGCGTCCGGCCGGAGCGCTGATGGGCTCAGTGCCGCATGCCATCGGCTTTGCGGTCGCCGCAATGGCCGCCACGGCCGGCTTTCTCGGCGAGAACGATCTTGCCAAAAAGCTCTTCGACGAGTCTTGGCAGGAATCATGGCTGCCACCGTTCGGCATGATCCAGGAGGTCTCCACCGAGCACTATGGCGTCTTCCTCACGGACTTCGGCTCGATCCTGCAAACGGTCCTGCTCGGCTTCACGGGAATCCGCATTCACGAAGGCAACTGGGCGAAATACCCCGCCTCTCTGCCCACCGGCTGGACACAAATTGCAGTCGACCGCTTCTGGATGCGTGGCCGCCCCGTCCGCATGGTCGCCACCAACGGTGCTCCCGCCAAACTGACCTAACACCCAATATTCGGCCATGGCTCAAATAGTCAGGAAGAACCACGCTCGCTAATTGCGCTTACCGTCAGAAATTGGCCTACGCCACGCAACCCGTCGAAGAGAGAAAAAGCAACTATCTCATTCATCTTTGTCATTCTGCGGTGCTTGAAGAAGTGTGCATCCCCAAGCCTCACCCGATCTAACGTCGGTCGCTCGGCACGGAGGTCCCGCTCCATTTGGAGACTCGATCTCGACGCGATAAAGGCCAGGCAACATGCCACTCGAATCGTAGATTCCCTCTGCATCCGTCGTCGTGACGACGGTGCCCGCCGGGCCTTTGATTAAGACCTGCGCGTTGGGCAGCGGATCAAAGCTTCCCATACTTCGCACAATGCCAATGATTCGCGCGCTGCCCTCCGGTACCCCGTCTCGAAGAACGCGGAGTTCGACGGACTCCTTAGCCAGCGACGTCTGACCACAGTGTGATGTTCCAACAACCGGAAAGAATTGCGTAAGAAGACCGTCCGAATTCTGCCCCTCGACGAAGTACGTCTCACCGCGCCTAAAGTCGTAACCTGAAATAAAGACTACGTGCCGTTCCCACCAATGCAGGCCCCAAAACGGCTTTTCCACAAGGCCTAACGCTGGAAACTCGCCCGCCGAACCCTGTGTCAATACTTTTGCGACAAAAGCAATGTGGCCCGGATATCGCATTTTGACAAACGGTGAACTTGCGCTGCCACAATCGCCAACAGAAGTCGCAATCGATTCCAGGCCGAAGGCCGCGAGTGACACAGCAACGAACAGCAGTAAGGCATTCCGCAGCGTAGCGAGCGTCCTTCGAAACGCAGTGCGTGACTGAGTACCAAAAATTGCGTTCCACCCCGCTCGGTGCGTGAAAAACCAGAAAACCCCAAATAGGGCTGGGACAGAGACTGCTAAGAACAGCTGCGGCAAGTCTGCGAAGCCATCGGTGAGCACATAGGCGTGATATGCACCCCACAGGAGAAAAATTATCCAAGCCGGTACGGCAAATAGAAAAACGGCCGCCGCTCTACGCCCGTTTCTCAGGCCGGTGAACGAGCCAAACAGGCAAACACATCCATAAAAACCTACCGAAAGAAAAACGGGCCAATCATCTGAGAAGCTTACGGGTGGGGTGGCGGCTAGAATCGCTAGCACGAGGATGCCAAGTATCACGCCGAGCGACACCACGCCCCAGTTGAGGATTATTTTCACACGCATCTGACAATGTCCTATATGATCGCTGTGTTTCAGGGGTTAGATACCAAGGTTTCAGGCCCTGCTTCGTATGTGATACAGTGCGCGGCCGTCCCGTCCGCATGGTCGCCACCAATGGCGCCCCCGCCAAGCTTACGTGAAGCTGCTCACTCTGATGAATCCGGACGCCACACCTGGCAAATCGCGCGATATGCTCTCCACCGCCTGGAGCGCTGTGCTTCTGTTCTGGCTGCCGGCCGTCGCGATCGCCGTTGCAGCAAATCCCGCTTTCGACAGCGACCGAACGATTGTCTGGACTGTCGCGCTAACTACAATGGGCGCGGCCTGCATCGCAAATGCGCTGCGCTGTGGTCGCGTACACTGCTACATGACTGGTCCTTTCTTCCTGCTGACGGCCGCCATCACTGTGTTGTACGGGGTTGGCATCTTGCCACTCGGACACAACGGCTGGAGCTACATCGGACTGGCAATCTTGGTCGGCGCTATCGCCTTGTGCTGTCTTCCCGAAATGCTTTGGGGAAAATACCGTCGCAGTTGAATCGTGGCACTTGAAATTCGCTATGTCGCTTTGTTCGGCATTCGAACGAGGAAATACGCTGCGGTAATCCACAGTAGACCTGCAGTGAGATAGAGAACCGGCGAAGCACGAAGCGAAAATGCGTACGTTGCGTTCGCCGCGCCCGACGGGACGATGTCCTTCGTATTGTTGATGGCCGAATGCAGCACAGCGGACGCCTGACGAGTTCACCGCTACGCGATTGCGCCAACACCGATCGCGGGCCCGACATGCCTTCGTTGATTCAGCGGAGAACTCAGCCAAAGCCGGAAACTACCATCGCGGTGCGAATGCAGGACTCTCAACCGTTGCTCGGCTAAACCATCTCGCACCACGTGAAAGCGTCGTTGGTACCATCACCGGTACCATCAATGGAGCCAGGTGAAGAACAAGAAATGAAAGAAGGCGCCCATCAGCGCGGCGCCGGGAATCGTCAGCACCCAGGCCCAAAGGATCCGCCGCGTCACGCCCCAGCGCACTGCCGTCAGCCGTCGTGATGCCCCGACCCCCGAAATCGCCCCAGTGATCACGTGCGTGGAGCTGACCGGTATCCCCGCCGCGGCCGTCCCGATCAACGTCAGCGCCGCCGACGTCTCTGCGGCGAAGCCGCCGAATGGAGTAAGCTTCGTGATCCGCTGGCCCATCGTCTTGACGACGCGCCAGCCTCCCGCCATCGTCCCGCCCGCCATCGCCAGCGCGCAGCAAACAATCACCCAATCGGGCACCTTGTAGCTCGGAATCAGGCCGCCGGTCACAAGCGCAGCCGTAATGATGCCCATGCTCTTCTGCGCGTCGTTTGTGCCATGGCTGAAACTGAACGCGCCCGCTGAAATCAGCTGCAGCCGCCGGAACCATGAGTCCACTTTGTAGGGCGCCTGCCTGTGCACGATCCAACTGGTCGCCGTCGTCGCCAGAACACCCATCACCAAACCGGCCACCGGCGCGACAAAGATGAAAATTACCGGCATCACCCAGCCGCTGACGATAATTGCTTTAAAACCCGCCGCCGCGATGGCTGCGCCCCCATAACCGCCCATCAACGCGTGCGATGAACTGCAAGGAATGCCCAGGCGTATCGTCGCGTAGTTCCAGATGATCGCTCCCAGCAGTCCGGCCAGCAGCACGTACTCGTTCACCATGTTCAGGTGAACCAAGCCCCTGCCCACTGTCGCAGCTACGGCGGTACCGAACGTCAGAGGCGCGATCAGGTTCCAGACCGCCGCCCACACGACGGCCCAGAAAGGACGCAGCACGCGCGTTGAGACGACCGTCGCGATCGAACTCGCGGCGTCGTGCCATCCGTTCGTAAAATCAAATGCGAGGCTGACTACGACGATTACAACCAGAAGATGGAAGGAGCTCACGTAGCCGATATCCGCTCAGGCGTTCTTCAGTGTTACGGTCTCAATCACGTTGGCAACGTCTTCGCACTTATCGGCCGCAAACTCCAGCGTCTCGATGATCTCTTTCCACTTGATGATCTGCACCGGATCTTTTTCCTGATCGAAAAGCTGGGCAATCAGCTGCCGGCACTGGCGATCTGCGACGTTTTCCAGCCGGTTGATTTCGATGCAGTGGTCGAGGATGTGGTCCTCCTCGTCCAGGACTCGCACCGCCAGCACGATCTGCGCTGTGGCGTCGCACACCGTCTTTGCCAGGTCCAGCACTCCCGGACGGATCG
>JBOGNK010000184.1:0-30997 GCA_050747085.1 Candidatus Acidiferrales bacterium
CACCAAGAGTGAGCGTAGCCTTGTCGAGGATGCCGAGCAGCAACTGCCACAGCGCATCACTCGCTTTTTCGATTTCGTCGAACAGCAGGAATGAGAGCTTCAGCTTATCCGTATGATATTGCGCGAGCGCTTCCTGCGTGATCAGCGGGTGCGTTTCGCGGTGACCGAGGTATCCGGGCGGCGAGCCAATCAGCTTGGCGATTTCGTGCGAGTGCTGGAATTCGGCGCAGTCCACTTTGATAACGGCGTGCGGATCTCCGAACAGAACTTCCGCCGTCGCCTCGACCACGCGCGTCTTGCCGGCGCCGGTAGGACCAAGGAACAGCAGATTGCCCACCGGCCGTCCCGGCGAGTTCAACCCCGCGCGGAACACCTGGTACAAATCAACCACCGCTTGCACCGCTTCGTCCTGGCCTACAATTTTGCGACGAAGGCCCCCTTCGAAATCACGGGATTCCAAGCTCCGAAGAGTCGGATCCAATTGTGCTTGCGCGCCCACGTTCTTACTCCTTCGGACTCCGGTCGCTTGCCCGCCAGGCAAGCGAACAATGAACCTTTTACCGGAACCTTCTTTCGCCATGCAAATTGCGAGGCTCGATCGTTTCAAATTGGTTCAACTTCACGTCGAGCGTCGACCGAAGCAAGCGCAATTGCATGACCAATTCCCGGCTTGAATTCGACCGGTCTGTCAACAGCAACATCGGCGGCGACAGATCGGCCAGGTCCATGTTTAGGTCGCGTACTGAAAGCATCAGGCTCTGCACGAATGGTGACCGGACGTCAAAAAGCTCGACCCGGCTGTTCACCTGCTCGCGCAGGCTCGACCAATCGAGTTCGAGCAATGGGTGCTTGCGTGAAACGTGCCGCACCACATCGTCCGTAATGCGCGGCCTTTCCCCCAATCTCGCCAAATGAAGCTGCCGTACCTTACCGCGCCGTCGCACGTTGTGCACCAGAAAATAGCTGTTTCCCTTGCGCCGGACGAAAGCCACGGCCGCCTCCTTTTGCGGGCGGGCGTAGTGTAGAGTCGGTCCACTACGTCGTCAATGGTACGGTGCACGCCCGATGCCAAAAGTGCATCGAATTGGTTATTACTCGGGAAGAACGAGAAGGGTTAGCAGAAATCGGGAAAACCTGCTGCCGGAAGGCAGGTGAAATGGACCCTTGGAACCGCACCCCAAGAACCGGCGTTCAAACATTAAGATGCCCGAGCGCAATCTAAGGTTTCTTCCCGTTCAAGACGGAACAAAATCCATCCTTCTGTGTACGTTTCCCGCGTCGCAGGTAGTTTTTTCACATGGAAGCTGAAGAAGATGCCGGGGCGATTGACTGTCACTGAGAAAAAATTGGGCGCCATCAGCGACTGAAGTTCATCTTGAAAACTGACTCGGCCGGATCGTGGATTCCAGCTACGCGGTCCCGGTACCCGATTCGTCTTTGGTTCGCGCCGTGGCGGAACTGTGGGCTTGCTGGCGGCATCCAGCATCGTGCGATAGAGTCTGCGTCTTGTCCCGGAGCGGAAAAACATGTCCTGGCAACCCGTGTATCGGCTGATCAAGAAAATCCCTCGCGGCAAAGTCACCACCTATGGCGAACTTGCGCGGAAGTTGCGTCTGCGAGGAGGCGCTCGAGCGGTGGGTTACGCGATGGCTGCTTGCCCTAGCGGACAAGGCATTCCATGGCATCGCGTTGTTGGCGCCGGCGGACGCCTGCTCATCCCGGAACCGCATGGCTCGCTTCAGCGCCGCCTCCTCGAATCGGAAGGCGTGAAACTCAACGGCTCTCGCATCGACATGTCGCTCTTCGGCTGGTCGCCGAACGCATCCACAAAGAAGCGCAATACCCGCTTAAAGCGGAGGCATTGACATACCCTCGCTGCCTCTATTGCGGCTCTCGATTGGCTGCTCAGCTTTCGGGTCCGGGCTGCTCGTATTCATTAATACGCCAGCTCAGAACTCGGTTGGCCTCCAGCTGTTCGAGGTATTCAATCGTGACCGCCGTGTCGACACCTGGCGGAAAATCGAGAGCATACAGTCGATCGTCCGCGCCCTCATAAGTGGAACCCAGTCGATTGCAGTTGTCTAGGATTTCTTGCCGTCGATTCCTTCCCGCATCCAGGATGAAAATGTGAATCGTTCGGTGGCCACTCCTTTTCTGAACCCGCACAAACTCAGGCCATTCCTCCTCGTTTCGCGGCACGGCCTCAACAATGTCCAGCCAGTTCACGGTTCTGGCATGCCAAGGAGAGTTTTGCAATTCGTAAAGATTCGACCCGACCGGAGCAGCCCATAGTGACTCGCCGGTGATACCCATGTCTGGCTCTGGAAGATCAAAATGGACTTTGACAAGTTCCTTCTCGTCGCTCACGAATAGAGAGTCCCTCCCTTTCCGGCTGTAGAGTCGCTCATTGCGCGGACTTCTTCTGCATCCAAATGCGCCAGGTGAGCGGGCCAATGTCTGCGTTTGCCAGCGGCGTGCCCGCCAGTTTCAGCGCCAGTTTGATTTGGCCGTGATGATAGCCTTCGTGCCAGATCATGTGCTGGAGCATAAAAATTGGATGATCGTAGTGAAGGTCCATCTCGCGGCCAGCGGTGAGCCTTCCCTTCACCGCATCACGCACCACCGTGGCGCTCTCGTTGAGCATCTGCACGATCTGTTCACGGTCGCGCTCGGCCACCCATTCGCCTTCGGGACCGCGTTCCACGAAGTCCGGCGCGGGCTCTGACAGGAACTCCGGCGCATCGTCCGACACAAAGACCATTCGCACGTAGTGGATGTGCGTCAACATCTGTGCGACCGACGGACTGCTCTCCATCACGCTGGCGTCCAACCCGACCGCGGGCAGCGCGCGTACCAGATTCGTCAAAATCGTATTGTTGCGGTCCCACGAATCCAGCAGAGCATCGAGCAAGCTTTCATTGCGTGCGTCCGACATAGTGACTCCGTTGTCGAGATGAAGCCTCGCCGCTTACCGTGGAGATGCAAGCTCGCGCAAGCTCACCTGCGATACTGGTCGTCCCTGACTTGTTCGAGCCAGTCGACAACTTTGTCGCCCTGGCGTTCCTGAATGGCGATGTGCGTCATCGCAGTCGTGGGCGTGGCGCCGTGCCAGTGCTTCTCGCCCGGCGCAAACCAGACTACCTGACCGGGCCGAATCTCATGCACCTGTCCTCCCCAGCGCTGTGCCCAACCGAGCCCGGCGGTAACGATCAGCATCTGCCCGAGCGGGTGCGTATGCCACGCGGTTCGCGCGCCTGGTTCGAACGCGACGCTGGCACTCTGCACCAGCGCCGGCTCGGGCGCCTGAAACAGTGGATCGATGCGAACCGTGCCGGTGAACCACTCCGACGGCCCTCTCATCGACGTGTGTGAACCGATTTGTTTGATTTCCATTCGCGCTGCCTCCCACACGCAGTGTCAGGTCAAATGCCAGATCAATGGTAGCCGTTTGCGGGCAACGATTGACCGCCCTCTCTGGTAAGACTAGTATGCCGCGCTGGAGTTCTGGAGGTGGCATGTCCTTCCAAGGAAAGAAAGCCCTTATCACAGGAAGTTCCCGCGGGATTGGCCGAGGCATCGCGCTGAAGCTGGCGAAGGAAGGCTCGCGCGTCGCGGTTCATTATTATCAGAACCGGAAAGCCGCTGAAACCACCTTGGAAAAAATCCGCGAACTCGGGCCGGACGGATTTCTTGTGCAGGCTGATGTATGCCAGCCCGATCAACTGCGCCGCATGTTCGAGCAGGTCCGCACGGAATTCGGCTCCCTCGACATTTTTGTCAACAATGCGCGTCCCGAAGCGCCCAATTTCTACCAGCCGCCGATGGAGATTACGTTGGACCAGTGGGACGCCGCTGTGGATTCGCAGGCGAAGGCGTTCCTGGTGTGCGTGCGTGAAGCGGCTCCGCTGATGAAGGCGGGCGGAAGGATTGTGGCGATCACGTTCGCTCCCGGCGGACGATTCGGAAGCTGGCAGCCGTGGGTCGCCATGGGCGCAGCGAAATCCGCGATGGAAGTGCTGGTGCGCTACTTCGCCGTCGCGTTGGCCGAACGCGGCATCACCGTGAATTCCATCAGCCCTGGCTGGATCGAGGACAGCGTGCTGAATAGCCTGCCTCAAAGTTTTCAGGATCGCCTGCGCGAATGGCAGGAACTCGGTTGGACTCCCATGGGCCGCCTCGGAACGCCAGCCGATATCGGCAACGCCGTGGCTATGATCTGTTCGGCGGATGCCGGTTGGATTACCGGCCAACTCATCGATGTGGATGGTGGCGCGTCGCTGGTCGATGCGCATCTTCCACTTGAATTTCAAGGGATCGCGAAACCGGCGAAAGCACAGACAGCGTGACGACCGTTCAACGCGTTCATGGAGCGGACGTCGCAATAGCTGCAAGCCGGCCCGATCGCCCGGAGTTCTGAACTGGAATGGCACCTGCAACCTTCGTATGGAGGATCGATGCCCAAAGCTGCCGCTGCGAAAACCGAATCGTTGTATGGCGTCCATCCCAGCGTCGCGATGGTTCAGAAGTGGCTGGCTGAACTGAAGGGCAAGACGGGCCGCTCGCTGGAGGAGTGGGTCGCGCTGGTCAAGAAGGAAGGCCCGAAGGGCGAAACGGCGCGGCGCGCGTGGCTGAAGACCAAACACAAGATGGGCATGAACTCCGCATGGTGGATTGCAGAACGCGCCGAAGGCAAAGGCCCGGACGAAGATAGTCCGGAAGGATATTTGAAGGCGGCGGTTCGGTATGTCGACGAGCAATACGGCGGGGCGAAGGAAAAGCTGCGTCCGATTTACGACGCGCTGCTCGCCAAGGGCAGAGCTCTTGGACCGGACGTGAAGGCTTGTCCGTGCAGGACTATGGTTCCGCTATACCGGCAGCACGTCTTCGCGCAGATCAAACCGACCACAAATAGCCGGATCGACCTTGGGTTCGCGCTGAAGGACCATAAGGGCAAGCTGCCCAAGCGTCTCGTCGATACAGGCGGCCTCGCCAAGAAAGACCGCATCACTCACCGCATCGAGATCACGTCACTCGCCGACATCGACGCGGACGTCGATAAGTGGCTGACGATCGCGTACGACCTCGACGCATAGCGGCAAATCCCACCGAACAATTTCACAACACGCAGATCCTATCCGCCAGACATTTTCAGAATTCGTTCTGGAAGCCGGGCGCCCTGCACCGTGATCTTTGAGGCGGCGCTATCGATATCGCACAGGTCACCAGGCGTGAGATCGACATCCGCCGCTGCAAGGTTCTCCTCGAGCCGATGCAGCTTCGTAGTGCCTGGGATAGGAACAATCCATGGTTTTTGCGCGAGCAGCCAAGCCAATGCGATCTGGGCTGCTGTCGCATTCTTCCGCCCCGCAATGTCGTTGAGCAGATCAACTACACCTTGATTGGCTTTTCGCGCTTCCTCAGTAAAACGGGGGAACATTACCCTGAAATCAGTGCTGTCGAACTTCGTTCCAGCGTCGATTTTCCCAGTGAGAAATCCCTGTCCCAGAGGGCTCCACGGCACGAATCCGATCCCCAGCTCTTGGCACGCGGGCAGCACTTCCGCTTCAGGATCTCGCGTCCATATCGAATATTCGCTCTGTACTGCGGCTACCTGCTGCACGGCGTGCGCACGGCGGATGGTCTTCGCTCCAGCCTCGGACAGTCCGAAGTGCCTTACCTTGCCCTGCTGAATCAAGTCTTTCACGGCGCCCGCCACATCCTCGATCGGCACGTTAGGATCGACGCGATGCTGATAGAACAGATCGATGCGGTCAACCTTCAGCCGCTTCAGCGAAGCTTCGGCGACCTGTTTGATGTGGCCGGGCTTGCTGTTGAGCCCATCGCGACGTTCACCGCTGGGTAGGATGTCGAAGCCAAACTTGGTGGCAGTCACCACTCGGTCTCGGTACGGAGCGAGTGCCTGGCCCACAAGTTCTTCGTTCGTGAACGGGCCGTAGGCTTCAGCGGTGTCAAAAAATGTGACGCCGCGTTCAACCGCGGCCTGAATCAGCGAGACCATCTCTTTTTTGTCCGCTGCCGGACCGTAGCCGTAACTCATCCCCATGCAACCGAGCCCGATCGCTGAAACTTCCAGGCCGCTGTTGCCCAGCTTTCGCTTTCGCATCATATCTCCTTGCCTTGCGCAGAAGGCGCATCGTGAAACACATCGCCCCCTCACAGCTTATCGTATGTGACGAATGAGATGACGTTGCCGTCGGGATCGCGCACCTGAAAATCGGTGCCGCCCCAGGCTTGCTTCTTTAGCTTCTGAGCGAAATCCACGCCGCGCGCCTTGAATTCCTCAAATAGCCCTTGCACGTTTGCCACTTCGACAGAGGCCACAATCACTGATTCTTCCAGAGCAGCAGCCTGCGCGAAAAAAGGCTCGTGCACGAAGCGAAGATGCAGGCGGACGCCGTCGCGGGATACCGCGCCATAAAACGGCGGCAGGCCGTGAAGAAAGTCGATGCGAAAGCCAAGTTTGTCGGGGAAGAACGCAGCGGACTTCGTGACGTCTCGAGCAGGCAGGATCGGGATTATGTTTTTCAGCAGTGGCGGACCCGGCTTGCCGCGTGGCGTCTTCTTCACGCTGGCCGTCGCCGCTTTTAGTTCCGCCCAACTTTGGTGGCCTGCTTCCTTCGCTGAAACAATAGAATTCAAATTCACCCACGGCGAATTTTCAACCGCGTTCGCGGAGCACGCCGCTGATGTGATATAGAAGTATGTTCGGCTGCGTACTACTTTGCGACGCTCAGCAACGGCACTCTTCGTGAAGTAGCGAAGAAACCGAAGACTCTTACCGCAGAGTTCGCAGAGATTCATCGCGGGAAGAAATTTGCCATTGCGCGGTGCCGACCCGTCCACAGGAGTCGAGAGGTCCCCGAAAGTGAGTGAGCCCATCGTTGATACCGAGAGAGAGGCGGAGATAGCGCAACCAACGCAGACTGCGGTGATCCAGGTCGAAAACCTGCAGAAAAACTATGGGACGGTGCAAGCCCTTCGCGGGCTTAGCTTTGCCGTCGAGCAGGGTGAAGTGTTCGGCCTGCTTGGCCCCAACGGCGCCGGCAAGACCACGACCATCGAGATTCTGGAAGGCATGCGCACGCCCGATTCGGGGACGGCTCGCGTGTGCGGGCTCGATCCAGAGCGAAGCGGCGAAAAGTTCAAGGAGGCCATTGGCGCCGTCCTGCAGTCGACTTCCCTGCCCGACAAAATTCGCGTTTCGGAAGCGATCGAGATGTTCGCGAATTTCTACCACGACCGCGCGGATACGCGGGCCCTTCTGAAGCGATTCCAACTGGAAGAGAAGGCCTCCGCGTTCTACAACACTCTTTCCGGAGGCCAGAAGCAGCGGCTGGCGCTGGCGATGGCCCTGGTGAACAATCCGAAGGTGGTCTTCCTCGACGAGCCGACGGCGGGCCTGGACCCGCAGGTGCGGCGCGAAATCTACGACATCGTGGAGCATCTCAAGCAGGAGAGAAAAACGGTTCTGTTGACGACGCACTACATCGAAGAAGCCGAGCGCCTGTGCGACCACGTGGCCATCGTCGATTACGGGAAGGTAATCGCGCTGGGGACGCCGCGCGAATTGAAGCAACGCTCCGCGGGCATGACGCGCATCGAGGTGCGGCTCGCGCGACCTCTGGACGACGGTGTTCTGCGTAAGCTCGACGGCGTTGCAGAGGTTCGCGAGTTCGATGGGGCGTACGTGCTGCATTCGTTGCGTCCGCCACAGACGATTGTGTCGCTGGTGAAGCAACTGGAGGCCGATAGTAACGAGCTGCAAAGTTTGGAAATGTTTTCGCCGTCGCTCGAGGACGTGTTCATCGAGTTGACCGGGCGGCGCTTGCGCGAGTAACAGCGTTTTGCCACAGAGGCCAAGAGGACACAGAGAGAATTAGGATCAATCGTCGCGCTTTTCGTGTCAGGGCATGACTTCAGTCATGCCGTCAGCAGACTAGAAGGATCGGCTTTAGCCGCTGGGTCGGAGACGCTAGTTGCGCGAGTACCAGCGTTTTGCCACAGAGGCACGGAGACGCAGAAACTCACAGGGGCGAGGCAAGAGAGATCCTTCGCTCCGCCTGCCACAGCGGGCAGGCTCAGGATGACAAGCGGCGCGTCCGTAGTTGCAATCGGTGAAGGATAATAATCAGGATTGGAGTGAGAGTTGAGCAGCACGTGGACATTAACGAAGATGCGGATGCGCCTGGCGCTGCGGAACCGCGCGTTCTTCTTTTTCACCTTCATCATGCCGCTGGTGTTTCTGTTCGGCGCGATCGCGTTTTTTGGCAGAGGCGGCCCGATGGAGATCTCCTACCTGCTTGGCGCGATCCTGACGATCACGGTGATGGGCAGTTTCTGGGGACTCAGCGTGCAACTCGTCACGTTTCGCGAGCAAGGCATCCTGCGGCGCTTCCGGATCGCCCCGGTGCCGGCGAGTGCGATGTTGGCCTCCAGTATTGTTTCGAATTACTTCCTGACGCTTCCGATCATCGTGATCGAGATCATTGTGTGCCGCTATTTCTATCACCTGAAATCGTGGGGCAACCTGCCGGAAATCTTCATCCTGATCACGATTGGCTCAGCTACGTTTGCCGCGTTTGGACTGATCGTCGCCAGCGTGACCAACACGATGCAGGAAACCCAGATGATCAACAACCTGCTCTGGACCGGGTTCCTGTTTCTTTCGGGTGCGACGATTCCACTCGCCGTCTTTCCGGGCTGGCTGCAGCACGCCGCCCTCTTTATTCCGGCGACGTATCTCGCGCGCGGCCTGGAATCAGCCGCAAACAGCCGCGCGACCACGGGCGAAATCATCACAGAACTCGTCGCGCTGGGGCTGGGGCTTGCGGTGGCGTTCGAAATTTCCCGCCAGCTCTTCCGCTGGGAACCCGAGGCGAAACTGGCGCCCCGAGCGAAACTATGGGTCGTCGCGGCTCTAATCCCTTTCCTGTTCTTCGGGGCGTATGAAAACTGGCGTGGCGACATGCTCACGCATGTCCAGCAGGATTTTCATTCCGTCTTCGGACACGCCCCCGCGACGGAGCACCCGCGAACGCCCACCTCGGGCAACTAGCGGTCCATCCCCACCCCGCGTGACGACCGGCACCAGCGCGACGAGATTCCGTGCGACAATAGCGCTGCGGCGCAGCGGACCACCTCAATGCTGTAACGCCGAAGCGTTCATCTCCGTCCAAAGAGAGTGACGCCAACCATCGCGTAACTTTAATCAGGCAGGGCGCATCGCAGAAGCGATCAGCTCACGGCCCCCAAGCGGCCAATCGATCGCGGAGCGGCAACAACGAAGCTAGGCCAAAAGCGACTGAATCTTATAGCGGAAGCGACGAATCGTGGAGCAGAAGCGACTCAACAATATGGATACGACTACCACCGCGACAGGAACACCACGCGTCACCGACTTTTCTCATCAGCCACCCGGATTGCCGCCTTACTCGACCAAATCGCGTCACCACCCTTGGGTGTGGCTGATCGTCATCATAATTCTGGCCGCGGCCAGCTACTGGATGTATCACCAGTATCAGGCTGCGCAGGCGGCGCATCATGCCACCGCGGGGATGCGCAATTTCGGGGTAGTTCCTATTTCCACCGGACAGGTGCAAAAAGGAAGCATCGGCGTCTACGTTGAAGGACTCGGCGCCGTCACTCCCATTAACACGGTGTCGGTGACGAGCCGCGTTCAAGGCCAGATCATCGCCATTCATTATCGCGAGGGCCAGACAGTCCATAAGGGCGATCCGCTGGTTGACATCGATCCGCGGCCCTATCAATCGCAACTTACGCAGGTGCAGGGCGTGTTGGCCCGCGACCAGGCCACCCTTGCACAAGCCCGGATCGATCTGGACCGCTATCGTGCCGCGCTGGCGAAAAACGCGATTTCGCAGCAACAGGTGTACGACCAGGAACAACTCGTCAAGCAGAACGAAGGCACGGTGAGGAACGATGAGGGATCGGTGGCGAACGCCCAGGTGAATCTCGACTATTGCCACATCACGTCGCCGATCGACGGCCGAGTCGGCCTGCGCCTGGTTGACCTTGGCAACATGGTGCAGGCGAACGGGACCAACGCTCTGGTGGTCGTGACGCAATTGCACCCGATCACCGTGATTTTCAGCATCGCGGAAGACTATCTGCCGGAAATTCAGAAGCAAATCCGTACGGGCCGCAAAATGGTGGTGCAGGCCTACGATCGTACGGCGGAAACGCTGCTGGAAACAGGCTCGCTGCTTACGCTCGACAACCAGGTGGATCCCACCACGGGCACGATCAAAATGCGCGCCATCTTCAGCAATCCCGACAACATGCTGTTTCCGAATCAGTTCGTGAACGCTCGTCTGCTGGTGGATACGCAGCAGAATATGAGCCTGGTTCCGACCTCGGCTATCCAGCGCAATGCGGATGGCGCGTTTCTTTACGTGATTACTCCGGAACACACTGCGACCGTGGCGCCCATCACAATCGGCACGACGAATGCAGACATCACCGCGGAAACGGGCGTTGCCGCGGGTCAAACAATTGCGATTGGCGGCTTCGACAAGCTGCAGAACGGCGTCAAGGTTACGGTTCACAATGGCAACGGTCAACCGGCGAACGCGGGCAATGGCGGCGGCAAGTCAGGCAGCCAACCGTACGGGCACGCGAAAACGTCGAAACCCTCGAAACAGAAGACAGAGGCACCTTGAGTCCGTCTCGCCCGTTCATTCTGCGCCCGATCGCGACCTCGCTTTTAATGGCCGCGATTATGCTTGCTGGCATCGTCGCGTTTTTTCAGTTGCCGATTTCCGCTTTGCCGGAAGTCGACTATCCAACAATCCAGATTGTGACTTTCTACCCCGGCGCAAGCCCCGAAGTGACGGCTTCGGCCGTTACCGCTCCGCTCGAACGCCAGTTCGGCGAAGTCCCCGGACTGAGCCAGATGACGTCGACCAGCTCGGAGGGCAGCTCGATCATCGTCCTGCAGTTCCAGCTCAGCTTGAATATCGACGTGGCCGAACAGGAAGTGCAGGCCGGCCTGAACGCCGCGCAAAGCTATCTGCCGCCCGATCTGCCCGTCCCGCCGATCTATAGCAAGACGAATCCGGCCGACGCGCCCATCCTGACTCTCGCTCTCACTTCGGACACTTTGCCGCTCACGCAGGTGGAAGACCTGGCCGATACGCGGCTCTCGCAGAAGATTTCGCAATTGCCCGGCGTCGGCCTGGTGAGCATCAGCGGCGGGCAAAAGCCGGCCGTGCGCATCCAAGTGAATCCCACCGCGCTTTCTTCGTACGGAATCAATCTCGAAGACGTCCGCACCGCAATCCAGCAGACCAGCCTGGATTCGGCCAAGGGGAACTTCGACGGTCCTAAGCTGAATTATCAGATCGACGCGAACGACCAGCTTCTGACAGCCGCCGCCTTTAGCCCGATTGTCGTCGCGTATCGCAACGGCGCTCCGGTGCGCCTCTCGGATGTGGCGAACGTGATCGAGGGCTCGGAGAACACGCGCCAAGCCGCCTGGATGAATTTGACGCCCGCTGTGATCGTCAACATTCAGCGGCAACCCGGCGCGAACATCATTCAGGTGGTGGATCGCATCCGCAATCTGCTGCCGTTCCTCGAAAGCAATCTGCCGGCTTCGGTGAAAGTGCAGGTTGTGACGGATCGCACCACCACAATTCGCGCTTCCGTAAACGACGTTGAATTCGAGTTGGCGCTGACCGTGGCGCTCGTCGTTCTGGTGATTTTCCTTTTCCTGCGCAACTTGCCGGCCACCATTATTCCTGGCGCGGCGGTGCCGCTCTCGATCGTGGGCACCTTCGGCGTCATGTATTTAGCGGGGTTCAGCCTGAACAACCTGACGCTAATGGCGTTGACCATATCTACCGGCTTCGTCGTCGACGATGCGATCGTCATGATCGAGAACATCGTCCGTTTTCTGGAAGAAGGCGATTCTCCGCTTCAGGCCGCGCTTAAGGGCTCCGAGCAGATCGGCTTCACCATCATTTCGCTGACGGTCTCGCTGATTGCCGTGCTGATTCCGCTGCTGTTTATGGGCGACATCGTGGGCCGCTTGTTCCGCGAGTTCGCGATCACGCTTGCCGTGACCATCATCATCTCCGCGATTGTTTCCCTCACTCTGACGCCCATGATGTGCTCGCGCCTCCTGCGGCACAAACCCGCATCGGAGCAGGGCCGTTTCTACCGCGCATCCGAGCGCGTGTTCGATCGCACCATCGAATTTTATGGCCGGACGCTGCAGTGGGTGCTGCGTCACCAGACGGAAACTCTGATCGTGGCCATTGGAACGCTTGTTTTGACGATTTGGCTGTACATGATCGTTCCCAAGGGCTTCTTCCCCGTTCAGGATACCGGCCTGATCCAAGGATTCTCCGAAGCGCCGCCGGGAATTTCGTTCGAAGGAATGTCTGAGCATCAACAGGCGCTGGCGAAGATGATTCTGCAGGATCCGGCCGTCGACAGCCTCTCTTCATTCATCGGCGTGGATGGCACGAACACGACGCTGAATAACGGGCGCATCCTGATAAATCTGAAGCCGCTGGATCAGCGCAAATTGACGGCCACCGAGGTGATCCGCCGCCTGCAACCGAAGCTCGAACAGGTGCAAGGCATCACGCTCTATATGCAGCCGGTGCAGGACTTGACGATCGAAGATCGCGTCAGCCGCACGCAGTATCAGTACACGCTCGAGGATCCCGATCCGGCTGAGCTGCAGCATTGGACCAATCTGCTGATGGCGAAACTCGAACAAATGCCTCAGCTGCGAGACGTCGCTACCGACCAGCAGACTGGAGCGATGACGGAGCATCTCGATATTGACCGCCTTACCGCCTCGCGCATGGGTATCACGCCTCAAATGATCGACCAGACGCTCTACGACGCGTTCGGGCAGCGCCTGGTTTCTACGCTATATACACAGCTCAACCAGTATCACGTCGTGCTGGAAGTAATGCCCCAATTTCAGCAGAGCCCCGGCAACCTGCACAATATTTATATTCGCTCCGCGCTCGCTCCCAGTGCGTCGGGCACAGGCGTGGGCGCAGCGTCGAATGGCGTTGTGACGGCTTCGTCGTCATCGGGCAGCGTCACCGGGATTTCGGGGGCAAATCCGGGCGCGCCGAGCGCGGCGGCAAACCCACCATCCACCACAGCGCAAAATGGCGCCGCCGTTCCGCTCAGCGCGATCGCGCATTTCGAGACACTTCCCGCGCCACTGACGATCAACCACCAGGGCCAGTTCCCTGTCGTCACCATTTCGTTCAATCTCGCGTCCGGCTACTCCCTGGGCGACGCGACGACGGCGATTGACCAGGCTCAAAAAGCGATTGGGATGCCGCTCAGCGTTCAGGCTGCATTCCAGGGAACGGCAGCATCCTTTCAGGCTTCGCTGGCCAACGAGCCCTTGCTTATTCTCGCTGCTATCGTCGTCGTGTACATCGTTCTCGGCGTTTTGTACGAAAGCTATATCCACCCGATCACAATTCTGTCTACCCTTCCGTCCGCCGGTGTCGGGGCCATTCTTGCTTTGATCATATGCGGATCGGAATTCAGCGTTGTCGCGCTGATTGGAGTCATCCTGCTGATCGGTATCGTGAAGAAGAACGCGATCATGATGATCGACTTCGCGCTTGAGGCTGAACGCAAGGAAGGCAAGAACTCGGTCGACGCCATCTATCAGGCCTGCCTGCTGCGCTTCCGTCCGATCATGATGACGACGATGGCCGCGCTGCTCGGCGCGCTTCCGCTCGCGCTCGGATCGGGCATTGGCTCCGAGCTTCGCAAGCCGCTCGGCATCTCCATCGTCGGCGGCCTGCTGATCAGTCAGGTCCTGACGCTATACACCACCCCGGTCGTCTATATCTATTTCGATCGACTCGCCCGGCGATTCTCGCGAGCGGGTGCGGTCGACGAAGGGCCGCAGCCTCTGCCGGCGGACTAGCGATGAACATCTCTTCCCCATTCATCCGCCGTCCGGTGGCCACTACGCTGCTCACCTCGGCGATCTTTCTTGTGGGGGCGGTGGCCTTCCGCCAACTTCCCGTTGCGCCGCTGCCCCAGGTGGATTTCCCCACCATCACAGTGGGGGCGAGTCTGCCCGGCGCGAGTCCCGAAATCATGGCCTCGGCGGTCGCCACGCCTCTAGAACGCCAGCTCGGGCGCATTGCGGGCGTGACGGAGATGACCTCTTCGAGCAACCTGAGCCGGACCAGCATCACGCTACAGTTCGAGCTCGACCGTGACATCAACGGTGCCGCGCGCGACGTCCAGGCGGCGATCAATGCCGCGCGCAGTTATCTCCCCGCGAATTTGCCGTCAAATCCGAGCTACCGGAAGGTCAACCCTGCCGACGCGCCAATCATGATCATCGCGCTCACGTCGGATGTGTACACGAAGGGCGCCATGTACGACGCCGCTTCGACTGTTCTTTCCCAGCGGCTCTCGCAAATTCAAGGCGTCGGTCAGGTCACGGTCGGCGGCAGCTCGCTTCTGGCGGTGCGCGTCGACGTGAATCCGACGCAGCTCAATAGCTACGGCCTGAGTCTGCAGGATGTCGCCACCATGCTGCGCAACCAGAACTCGAACCTGGCCAAAGGAGAGATTCACAACGGCGCCAATCTCTACAGCATTTCCGACAACGACCAGCTTCTGAAGGCCGCCCAGTACAAGAATCTTATCGTCGGTTACCGCAAGGGCGCGGCGATTCGTCTTTCTGATATTGCCAACGTCCAGGACAGCGTGGAAGACATTCGCGCGGCCGGATTCGTTAACGGCAATCCATCTATCTTGATCATCGTCAATCGCCAGCCGGGCGCCAACATTATCGACACCGTCGACGCGATTCGAGCAGCGCTGCCTTCTCTGAAAGCATCGATACCGGCCGGGATCAATCTCACTGTAGTGATGGATCGCACCACCACGATCCGCGCATCCGTGGACGACGTGGAGATCACGCTGGGCATTTCGGTCGTTCTGGTGATCCTCGTCGTCTTTTTCTTCCTTCGCAACGTCCGCGCCACGTTGATTCCCAGCGTCGCGGTGCCGGTCTCTCTGATCGGCACGTTCGCGGTGATGTACGTGCTCGGTTACAGCCTCGACAATCTGTCGCTCATGGCTTTAACCATCTCTACAGGTTTCGTCGTCGACGACGCGATCGTCGTGATCGAAAACATCGCCCGCTATCTGGAAGAGGGGATGTCGCCGATGGAAGCGTCGTTGCGCGGCGCTCGCGAGATTGGATTCACCGTTCTTTCCATCACCGCGTCGCTGATCGCCGTCTTTCTTCCCATCCTGATGATGGGAGGCATCGTCGGCCGATTGTTCCGCGAGTTTGCGGTAACGCTCTCCGTCGCGATCGCGGTGTCGCTGCTGGTCTCGCTCACCACGACGCCGATGATGTGCTCCAAGTTCCTGAAACACGAGCGTCCCGACGGGCACGGCAGTTTGTATCGCGCGAGTGAACGGTTCTTCAACTGGATGCTGAGCACCTACGATTACGTCCTGCGCTGGTGCCTCGATCACGCCGCCATTACGCTCACGGTGCTGATCTTTACTGTCGCGGTGAATATCTTCCTGCTGTTTATCGTTCCAAAGGGATTTTTCCCCGAGCAGGACACCGGCACCGTCTACGGCGGCATTCGCGGCGCGCAAGACGCATCGTTTCAATCGATGCAGGTGCTGACGAAGCGTTTCGTCCAGATCGTGAAGAGCGATCCGGCCGTGCAGAACGTGATGGCCTTCACCGGCGGCGGCGGTTCGACGAATGGCGGCTTCATTTACGTTGGGCTGAAGCCACAGAGCGAACGCAATGCCAGCGCGAGTCAAATAATCCGCCGATTGCGTCCGAAGCTGCTTGCCGTTCCCGGAGCGACCGTTTTCATGCAAGCGGGCCAGGATTTGCGCATCGGAGGCCGCGGAGGTAACGCGCAATATCAATACACGATCCAGAGCCAGAATATCGACGACCTGCAGAAGTGGGGTCCCATTCTGACCGACAAGATGCATGCGCTGCCCGGATTCACCGAGGTCAATAGCGACCAGCAGGACAACGGCCTGCAGGCTCGTCTCACATACGACCGCGACACCGCTTCACGCCTCGGAATCAATCCGCAGCAGATAGACCAAACGTTGTACCAGGCGTTCGGGCAGGCGCAGGTTTCGGTGATGTACACCGCGCGGAATCAGTATCACGTCGTGATGGAGGTGGCGCCGCAATTCTGGCAGGGACCTGAGGGGCTCAATTACGTTTACATCAAGACGAAGAGTGGCGGCCAGGTGCCACTGAGCGCCGTCGCGCACTATGAAGCCATTACAGCGCCGCTGCAGGTGAACCATCAAGGACAGTTCCCTTCCGTAACAGTGTCATTTAATCTCGCGCCCGGCGTCGCGCTCAGCCAGGCCTCCGCCGAAATCGATAATCTCGAACAGAGTCTGGGCATGCCGGCGTCGATTCACGGGATGTACGCCGGGACTTTCCAGGCGTTTAAAGCTTCGCTTTCTAACGAGTGGATACTGATCATTACGGCGGTTCTCTCCGTTTACATCGTGCTCGGAATGCTCTATGAGAGCTACATCCATCCCATCACGATCTTGTCGACCATTCCTTCTGCCGGCGTCGGAGCCGTTCTGGCGCTCATGTTCCTGAAGACCGATCTCAGCGTCATCGCGATCATAGGCATTATTCTGCTGATCGGCATCGTGAAGAAAAACGCGATCCTGATGATCGACTTCGCCCTCGCCGCCGAACGCAACGAAGGCAAAGGCCCGAAAGAGGCGATCTATGAAGCTTGCTTGCTGCGCTTTCGTCCCATCATGATGACGACCATGGCCGCTTTATTCGGCGCGGTGCCGCTGGCCGTCGGAATGGGAACCGGGTCGGAGTTGCGCCGGCCGCTCGGAATCACGATCGTTGGAGGGCTGATTTTCAGCCAGATGCTCACTCTGTTTACAACTCCGGTCGTGTATCTCTATATGGACCGCTTCAGTTGGTGGCTACGTGGAGCACGGCGCCGGGTGATCGCGCCTGCGGGACAGGAAGCCGACTGATGCGATCTTACTTTGTTCGTCGAGAGGCAGTTGCGCTTGCCTTCGGGAAGCGCGGCCCGCGCGGCCCTCAAATGGCGCAATCGACTATCACGCAAGGACAACAACCATGACTCGGCGATTCGCACGCTCCATCTCAATCACCGCCTTTGCCGTTGCCGCTGCGTCTCTTGGCGGCTGTGTTGTCGGCCCGAAATACCACACGCCGACGGCGCAAACCCCGGCCCAGTACAAGGAAGTTACTCCGGCTAACATGAAGGAAGTCGGCAACTGGAAGGTTTCCCAGCCCGGCGACCAGCTGATGCGCGGCGATTGGTGGACGCTGTTCAACGATCCGGAACTGAACAAGCTGGAAAATCAGATCGACTCTTCGAACCAATCCATCGCCGCGTCCTACTATTCCTTCGTAGCCGCTCGCGCGCTGGTGAAAGAAGCTCGCGCGCAGCTGTTTCCCACCGCCAGCATCAGCCCCAGCATCACGAAGCAGCAACAATCGCAGAATCTGCACCAGTCTTTTGTCACCGGCAGCGGCGGGGGTTCGAGTTCGGGTGCTTCCACCTTCACCACGTACGATCTGCCCTTCGATGCGAGCTGGGTGCCCGATTTGTGGGGCCGCGTCCGCAACACCGTCCGCAGCAATGCTTACGCCGCTCAGGCCAGCGCGGCGGACTTCGAAAACGTCCGGCTGACCATCCACGCTGAGGTCGCGGCGGACTATCTGCAACTGCAAACCCAGGACTCTCTGAAGCAGTTGCTCGACTCGACGGTCAAAGCGTATCAGCAATCTCTCGACCTTACGGAGGCGCTCTACCAGACCGGCATCGATTCGGAGGAAGCGGTCGCTCAGGCACAAACTCAGCTCAATGCCGCCATGGCCGAGGACACGAACCTGGGCATCGCACGATCGCAGTTCGAGCATGCAATCGCTACCCTGGTTGGCGCGCCTGCGGCTAATCTCTCGATCCCGCAGCAGCCGTTGGATTTTGCGCCGCCGCCTGTTCCGCTCGGGGTTCCGTCGCAGCTTCTCGAACGCCGGCCGGATATTGCTTCTAACGAGCGCCTGGTAGCGCAGGCCAACGCGGAAATCGGGATCGCCCGCGCCGCTTATTTCCCGACGCTCACACTCAGCGCTTCGGGCGGCTTCGAAAGCTCACAGTTCGCCAACTGGCTAGCGTGGCCCAGCCGCTTCTGGTCGATTGGCGCGTCCGGCGCGGAAACGATCTTCGAGGGCGGCTTGCGTCGCGCGACAAACGAGCAATTTCGTGCGCAGTACGAGGAGACAGTCGCAAACTATCGGCAATCCGTCCTCACCGCTTTCCAGCAGGTGGAAGACGAACTCTCCGCGCTGCGAATTCTGACCACGCAGATTCAGCAACAAGATGCAGCCGTCGCGGCCGCCCTGCGTAATCTCGATCTCGCCAACGAACGCTACAAACTCGGCATTGACCCCTATTTGAACGTCATTACCGCCGAGACGACTTTGCTCACCAATCGGCAAACTGCCGTGAATCTGCGCGGACAGCAGATGGTCGCCAGCGTCCTGCTCATCGAGTACCTCGGCGGCGGTTGGTCCCGCGCACAGCTCCCTACGCCCGGCCAGGTGACATGGGGCAAACCCGCGCCCGGCCAGGGGTCGCCGACAACGCCAAAATAGTTGTCGGACGGTTGGACGCGAGTGTGTCAGAACAGGCCCCGAATATTGTTCGGGTCTTCCAACCTGCAGTCGTAACAAAATTATCCACCGATGCACGGCGGTCGCTCCCCGGTGCGCACACGTACTAAGTCACGCGAAATCAACACAGACATGTTGCCGCACCCCCGTGACTGCGTCATCGCATCAGACAATTTTGATAGATACACACGTCGATCAAATTCCGGCGTAAACCCTTTGTCATCAACGTAAGTGCGCATTTTGATCGATACACTTTTTGATCGTCTCGCCCACTCCGGCGACTGCACCACATTAGTGCAAACCGGCATTGCGCCTTGGAGTCGTCTCTGCTGCTCTCAGTCTCATCTATCGATATAATGTCTGCATGGCGAATCAGGCATATCTCGGCGTGTGGTGCAAGGATTTCAGCGAACAGCGGATGCTGGAGCAGTTCGCCGCGTTTCTCGCGACGGTTCCCTTCTCTACGACGCGGCCCGGGTTCACACACGTGACCATTCGCGCCGTTGACGCGTCTGAAACACCGGTCATGGAAGACGATCTGCGCGCCGCGCCGCTCGACCCAGACGCAATCATTGGGATTATCGGCGAGCACATCCACAGCGACGGTTCCTACGAAGTGCAGGCACATTGGGATTTGTGGGAATTCGACGCAGCTTCCGCGAAATGGGCCAGCGGGCCGCAGGGGCTCGAGATTTCCTGCTATGGCGAAGATTATGACGAGGGCTTCTGGCGCGAGAACGGGCACATCCGGGTAAACCTCGGATTCGAGCACCTGTTTACAGGTCATGCGGGACTCCTCGGCATCAGGCAGATCGGGAAAACAGTCGCGGAGAGCGCCGAAGAGGCGCGATTCCTGGAAGCGATGGCCTGGCCGGAAAATCTGCAGGCGTACCAGGAGAAGACCCGCGACAACATTAGAAAACTGCTCGATTGGGTGCGACGAATCGAAAAGGCGGTGCAAGTGCAGCAGGTAAGGCTCTGGTCTGAGGGGGAGGAGAATTTCGAAGCGCGCATGGAAGATATTCTGGCGGTACGATAGCCTTGCGGCAGCGGCTTTTTGCGAACTCCCGTGAGGAACGGCAGCCTCCGCAAAACCATAAATTCGACGTAACGAAACAGGCAATCGGTCCGTTCTTTCCATGGGGAGTTTCTCGCTATAGAATCGCTCTTGTGCCCTCAAGAATCCGCGCAAGGGAACTGGGAGTCCTTGCGCTTGTCTGACCATCCGCTGCGCGCATCAAGCCGGCGGTCTGGCGCATCCGATACATCCGAATCCACTCTATGAAACGAACGCTGGAAATTTGCGTATTACTGGCAGCCGCGCTCGCGTGCGTCTCGTGCGGCAGTTCACAGCCTGAAGCGAAAAGCGAACCCGCCCAGGCCGCGCCTGCAACGCCGCAGGTGCCCGACAATATCCAGAAGGCTGCGGAGACCGATCTTGGCTCCGAAGCCGAAGTACTCGTGTGGGGAGACCTGGCCAAAACAGGCAAGACGCAGGTCTTGGTGATCAATCGGCTGAAGGTGATGCCGAAGACGGCCGCGCCGGGGATTTTGCTCTCGCGACTCTCGGTGATTGAAGACGACGGCGGGAAGTGGAAGGAGGTTTTCCGCTGCGACGAACACCTGGCAAACGAAAAGGGCTACCTGGGCCGCCAGCCGATCGCGGCCGTCGGATCGTGGCGGTTGCAATATGAGCAGGATGCTCACAAGGGTCTGCAGATGTACTTCACGCCGCTGAACCAGCCCGCTGGCGGGTACATCGAGACGCTCGGCGTGCGATGGAACCCCGCGGTAAAGCGGTATCAAACGATGGATCCGAGCTACGAGCATTTTCTGACGGAGCAGCCTACGCTGGAAATTCCAACGCTTCCGGGGAGGATGTGAGCGCAGCAGCACAAACCGCGGCGGGAACGGTCCAGGCCGAAAGGAAGCCCAGCGGATGGGACAACCTGAAGCCGCTGGTGCCCTACCTGCTGAAGTACAAGCGCACGACCACCATTGGCCTGGCCGCGCTCCTGATGATGGGGCTGGTGGGCGCGTTGCCGCAGCTGATTATCGGCGTGATCGTCGATCTGCTGAAAGGCTCGCCCGCGCCACTTTCGACGCTGACCGGTTTCTCGCGCCGCATTTTACATCCCCTATTTGCGCTATATGAGCCGCACAGTCATCACGCGCTAGGAATTTTTTGCATCCTTCTCGTGATCGTGATGGCGGTGAAGGGATTCTTCTCCTACTGGACGCGCTGGATTCTGATCGGGATGTCGCGCGACGTTGAATACGACCTGCGCGACCATTTGCTGGGGCGTTTGCTGAAGCTCGAGCCGGAATTCTACGTGCGCAATCGAACGGGCGACTTGATGTCGCGGGCTACAAACGACCTGAACGCCGTGCGCATGGTGCTGGGCCCGGGAATCATGTACAGCGCGACGACGATCATTACGATGGCGATGGCGCTGTTTTTTATGTTCAAGCTGTCGCCCGTGCTCACGCTATGGGTGCTGACTCCTGTTCCGTTTGTCGTACTCGCCGTGCGCTACTTCGGCGACACGATTCACCGGCTATCGGAAATCATCCAAGCCGCACTGGGAGTCTTGTCGACGCGAGCCCAGGAGAACCTGACGGGCATACGCGTGATCCGCGCGTACACGCAGGAGAAGTCTGAAATCGAGCAATTCGATCAGGCGAACCGGGAATACGTAGACCGGAACATCAAACTGATCGGAACGTGGAGTCTGTTCTTCCCCGCACTGTCGGTGCTCATCATGCTGACGGTTGTGATCCTGCTGGGGCTCGGCGGCAAGGAAGTGATCAACGGACGCGTGACACTTGGAACGCTTATCGCGTTTTACAGTTTCCTGGTTCAACTTACGTTTCCGATGATCGCGATCGGCTGGGTGACGAATATTTTCCAGCGAGGCGCGGCATCGATGGGACGGCTCAGCTACATTCTCGACGCGGAACCGAACATCCACGACGTTCCTGGCCGCGTCGGTGCGAACACAGGGGGGAATGGGGACGGCAAAGCAACGGCAGGAACTCGAACGCAAATACACAGTTCCGAGATCCGCGGTGAAATTGAGTTCCGCGACCTGACCTTCCGCTATCCGACGGGCGAGGGGCAGAGTCGCCCCGTGCTGTCCGATATTAACCTCACGGTATCGGCGGGAACATCGCTCGCGATTGTTGGACCGACGGGCAGCGGCAAATCCACGCTGGCCGCTTTGATCGGGCGCCTGTGGGATGCGCCAGAAGGATCGGTGCTGATCGACGGGCGACCGATCCGGGAATATCCGCTGAGCGAACTACGCGCAGCGATTGGATATGTTCCGCAGGACACCTTCCTGTTCAGCGACACGCTGCGAGAGAATATCTGCTTCGGCGTGAACGACGCGGCAGATGAAGAGGTTTTCCAGGCGGCGGAAGTCGCGAGCATCTCGGGTGAGATCGAGCAGTTTCCGAAGCGTTTTGACACGATGGTCGGCGAGCGCGGAATCACGCTGTCGGGCGGCCAGAAACAGCGGACGGCGATTGCCAGGGCGGTGTTGCGCCAGCCGAAGATTTTGATCCTCGACGACGCCCTGGCGAGCGTCGATACCGACACAGAAGAGAAAATCCTGCAACGCCTGCGCGAAATGATGCGGGACCGGACCACCGTGATCGTGGCCCATCGGATTTCGACGATCAAGATGGCGGATCAAATCGTTGTTCTGCGCGACGGCCGGGTCGCCGAGTGCGGGTCGCACGAAGAACTCTTGTCTCTGAACGGTTATTACGCCGATCTCTATCAAAAGCAGTTGCTCGAAGAAGAACTGGCACGCGAATGAGCGATTTCCGCGAAGAAGAGAAACTCGGAAAGATTTACGACACGCAGCTTACGCGCCGGTTGCTGCACTACCTGCGCCCCTACAAGTGGCAGGTGGTACTGGCTGTATCGTTCACGCTCGGCGTGACGGGCATGGAACTGGTGCCGCCCTACGCTTTTGGGTACGGGGTAGACAAATACATGACCCCCGGTTTCGCGGGAACGATTTCCCACCATGCGGCGATCACAGGGCTGATATGGGTGGCGCTTATCTTGACCGCTTCCCTGCTCTTGAGCTTCGTCCTGCAATACGCGCAGGTGCGCATCATGCAATCCGTCGGTCAGGAAACGATGTACGACCTGCGGAAAGAGATTTTTGCCCACCTGCAGCATTTACCGATGAGCTTCTTCGACCGGAGCCCGATTGGACGTCTGGTGACGCGCGTGACGACGGACGTGGACGCGCTGAACGATCTGTTTGCCTCGGGCGTGGTAGCGATGCTGAATGATTTCGTGCTGCTGGTGACGATGGCGGTCGTGCTGTTGAAGTGGCATTGGCTGCTCGCGCTCGTCACATTCTCTCCGCTGCCGCTGATGATTATTTTGACGTACATCTTCCGCAACAAGGTGCGCGCGGCGAACCGCCTGATACGAACGACAATCGCGCGGATCAACGCCTTCCTGCAGGAACACATCAGCGGAATGGCCGTGGTGCAGCTTTTCAACCGCGAGCAAAAATCGCGCAAGCAGTTCGCAGGACACAATCGCGCTTACATGGAAGCGTACAAAGAGGCGATCGATGCGTTCGCTTTCTTCTACCCGGGCGTGGAATTCCTTAGCTGGGGCGGAATCGCCCTGATCTATTGGGCCGGCGGCGGGCGCGTGATCGGCGGCACCCTGGAAATCGGAGTTCTGATTGCGTTCATGATGTACGCGCAGCGCTTCTTCCGTCCGATTCAGGACTTGAGCGAGAAATTCAATATTCTTCAAACGGCGATGGCGGCTTCCGAGCGCATCTTCAAGCTGCTCGACGAACCGCTCGGAGTTGAGGGCGGACAAAAGCAACTGGAGAGCCCGCGCGGCGAAATCGAGTTTCGCAACGTCTGGTTTGCGTACACCGGCGGGGCAAACCCACGCGACGAGGATTGGGTGCTGCGCGACGTTTCATTCCGCATTGAGCCGGCTCATACGCTGGCGATCGTTGGGCATACGGGCGCGGGAAAGACGACGATCATTCAACTCCTTCTGCGGTTCTATGAAATCCAGCGAGGAGAGATCCTGCTGGACGGCGTCGACATTCGCGAGCTGGATCTGGAAGGATTGCGGCGGTTGTTCGGCATCGTGCTGCAGGACCCGTTCCTGTTTACTGGCACGATGGAGTCCAACGTGACGCTGGGAACGGAACACATCGACCGGGCCGCGGCGGAGCGAGCGATCCGCGACGTGGGGCTTGGATCGTTTTTGGACCAGCTTCCACAGGGAATCGAGACGGCCGTTACGGAGCGAGGCGCGACGTTGTCCGTAGGGCAACGCCAACTGCTGAGTTTTGCGCGCGCGCTGGCGCATAATCCGAGATTCCTGATTCTGGATGAAGCGACGTCGAGCGTCGATACGAAGACAGAAATTCTGATCCGAGAAGCCCTGGACCGATTGCTCGAAGGCCGGACGGCACTGGTGATCGCACACCGCCTGAGCACGATTCAGCACGCGGACCGGATTCTCGTGTTCCACAAAGCCCGGCTGCGCGAACAGGGCTCGCATCAGGAGCTTCTCGCGCTGCGGGGGATTTATTACAGGCTGTATCAGCTTCAGTACAAAGAACAGGAGCTCGCGATTACCACCGGTGCCAGTGGCGCCGGATTCTCGCAATCGATGCCCGCCGATGATTGACGCTGACGCGGTCCTTTGGCCGCGCGCTTCAGCTCAGTTTAGCCACTCAACTTCATTTTGCGTTTTTCGCGCGAGCCTTCCGTGACATTACCAAACATCTTGCTCTCGGCCGGCGAGGCGTCGAGCGACATGTACGCCGCCCAACTGGCAACCGCGCTTCGGAAGCGGAGCGGCGCGAACATTTTCGGAATGGGCGGCAAGCGGATGGCGGAAGCTGGAGTCGAATTGATTGCCGACTATCACGAGGTCGCGGTGGTAGGGATCACTGAGGTGCTTCACAAAATTCCCACCGTGATTGGCGTCCAGCGCCGTCTGGCACGCGAAGCGATCCGTCGCAAAGCAAGCCTGGCCATTCTCGTGGATTCGCCCGGCACGCATCTAGGCGTGGCGCGTCGCGTGAAGAATGCGGGAATTCCCGTCGGATATTTCATCGGACCGCAAATCTGGGCGTGGCGCCCCGGCCGCGTACGCATGGTGAAACTGCTTGTGAAGCGCATGGTCGTAATCTTTCCATTCGAGGAAACGATTTATCGCGAGGCAGGTGTGCCGGTCAGTTTTGTCGGACACCCTCTCGTCGATATCGTGCGGCCAACGAGGACGCGTGCCGATTTTGCTGCCGCCCACGGCCTCGACCCCAAGAGACCAACGGTTGCACTGCTTCCGGGCAGCAGGAAAAGCGAAATCACGCGCAATTTCCCGACGATTCTCGAAGCTTGCTCCCGGCTTGCCAACGGCACGGCCGCGATTGAGGGCATTCAGTTCATCCATGCGGCTGCCCCAGGGTTTGGCGCCGAATTCTGGGACGCATTTACCCGGAAAGACTTTGCTCTGAAACGCGTCGAGAGCGCAACGTATGACATCCTGAACGCCGCGGATTGCGCCATTGTGGCCAGTGGAACAGCCACAGTTGAAGCGGCGCTGATCGGCACACCGATGGTGATCGTATACCGCGTGGCAGCGGCCACAGCAATGGTGCTGCGACGCATGCTGAAAACTCCGTTCATCGGGATGGTCAACCTGATTGCGGGCCGACTCGTCGCGCCGGAGCTTGTTCAGAATGGGTTCACGGCGCAGGCCGTGGAGCGGGAAGTTCGGCAGTTGCTCGAGTCGTCGCAAGCCCACGAAGAGGCAAAATCGGGCCTGGCTGAGGTGCGCGCGAAGCTTGGTCCAGGTGGAGCGATCGACCGCGCGGCGGACATTTTCGCTGCCATGCTGTAGTCTGGTGTGGGCAACTGCAAGGCCTCCTTCGGTATCATATTGTTGAAGGTACTTGCCTTCCAGAGAGGTCCTCACTTGCGCAAAACATGCCGCCTGATGAGCTTGGTGGTCCTGGTGTTGCTGGCAATTGCCGGAGCATCCGCGCAGGCACCCCGCGCGTTCCCGTTTCGCGCGACGAATTACAACGTCGAAGTGCAACTCCAGCCGCAGACTCAAACCATTTCGGCCGTAGCGAAGGTCGACTTTGTGGCGAATGAAGTCGGCCGGACCGTGCTGGTGCAACTGCACCCTGATCTGCACATCAATTCCGTGAAGGACTCCTCCGGGAAGGAACTGACTTTTCAGCGCGACAACTCCGATCCGCTTTACATGACTGTTGGGCTCGCGGACATTGCTACACCGGGCAAAACATTCACACTAACGTTCGACTACACTGGGCCGATTTCAAATGAAGACGACAGTCCAACCAAAGGGTTGAAATTCGGCGACATCGACAAGGATTCCGCATACCTGTTGGCCCCGGCGCGGTGGTTTCCGCTCACCGATTATCCTTCGAACCGCTATACGGGCACGTTCAAGATTATCGTCCCTGCAAATTTTGCCGTCGTTGGAACAGGGCAATCAGCAGGGCCGCCGACGAGCATGCCCGGCCTTCCGGGTCCCAATGGCCATCCGCAAGAGGCGCAAGCCGAGTACACGTTTACGAACGATGTGCCTGGCCCGGTTGGATCATTTGTCGCCGGGCAATTGCAACTGACCCCGGTTGAAACGGAAGGCTACAAATTCTCTGTTTACACTCCGCCAGCGCAGGCTTCCACCGCTCACGCTTACGGCGATACACTCGCGCAGATACTAAGCTTTTGCGCGGACACTTTCGGCGCTCTGCCACACCAGCCGGATGTGACGATCGCGCAAATGCCGGACGGATCGGTTGACGCATTTTCCGCGCCTGGGCTGCTGCTGATCAGCGCGCACATGTGGGGGCAAAAACCGAACCAACAACTGCTGGCGCAGCTCGCCGCCGGGCAATGGTGGGGTTATAGCGTTTTGCCGGCGAGCCCGAACGACACATGGCTGACAGATGGCCTCTCCTACTATGTGTCGGCGATGTACATGGAACAGGCGAACGGCGTGGCCGGACTGCACGATGCGCTCGAAAACTTTGCAGTCGGCGCGCTGATGTACGAGAACGAAACGCCCATTGCACAAGCGCAGCACCTGCAGCCGTATTCGGAGCAATACCAATCGGTGGTGGAAGACAAAGGCGCCATGGTGTTCCACATGCTGCGGACGCAGCTCGGCGACGATAATTTCGGATCGTTGCTTAAAGACCTGTACAAACTGGATGCCGGCAAGACTGCCAGCATCGATCAGTTTCAGACACTGGCGGCGACGAAGATGCCCGCACCGAAACCCGGCGATCCACCGCTGAACCTTGTCGCGTTCTTCTCACAATGGCTGAACTCGACCGGCGTGCCGGAGTTCAATATGAACTACATCGTGTACCGCACGATTCGCGGGTTTAAGGTTGTGGGGAAAATTCACCAGGATCTTGACACCTTCCGCATGCCTGTCGAAGTAGAGGTGAATACACAAGGCAATCCGGAGTTCAAAAACATTCTTGTAAACGGAACGTCGTCGCCATTCGAAATCGATACGTTCGGCGAGCCGAAACCGGGCGGGATCGTTATCGATCCGAACAACAACCTGCTGAAGTCCAGCCCAAGGCTGCGCGTTCGCGCTGCAATTGCTCGCGGGGAGGGGCTGGCGATGCGCGGGAAATATTACGAGGCCATCCAGGAATATCAAAGGGCACTCGACCTGGCTCCAAACAGCTCGCTTGCCGATTTCCGCATGGGCGAGGCAATGTTCTATCAGAAGAATTATCAGGCTGCGGCCAACTCATTCCGCGCGTCGCTGGGCGGCGATCTCGATCCGAAATGGGTCGATGTATGGAGTCACCTTTATCTAGGAAAAATCTTCGATCTGCTGGGGCAGCGCGGCCGCGCCGTGAATGAGTACAGCCTGGCGCAGCACACGAACGACGACACCGCAGGAGCGCAACAAGAGGCTGGCCGCTATCTGCAAAAAGCTTACAGCGAGACGCAGACCGCATCCGCAACAGCCTCACCGACACAGAACGGCGCAGCCACAACAAAAGCGCCCGAGAAAACAGCCACTCCCGCTAAATCGAACGGGCCGACGCTGAAGCGGCGGGGGCAGGGCGACCAGAACAACCAGAACCAATAGCACTGCGAGCGCGCTGCCATTTAGTGCGCGGGAATTGCGTGCGAATCAGCCCTGGCTTGGCGAATGGGGACGCTAGGCGTTCCCGCCGGGTTCTTCCGAGTGAGCAATCTCTTCTTTCACTCGGCGCCAAACCTTGTCGAAAGTCTTGAGCGACTGGGCATCGAACAGGACGAAATAGACTTTTTCGAGCGAGCTGCCGCGTTTCAGGTGGCCGACAACCTGACGCAGCATGATCTCCGCGCACTGATCGATCGGGAAGTGCGCGATCCCGGTTCCAACCGCGGGAAAGGCGATCGTCTTAATCCCCTTTTCATTCGCTAGGCGCAGCGAGTGTGCCGTTGAGCCGCGCAACGCTTTGGCATCCGTTCGGCCGCCCAATTCCATGCTTGCGGCATGGATTACAAAGCGAGCCTTCAGTTGCCCACCAGAAGTAATCGCGGCAGTCCCCACGGGAATGCTGCCAATGGCGTTGCTCTCTTCCTGGATGATGGGGCCGCCTCTTCGCCGGATCGCTCCAGCAACGCCTCCGCCATGCTGCAAGTCGTTGTTCGCGGCGTTGACGATCGCATCCGTATCCATTTCGGTGAGATCGCCTTCTATCAGAATAATCTTATCGCCAACACTGGATTCTGCTCTTTTGGCCTGTGTCACGACTTCTTCTCTCCGCCCGCTGGGTATTCGTAGACGCCACGTCCCGACTTCCGCCCCAGCCTTCCAGCTTTCACATATTGTGCCAGCAGCGGACAAGGACGGTATTTCTCTCCGAGCGACTTGTGCAGATATTCAAGAATGCTCAAGCGGACATCGAGGCCGACGAGATCGACAAGTTCGAACGGGCCCATCGGGTGATTCAGACCGAGCTTCAGCGCCTTGTCGATATCGGCCGCGCTCGCGATTCCCTCCTGCAGCATGAAGAATGCTTCGTTGCCGATCATCGCGTTGATGCGACTCGTAATGAATCCCGGCGACTCACGCACGATCACGACTTCCTTGCCCATCCGGCAACCAACTTCCGCGCAGGCCAACACGGTAGCTTCAGAAGTTTCGAGCCCGCGCACGATTTCCAGAAGCTTCATTTTCGGCACGGGATTGAAGAAGTGCATCCCGATGCAGTCTTCGGCGCGCGAGGTGATGGCGGACAGCTCCGTAACCGAAAGCGAGGACGTATTGCTCGCGAGAATGGCGTTGGGTTTGGCGAACTTGTCGAACATAGTAAAGAGCTCAAGCTTCAGCTCCATGTCTTCGGGCACTGCTTCGATCAGAAGGTCCGCCTCCCGGCAGACGACATCGACTGAACGCGCTGTGGAGAGTCCTGTTAGCGCAAGCTGTCGCTGCTGCTCCGCTACTTTGCCGCGCGAAACCCCATCGTCCAGCGCGTGGCGGATATAGTCGATTCCCTGCTCAAGCATCTCTGCCGACACGTCTTCAAGAACGGTACGATAACCGCCGATTGCCGCGGCATATGCGATGCCGCGTCCCATCGTTCCTGCACCAATCACACCGATTGTCTTGATTTCCATTTCGACAGTTTGTCCAGCAGCGGCTATACAGGAAACAACCGCGCGGCGTTATCGTACAAGATTTTCTGTTGGGCAGCCTGGGATATTGGAAGCGCGCGAAACTTCTCGATATTCCCGCGTACGGCAGGAACCCCAGGACCGGGCCAGTCCGTTCCGAACAGCACCTTATCCGCGATTTCTTCGATGCGCGGGAAATATTCCATCAATTTCTGAGGCGGAATGCCCGAAATGTCGATGTACATGTTCTTGTGCCGCCGGACAAGAAAGAACGCTTCCTCCATCCACAACGGACGCCCGCCGTGCGCAAGAATCACGACAAGATTCGGGAAGTCGATGCCGACGTCGTCCGCCAGAATCGGTTGAGCGTAGACATTGCGCGCGCCCTCGAAAATAGAAGTGCCGGTGTGAATCATCACCGGAAGTCCCAGTTTCTCAGCCTGTTCGTACATCGCTCGCAGCGGCCCGAATCCGTTGCGGTACTCATTCGGCGCAAAAAGTTGGTGTGACGGATGCACCTTGAGCCCTCGGATGCCGAGCTTTTTCAGGCGAGCGACCTCCGTCGCGGCGTCCAGCACATATTTCGGATGTACTGACCCGAACGCCAGCAGTCGCCGCGGATCCGCAGCGCAATAACGCGCGATCCAATCGTTGACTTCGGTTGTGAAGCCGATCACGTCGGGACTGACATAGTTGATCAGACCAGCGCGTTCGATTTCCGCAGCGTCGAGAAATTTCAGAAACTCGGAGGGGCTTGAGCTGTACTTCTCCACCTCCGCGTAGTCGCGACGGTTCCGCATCAGCTCGCGCGCGTGCGGTTTGAACATTTCAAGGGGCTGAATGTGGATGTGAATGTCGATGACAGGCATTACTCAGGCGCCCCACTCAACTTCGTTGGGTGCGAACTGCTTAGGGGCAAGTTCGAGGTTGTGCTGTTGTGACCTTTCGCCATCAGCTGCTCGAAACGCGCCAAGCTGCTTCGAGTGCACGACGCGTAAAAAGGTTCACCATTTCGCGCCGGTAGACAGGAGTGGACGCGGAAGTCGTCAGCGGCTTTCCGGTGCGAATGGCGACGTTTGCGACTTCTTGTGCCAAGCCTTCGCTCCATCTTTTGCCCGTCAGTAGCGCGGCGACATTCGGCAGCAGCATGGGTGAAGGGTTAACCGCCGTCAACGCGACGCGGGCATCACGACACGTTCCGCTTGCGTCGACGTCCATGGATACCGCAACGCCCGCGAGCGGATAGTCGATCGAATCGCGCACGCGAAGTTTGTGGTAGACGCCGCGCAACGCGGCCATACGCGCCGGCACATGGACCGTCGTCACAATTTCGCCTCGTCCCAGCGTGATGCGATCCATGCCGTCGTTGGTATAGAAATCACGCAACGGCAGTTTGCGAATGCCGTGCGGTCCCGCGATTTCTATCGTTGCATCAAGGGTGAGCAGCGCTGGGGCGGAATCGCCGGACCACGCGGCCCAACAAGATTTACCTCCCGGAGCGACATGGCAGATCGAGCCTTCCTTTTTCAAGCAGCCGCCAAGGGACTGGCGCCAGAAATGGGACTGGTTGTACCAGCGGCAGCGCGTTTC
>JBOGNK010000185.1:0-9506 GCA_050747085.1 Candidatus Acidiferrales bacterium
TGATAGAACTGCGCGGTTGGCTGGTTATCCTGCGCCGTCCAAGTCGCTCCGCCATCGACCGAAATCGTCGCGCCGCCGTCGTTCCCCGCGATCAACCGCTTCGGATCTTTCGGATCGATCCAGAGCGCGTGATTATCGCCGTGCGGAACGCGAATCTGCTCCCAATCCTTTCCAGCATTAATCGAACGATACGAGCCAACATCCTGCACGTAAATCCTGTCGGCGTCGCTCGGATCGGCAAACACGTGGATGTAGTAGAACGCCCGCTGGATCAGACGGTGATCGCCGTTGACGAATTGCCAGGAATCGCCTTGGTCATGTGAAACGTACAGGCCGCCTTTGTCTTGCGCTGCCTCGACGAGCGCGTATACGCGCTGCGGATCGGCCGCGGACGTCGCGATCCCGATCTTGCCCAGCAGTACATCGGGAAACCCGTGGCCCTTGATCTGGTGCCACGTTGAGCCGCTGTCAGTTGATTTGTAGAGCCCGCTGCCGGGGCCGCCGCTGATGATGTTCCAGGGCTGCCGTAGCACTTGATACATCGCTGCGTAGATGATGTGAGGATTGCCGCCGGCAAATTCGATGTCCACGGCGCCCGTCTTGTCGTCCTTAAAAAGCACCTTCTGCCAGGTCTTGCCGCCATCGGAGCTGCGAAAAACGCCGCGCTCTTCGTTCGGCCCGAACGCGTGTCCGATCGCGGCCACGTAGACGATGTCCGGATTCGTCGGATCGATCAGAATTCTTCCGATGTGCCGCGAATCTTCGAGGCCGATGTGCGTCCAGGTCTTCCCCGCATCCACGGACTTATACACTCCGTTGCCATACGTGATGTCGCCGCGAAAACATGGCTCACCCGTGCCAACGTAAATTACATTCGGGTCAGACGGCGCAATCGCAATCGCGCCAATCGAGGGATTCGATTCCTTGTCGAAGATTGGACTCCAATTCACGCCGGCATTCGTCGTTTTCCAAAGGCCGCCGGCGACCGCGCCAAAGTAATAGACGTACGGATTTCCGGGAATTCCAGCAACGGCTTCGACGCGGCCTCCGCGGAATGGCCCGACGAGACGCCATTCCATACCGTGGAGCGAATCCTTCGTAAGCGTCTGCGCGGGCGCGCCAAACGCGAGAGCAAGCGCGCAGGCAAGCGACGCCAGAATAGCGAACCACACCTTCGATGATGGCTTGGGTGACATCAGTTCTCCTCCGAGTTGACCGCGAATTCTACTCTGATCGGCGCGGATTGCGTATTGATTTTTGGTCCGGATCTCAACGGGAGGTGGAGCTTCTATTTGAAAGTCGAATGCCTTTCTTTTGCAGGCTTTGTTTTGCAGCCTCCGTTGCCTCCTGAATTTTGTCCGCGATTGGCATGGCATCAGCCGCATTGCTAACAGAGCACGGTCAAAGCGGCAGCCCTTCGCTCCGCTCGGGATAGAACAAGCTGACACTCCACAAAGCGGGAACGATGTAGACTGCCGTCAATGGCCAAGACCGCCGTTTCCGCCGGACCGGTACACAGCCTACCGGCAGATTTACGAAAAGCTCTCATCTCCGACGCGGAAGCGCGGGCAAAATGGGAGGATATTACGCCGCTCGCGCGCAATGAGTGGATCTGCTGGGTTATCTCCGTCAAGAAGCCGGAAACCCGAAGGCAGCACGTCGAGCGGGTACGCACCCAATTGAAGGACGGAATGCGCCGGCCTTGTTGCTGGCCAGGCTGTCCCCACCGCTGAGCACAGATTTTATCCTCTTCACTCGCCGGAGGCTCGCAAGGGCGGGCCAGTCACTGTGACCTGCTTTTTGGTTTGCAGCCTCCCGCTGCGCTTCGAATTGGTCCGCGATTGGCATAGAACAGCGCGTTGCCAACAAGCACGAAAAAGCGGAAGCCTTCCCTCCGCTTAGGATAAACCAGCTCGCTACCCGGGCAGGTTGCCGCACTCGAAAGCGGCTGCGCCGCAAGAAACAACCTATTGTGTTGTGGGGACGGCTATGGGCTCGGATCTGATCGAGGCGAGTTCGCCTTCCCAACGGGCCACCACTGCAGACGCAAGGCAGTTGCCGATCACGTTGATGGCGGTGCGCGCCATGTCTAGCAGCGCGTCAATCCCAAGGATCATGAAGATGGGCTCAGTCGGCAGATGAAAGGTCGCGGCTGTAGCGAGCAAAACAACGATCACAGCGCGCGGCACGCCGGCGATTCCCTTGCTCGTCAACATAAGCACGAACACCATGAACAGTTGCTGAGACCAGGACATGTGAATGCCCGCCACTTGCGCCACGAACACGGAAGCGACCGCGAGATAGACCGTCGAGCCGGCGAGGTTGAAGCTGTAGCCTGCGGGAATCACGAACGCGACGATACGGCGCGGTACCCCGAACTGCTCCATCCGTTCCATGGCAAGCGGCAGCGCCGCTTCGGACGAACTGGTGGCGAACGCGATGGTGGTGGGCTCGGCGACCGCGTTCCAGAAAGCGCGTATCGGCACGCGCGCGAGCATTGCGATCGGCGGCAGCACGACGAACAGAAAAATCGCCAATGCCACGTAGCCCGTCAGCAACAGCTTCAGCAACGGAACGAAGACGGCGAATCCCAGGTGGCCGATGGTGTACGCCATCGCGGCACCAACTCCGAACGGCGCGAAGTACATCACGATATTCGTGAACTTGAACATCGCCTCGGTGAGCGAATCGCAGAAACTGACCATCGGTTTGCGCTTTTGTTCGGGCACCAGCGCCAGCGCGATGCCAAACATGATGGCGAACACCGCGACTTCCAGAATGTCGTTCTGCGCCACCGCCTGCGCGATGTTCTCCGGAAAAATGTGAAGGACGAAATTGCTCCAGTTCATCGGCGCTGGAGCTTGGGCGGCAGCATGGGCCGAAGCGGCAACGGCAAGGCCCGTTCCGGCGTGGCTGAAGTCGATCGCCGCTACCCCGATGAAGAGCGCTATGGTCGTGACCACTTCGAAATACACCAGGCTCTTCCAGCCGATGCGCCCGACGCCGCGCACATCGCCGTGGCCCGCGATTCCAGTGATCAGCGTGCCAAGGATCAGCGGCGCTACGATGACCTTAATCAGGCGCAGGAAAATGTCGCTCAGGATGCGCAGATGCTCGGCGAGATGCGGGTTATCGAGGCCAATCTCGGCGCCGAGGAACATCGAGACGAAGATCCAGTAGGTAAGCGACTTTCTCCGCCAGCCATCGACGCACAAGACGCCGAGGCCGAGCCAGCGCAGGGCGAAGATCCAACCGTGACCGCCAAAAACAACACGAGCCGCGATGCCGAGCGCAAAGAGAACGAGCCCGAAGGTAGTGAGGTAACGGAATGCGCGGCTGGAAACTGGATCTTGGACCGTATCAGCCTTTGATTTGTGAGTTGCCATTTTTTCGAGCGGCTATCGCTGTCTTGGCCCTAACGATGGTGCTACGTAGGGGCGCTGCTTGCTGCGCCCGTGATTCGCTTCGCTGCTACGCCCGTAGCCACCTCAAGCAACATGTTTTCGCAATTTGAAACTCAGTCGCGTTCAGAAAGATATTCGTCCAATCGCGCCAGAGCTTGCTTCAGTTGCCCCACATTGCCGCCGAAACCGAACCGCAAGTACGACTCGATTCCGAACTGCTCGCCGGGAACGATCAGCACACTCTTGCGCGCGCGAAGCTCCTCCGCGATCTGCGCGGAATTCTCTCCGCGCCGCAGGCCCACCCACGCGATCGCCCCCGCCTTCGGCGAAATGTGCAAAAACCCGTCTGTATGCGAGTCGAGCCAGCTTTTCAGGACCGGATAATTTTGCCGCAGGACGGTTCGCGTGCGGTTCAGGATCCAGGCGCGGCGATTGGGTTCGAGCGCAATCGACGCGAGCCGATCCGTGAGTACACTCGGCGCGATGCTTGAATAGTCGTGATAGCCCCATAGGCGCTCAATTATGTCAGGCGGGCCGACAACCCAGCCGGTTCGCAATCCCGGCAAACCATAAGCCTTCGAAAGACCGGCGGTGCAGAGAACCCGGTCGTAGCTACCCCAGAACGTCGCAGTTTCCTCCCCGTCGAATTCCGCGCCGCGATAAACCTCGTCGGCAAGAATCCAAGCGCCCACTCGCGATGCGGCGTCGACGACAGCCCGGCATTGCGCCGCGTCCAGCACCGCGCCAGTCGGATTATTCGGATTGCAGACGGCGATCATGCGAGCCTTCGGCGTGACGATGCACTTCAGATCATCCGGATCGAAGCCCCACTTGTGGTCAGCGCGCAGGCATAGCGGCTTCACCGTTGCGCCAAATACCGGCGCGAGGCCGGCGATTTGCATGTAATTCGGCGTCATGAAAATAACTTCGTCGCCGGGCTCGATGAGAGCCCATGTGCAGACGAAATTCGCCTCCGACCCGCCGCAAGTTACCAGGACATTTCCGGCTCGCGCGCCGGGATAGAGCGCGGCGATCCGCGAGCGCAGTTCTTCGCTGCCATTGGTCTGGGGATAGCCTTGCGGAACGGCGAGCACGCGCTGCAAGGTCTCGTTATCGCCCACCAGCTCTGCTGTCGTCAGCGGATGGACGCCGCTCTCGGAAATGTTCAGCTCGACGCGGTTTTCCCAAACCGATTGCCAGCGTTCGAGTTCGAAGGGAGTGATTCGCATTTACGCGTTCGCGATGACTCGCCGGAATGTAAACGAAAAGACGGTTTTGCGCCAATGCTAATTCAGGGGTTCGCCCGAGACTCAGACGTAGCACCTGCCTTCCGCGCCAGCACGAAGGGCTCTTGGATTGGATCCTGTGTGGCACAGCCGCCCCCGGCTGCGCGGCCTCTCGACATTCCACGCAGCGCGCACCTGCCCGCGCTGACCGCTGCCTTCAACGCGCAGTGGTTTGTACCGTAGGTGCGTATCCCCGCGGGCAGTCTCGCCCCTGCGCGACGTTGGCAGTTTTCAGTAGCGCTGGCGTCTCGCCGGCGTTTTGTCTTGTGCATTACGTCCAATGTAGCGCCCAGATGCCCGCCGGAGGCAGGACCTCAGCGCAGCACCCGCCGTCTTAGGTTTCACGTAGCGCCGGGGCCTTCAGCCCGGCAGCATTCGCAGTCGACGTGCCGTAGAGCATCGCTTGGTTTTTGTGGGTTTATGCCGTACGTACTCGTCCCTAGTGCTTGTTGGGGCTGGCGAAGGCAAGCGTGAGCAGTGTGTGCTGCTCCAGTTCGTGCGCTTTATGCGAGCCGGTTGCGGGACTGGCCGACGCCGAGCGCTTCACGGAAAGAACCGACCGGCCGTGAGCCAGCCTTTCGAGCCGCGGCATCAAGAATGCCAGCGCGCCCATGTTGGCAGGCTCTTCCTGCACCCACACGAACTCGCGCGCGTTCTGATGACGGTCCATTTCAGCGGAGAGCTCGGCTTCGGGCAGCGGGTAGAGTTGTTCGAGGGAAATGATAGCTGTCGCCGTGGATTTCAGGCGCTTGCGTTCGGCCACCAGTTCGTGACCGATTTTTCCGGTGCACAGCAGGACGCGAGTGGCCGAACCATCGCCCATATCGGGGATCACGTTGCGAAATCGCGGCGTTGAAAGATCGGCGAGCGACGACGATGCGGCGGGGTGGCGAAGCATGCTCTTCGGCGTGAACACGACGAGCGGCTTGCGCCACGAACGAAGCGCCTGCCGGCGCAGCAAATGGAAATACTGCGCCGCATTGGACGGCTGGCAAATCTGGATGTTGTCGCGCGCTGCAAGCTGCAGGAAACGTTCGATGCGGGCGCTGGAATGTTCGGGGCCTTGGCCTTCATAGCCGTGCGGCAGCAGCAGCACGACGCCCGAAAGCAAATTCCACTTGTCTTCGCCGGCCGAAACAAACTGGTCGATGATGATTTGCGCGCCATTGGCAAAGTCGCCGAACTGCGCTTCCCACAACACGAGCGCCTCAGGGAAATCGCGGCTGAAACCGTACTCGAACCCGAGCACGGAAGCTTCGGAAAGCGTGGAATTGTAAATCTCGAACCACGCGGGGTCGGACGCGAGATGTTCGAGCGGAACGTAGCTCTCCTCCGTCTCGATGTCGATCAGCGCGGCATGGCGCTGGTTGAACGTGCCGCGGCGCGTATCTTGCCCGCTGATGCGGACAGGAACGCCCTGTTTCAGGAGTGAACCAAACGCCATTGCTTCGGCCATGCCGAAATCGAGCGGCCTTTTGCCGCGCGCCATTTCGAGGCGTTGATCGAGAAGCTTTTTCACCTTTGGGTGAATGTGGAAACCGTCGGGATACTTGACCACCGATTCGCCGATCGCAGTCAGCTCAGCCTGCGCAACTCCCGTTTGCACTTCGAACGAACTGTTGTAGCGGCCGCCCTGGAAGTGGTCCCAATAAGACGGCATCTGGCGCAGCGGCGGATTTTGCTCCAACTCGACGGCTCGCTTCTGCGCGGCGTCGAACTCATTCGTCACCTGATGAACCAGCGGTTCAGCGTCTACGCCGATCGCTTCTGCGTACGTTTTCCAGGGTGCCTGCTGTGCCTCGATCTTCCGATAGCGCAAAGGCTGCGTAATGGTCGGGTCGTCCACTTCGCTGTGGCCATGCTTGCGGTAGCCGATTAAATCCACCACAACAGGCGAGCCGAAGCGGTAACGATAGTCGGCGGCAATTTTCCCGACGCGCACAACCGCCTCCGGATCGCCCGAATTGACGTGGAAAATCGGTACAGGCAGGCGCTTTGCCAGATCGGAAGAAAATCGAGAGGAATGCAGTTCGCCTGGTACAGTCGTGAAGCCGATCAAATTGTTGATGATGACGTGCACCGCGCCGCCAACGTTAAAACCGTCCACCATAGCCATGTTCAACGTTTCGGCCCAGATCCCCTGCCCCGCAAACGCCGCGTCGCCATGCATCAGAATAGGAATCACGCGATTGCGGCCTGTTTCGCCCAAACGCTTCTGCTTGGCTCGCGCACGGCCCACCGCAACAGGATCAACCGCTTCTAGATGGCTCGGGTTCGAGACGAGATGGATCGCGAGATCGCGTCCATTCGCAGCTGTGAACGTTCCGGTCGCGCCCATGTGGTATTTCACGTCGCCGCCGCCGAGCACGCTACGTGGATCGACGTCTTCAAACCGTCCAAAGATTTCCGCCGGGTCGCGTCCAACCACGTGGACCATCACATTCAAGCGGCCCCGATGGCTCATGGCGAGCACGGCTTGTTCCGCGCCTTCATCGGATGCGGCGTTCAAAACCGAATGTAGCAGCGGCAGCAGAGCAGCTTCGCCTTCCAGTGAATACCGCTTCGTCCCGAGATAGCGCGTTTGCAGGACGTGTTCGAAAATATCCGCGCGAATCAGCAGGTCGAGGATGCGCGCGCGGTCCGGCTCCGCCGCTTCCGATTCCATGCGCTTCTGCACCCATTTGCGGCGCTCAACGTCAGGGATGTGCATGAACTCCGCGCCGATCGTGCCGCAATAGATGCCGCGCGCCGCTTCGGCGTCCGCTCCCGAGACATTAAGTTCGGGGATGGCGAAAGCTTCCAGATCACCCAGCGGATCGAGGTCCGCCTGCAAAAATCCCCAGCGGCGAAACGCCTCCCATATCTGCAGTTGCGCTTCGCGAGCGTTCCCGGCAGAAGATGAATCGATAGTGGCCGACGGTCTATTCATGAATCTCCTTTGGTTCCATCCCCTATTATACGGCGCGACGCATGGTTCCGGGAACTCGTAGCGCACTCGATGAGTCGTGCTACCATCATGTTATATTCGTCGAACGGTATGGCGGGCGCCATGAAAGGCACAGCAAACAACCGGAACGACTACCGAGATCGAATCGTTCGCGATCCGCGCATCTGTGGCGGCGAGCCGGTTTTTAAGGGTACCCGCGTTACACTCCGCACAATCCTGGGAGCCTGGCCACCGGCGACGCCGCCGACGAAATTCTTTCCGACTTTCCTAGCCTGAAACCTGAAGACACTAGAGCCGCTGTTGCATTTGCAGCTGCCTCTCCCGAATAGGATTTACCTGTCCCGCGGCATTACACGCTCGCCTAAGGCTTAAATCTGCGCAGGGGTCTCGGGCTCCTCTGTCCAGACACAAACCTTCGATGGGCGGTGTCAAACCACAAGGAACGAACTCCTGTCGGTTGAAAGGAGCGGAACAATGCAAGTTGATGCGAGGCGAGGTGCGGTGGTTGCGGATCCGAATATTGTTCCGCTGATTGACGTGCTGCTCGTGCTGATCATCATTTTTATGGTGATTACGCCCACCATGTCAAACGGATTGCCCGTCATCGTCCCTCAACCCGCGCCGCCCGAAGCCGTCGTGCCGTCGAATCCGGATACCGTCATCGTGCGGGTGCTTGAGGGTGGGAAACTCATGATCAATCAGGACCCTGTGGCGTGGAGCGCCCTCGGCACGCGCCTTGCTGAACTTTTCAATCAGCGGGCTGAAAAGGTGACTTTCGTAACAGGTGCCGGGCAAACTTCATTCGCGCAGGTGGCGCGTGCGATCGATATCATGCGCACGGCCGGCATCGATCGCGTGGGCCTAATCACAGCAACGAACATATCGAGGTAGGTCAGTCACATCCCTCAAAACGCGAGACAAAAAGAAAAGGGGCGATTGCTCGCCCCTTCCTTCAGTCTGGAAATGTAACAGCTGCTCTGCATTCCCTCGCGTGAACGAGTGAAGCTAGCCGCGACAAGTCTCGCGAGTTCAGTCGTGTGGTTATGTCTGCCTTGCGGCAGACGCGCCCACCTTGCGGTGAGCAAGCCCGCGCATGGCGGGCAAGCCTCGCGTGCCTCGTCAAATTTTCCGGCTGTCTTGCGGCAGCCGAACTCGCCTCAGGGGCAGAGTGATTTAACGGGTGCACGCTTGGCCACCACGGGACCAGACCTAAGGGCTCGCCGTGATGCTGCGCAATTCCGAAACTTGTCTTGCGTTCCCTTCATCCTAGTCCTGAGTAGCGCCGTCAAGCTTTCGCCAGTCGTGCTTCCCGGGCTCAGATAATTTGGAACGTTGTGACAGCACTCTTGTAACTCCGCCCCTCAAAACCGTCAACTACACTCCAAGCGATTTCCGCTGTGGAAATTTAGGAAAATGTGGAAAACGAAAACAAGGGGCAGAGTCCGACGGACACGCGGTGCACAAAATGAAACGCCGGTACGCGGCACTCTAAGACTCCCAGGCGCCCAGCAGCCGTCGCACCAGCACGAACTGACCGAGATGATAGGCGTTGTGATCGGCGGCGAGCAACGCTTCGCGAAGAACCGTTTGCCCCGAGCCGTGCGGAATCGCCGCGAGCAGATCTTTCGTTTCCTCCAATAACTTTCGCATCGCTTCCATGTCGGACAACAAATCCTTCGCGCTCTTGTCCCACGCAGCCTCGCTCGGCGGCGCCGGCGACTCGGGCCAGTAGCCCGACGGAAAATCAGGCGAGACGTGCTTGGGATCGCGTGAGAATTCGAGAATGTCCCACTGCGCGATGCGTGCGTGCTCCAGCAACTCCCACAGCGAGTGAGGCGAGCCAGTCGGCCGTACCCCTCGCGCCTTCAC
>JBOGNK010000186.1:0-5945 GCA_050747085.1 Candidatus Acidiferrales bacterium
GCTACGCTCACTCTTGGTGACAATCGCCGCGTCGATCTGTCACAAACAATGATCTTCATGACGTCGAACCTGGGCGGCGGCGAAATCACCGAGCTAATGACCGGCGGCATGGGATTCGCGCCAACGCAGCGTCCGGAATCGAAGCCGCGCCTGGATGAGAAGGTGGAACGCACGGCTTCGGAAGCTGCCAGGCGGAAGTTCGCGCCGGAATTCATGAACCGCATTGATAAGGTGGTGGTGTTTCACCCTCTGCGCAGCGAACAGCTCGAGCAGATTCTGGAAATCGAGCTCGGCATGGTGCAGCAGCGCGTGCTCGAAACCGCCAAGGGCCGTTTCCTGTTCCGCGTGACACAGTCTGCTCGCGAGTTTCTCCTCCGCGAAGGGACCGACCTGAAATACGGGGCGCGTCATCTGAAGCGCGCCATCGAACGCCACATTGTCTACCCGCTCGCGAGTTTGCTCGCGACCGAGCAAGTCCGTTTGGGCGACGTGATTTCGATCGATTGGGATGGTTCCAGCAACGGACTGAAATTCATGAAGGAAGCGGAAGGCGCTCTGGTGCCTATCGCTTCGCCTGAGCCCGAGCCGCTCAGCCAGTCCGCCGCGGCAACCTCGGACGGACGCACCGTTGTGGCGCCGTCCACGGCGAACGCGGTGGCGGAAGCGCCGGCAGGGAAGGCTTCACCGGCTTCGGCACAGCGCGTCGCGCCACCGGAAAAGGCTAAGACCGACAAGGGCAAGTGAGTCGTAACTCGTGATTGGTAATTCGTGGCTGGCGGCTGAAACGAGTTCGCCATCTTTTTTTCACCTCCAGGTCCCAAGTGCGAGCGCGGGTCAGGTTCTTAGGTCACTGTGTTTTGTGGTAAGGTCGGCCGTATGGTGGTGAACGTACGGATCAAGATTCCCGATCAGGTTGCAGCCCGAGCGAAAGCGCGCGGCATCTCCGTAGAATCCTACATTCAGGAAATCCTCGAACAGCAAGTCACTGACATCTCGGAGTCGCGGCTCCGCACGCCGGACGAAATACGTGCATGGCTGGATTCGCTAGCCCAGTTTTCCGACAAAATTCCCCCTTTACCCGACGTTATTTCCCGCGACTGGCTCTACCAGGACCACGACTAGATGCCGATTTCTTCGTGCCTGGTCGACACGAACATTCTCTTGCGAATGAGTCGCCGTTTGGACCCCGAACACGAACTCGTCAGCAGAGCCCTCACCCGTCTCGCGTCAAATCATACGTCGCTGTGCTACACGCACCAGAACATTGCGGAACTTTGGAACGCATTGACTCGGCCGATCGCGCGGAATGGCTTGGGGCTCGGCGTCGCAGAGGCCGAGAAGGAAGTGCGAGCAATCGAGAGCGGCATGACCTTCTTGCCCGATGGAGAAAGTGTCTATCGAGAATGGCGCAGGATCGTCTTGGAAAGGCAGGTAGTCGGCGTTCAAGTGCACGATGCTCGATTGGCAGCCGTAATGTACGTTTTCGGAATCGCGCACATACTCAGACTGAACGTTAACGATTTCGGCCGGTTCGGCGGCCTGACCGCACTGCATCCGAGCGCAGTCTAGTTTTTGACTCTTTCTTTTTTGATCAGGGTTTCCAGCGCAAGATGGGCTTGCGTGCGGCGGCAACCTCGTCGAGGCGGCCAACGCGCGTGTTGTGCGGCGCCGTCTTAACCACTTCCGGATTCGTTTCCGCTTCCTGAGCGATCGACCGCATCGCATCGATGAAATTGTCGCATTCGACGCGCGATTCGGATTCCGTCGGCTCGATCATCATTGCACCCGGAACGATCAGCGGAAACGCCGTCGTGTACGGATGGAAGCCGTAGTCGATCAGCCGCTTGGCGATATCCATCGTGTTCACGCCGTTGCGCTTCTGGCGCGCGTCGCTGAACACCACTTCGTGCATCGACGGCGCGGAGTAGGGAAGATCGAAATATTCCTCGAGCTGCTTGCGGATGTAATTCGCGTTCAGCACTGCGTCTTCGGTGGCCTGACGAATGCCGGGACCGTAGGCCAGAATGTATGAGAGCGCCCGCAGAAGAACGCCGAAATTCCCGCAATAGGCGCGAACGCGTCCGACGGACTGCGAACGGTTTGAATCGAGCGCGAAGCGACCGCCTTCCTTCTCCACCAGAACGGGCACTGGCAGGAACGGCTCGAGAACTTTCTTCACCAGCACGGGACCGGCGCCCGGACCTCCGCCTCCATGCGGCGTTGAAAATGTCTTGTGCAGGTTCAGATGCATCACGTCGACGCCGAAATCGCCCGGCCGCGCGACGCCCGCCAGCGCGTTCATGTTCGCGCCGTCCATATACAGCAGCGCTCCGCGTTCGTGAAGGATCGACGCAATCTCCGCAATGCGCTCTTCGAACACGCCGAGCGTATTCGGGTTCGTGACCATCAGTGCGGCGACATCTTCGGTGGTGAATTCGCGCAGATGATCGGTATCGATCTCGCCAAGCCGATTCGATCTGATGTTCTGGACTTCGTAGCCCGCGATGACGACCGACGCTGGATTCGTGCCATGCGCTGAATCCGGGATCAGAACTGTCTTGCGCGGATTGCCCTTGCTTGCGAGGTAAGCGCGAATCATCAGCAGGCCGGTCAGTTCGCCCTGAGCGCCCGCCGCAGGCTGAAGCGTCGCCGCGTCCATTCCGGTGATCGCGAGCAGCGCTTTCCGCAAGTCGTAAAGAATGCGCAGGCAGCCCTGCGCCACTTCGGCCGGCTGCATCGGATGAGCGCCGGCAAGGCCGTCGAGGCGCGCAACGAATTCGTTGACGCGCGGATTGTATTTCATCGTGCAGGAGCCGAGCGGATACATCCCGATGTCGATCGCGTAATTCCACGTGGAAAGGCGCGTGAAGTGGCGAATCGTCTCAATTTCGCTGACTTCCGGGAATCCCTCGACGCTATCGCGAACGAACTCGCTGCCCAGCGCCGCGGCGGGATCGATGGCAGGCACGTCGAGCGGCGGCAGTTCCATGCCGCGCTTGCCGGGCGCGGAACGTTCGAAGATCAGCCCTTCGCTGCGGCTAACGTGAGTTGCGGCGTCCTGTATCTTCGGCGGCGCTTCCATTTCGGTCGATTTCGAATTCAAATCTGCGGGTCTCCTTATAGCGGTGTTTCCAGAATGCGTCGAACAGCCGCAGCCAGGCGCTCGATTTCCGTGCGCGGCATCGTCTCGGTGACGCAGACCAATCCACGTTTCGTCAATTCCGGGTAGTGCACGCCGAGCGGCAGCGGGCCGACGATCTTATCGCGGATCAGCGCGGCGTTAATCAGCTTCACGGAACGCGGAAACTCCAGAACGAACTCGTTGAAGAAGGGCGCTGCGAACGCGCGTCGCACGCCAGGAATTTTTTCCAGTTCAGCGCGCGCGAATTGCGCCTTTGCCACATTTTGCGACGCCATCTCGCGGATGCCTTCTTTGCCCAGCAGGCACAAATGGATGGTGGCGACGAGCGCGAACAGGGCCTCGTTGGTACAGATATTCGAAGTCGCCTTTTCGCGGCGAATGTGTTGCTCGCGCGTTGCCAGCGTCAGGACGAAGCCGCGCCGTCCGTTCGAATCCGTTGTCTGGCCTGCCAGGCGTCCCGGCATTTGGCGGACGAATTTCTCGCGCGTGGCAACCACGCCGACGAAGGGTCCGCCGTAGCTCGGCGAAATGCCGAACGACTGGCCTTCCATCGCGACGATGTCCGCTTCCGCGGGCGGCCGCACGATGCCGAGAGAAACAGCTTCCGCGATCGTGTCAACCAACAGCGCGCCTTCACGATGAACCGTCTCCGCAAGAGCCGCGATATTTTCCAGGGCGCCAAAGAAGTTCGGCGACTGCACCACCAGCGCCGCAGCTGACGCCAGCCGATCCTTCGTCAGCGCCTTCGTATCCAGTTGGCCGGACGCCCTGTAGCCGATTTCCTCGATTTCGAGGCCGAGATTCTTCGCGTACGTCGCAAGCACCTGCCGATATTCCGGATGAACGCTGCGCGCGACCAGCACCCTGTGGCGGCCGGTCAGCCGCTCGGCCATGAGCACCGCCTCGGTAAGCGCCGTCGAACCGTCGTACATCGACGCGTTGGCGACTTCCTGGCCGGTCAGCTGGCACATCAACGTCTGAAACTCGAAAATTGCCGTCAGGGTGCCCTGCGAGATTTCAGCCTGGTAGGGCGTGTACGACGTGAGGAATTCGCCGCGCTGAACCAGCGAGTCGGTAACCACCGACCGCTGATGCTGATACACGCCCGCGCCAAGGAACGACGTGTACCCCGGCGCATTCTCCGCGGCTCGGGCCTTGAAATATTCGATGATCTCCGGTTCCGACAGCGCGCGGTGCAACGGAAGCGGTTCGCGCAGGCGGAAGTCTTCAGGAATGCTTACGAAGAGTTCTTCGACGGATTCTAGGCCGACCGCCGCCAGCATTTCCTGGCGTTCCGATGGGCTCTTGGGCAAATAACGCATCAGGCCGATTGTTCCTGCGCTTTCTCATCAACGTAAGCTTGATATGCTTTCGCGTCCATTAGCGAGTTCACATCGCCGGCATTGTCCAGCTTGAGTCGGACCAGCCACGCCGAACCATGCGGATCGCTATTGATCTTCTCCGGAGCGTCCGTCAACAGGGAGTTGATTTCCGTAATTTCGCCGGTCACGGGACTGAAAATATCGCTCACCGCTTTAACAGACTCCACCGAACCAAAAGATTCTCCGGCCTTGATTCGCGCGCCAACTTTCGGCAGCTCGACGAAAACGACGTCGCCCAGTTCATGCTGTGCGTAATCCGTGATGCCGATCGTGCCCACGCCCGCGTCGACCTTGATCCATTCGTGGTCTTTCGTGTAGCGAAAATCCGCTGGATACATTTGCGCTCCTGTCTCTGCCTGCCGCGCGACGCGTGATGCTAGCGCGCCCGCCTGTAAAACGGAAGGGGGATGATGCGCGCGGGGACCGCTTGCCCGCGAATGCCGATATCGATTTGCGTCCCCACGGAGCTGTGTCCCGGTGGAACGTAAGCCATGCCGATATTCTTTTTCAGTGTGGGCGACGGCCCTCCGCTGGTCACGCGTCCGTGTCCGTTGCCCGCGATCGACAAGGGATAACCGTCGCGCCCGATGCGTTTGTCGAGCATCTCAAAACCAACGAGTTTGCGCTGGACGCCGGCTCGCTTCTGTTCCAGCAGGCGTTCGCTGCCAAGGAAGCTGCCCTTTTCCGGTTTGCAGATCCAGCCAAGTCCGGCTTCAAATGGCGTCGTCTCCAAATCGATTTCATGGCCGTAGAGGCACATCCCCGCTTCCATGCGCAGCGTGTTGCGCGCGCCAAGTCCGCAGGGGATCAGCCCATCGCTCTTGCCCGCTTCAAGCAGATCGTTCCACAGTTTTTCACTGTGCTCGGGCGCAAAGTAAATTTCGAAACCGTCTTCGCCCGTGTAGCCGGTCCGCGCGATCAGACACTCGACGCCGCTCACTTTGCCAAATGTGAAGTAATAGTAGCGAATCGTTCCCAGGGCGACCTTCGTCAGCCGTTTCAGAATCTCCAGCGCGCGCGGCCCCTGAATCGCAAGTTGCGAATAGCGGTCTCCGACATTTTCTGCGCTCGCGCCGAAGCGATTGTGCGCGACGATATGCTCGAAATCGCCGTCCTGATTGCCCGCATTGACGCAAAGCAGGTAATGCCCGTCAGCGATTTTGTGGACCAGCAAGTCGTCAACAAACGTGCCGCGCTCCGTCATCAGCCCGGAATACTGCGCCTGGCCGTTCGCGAGCTTCGATGCGTCGTTGCAGGTCGCTTGCTGCACCAGATTGAGGGCGGCGTCGCCGCGCACCTCGATTTCGCCCATGTGGCTCACGTCGAAAAGTCCCGCGCGTGTGCGCACCGCTTCGTGCTCAGACAGAATACCGGTGTATTCGACCGGCATGTCCCAGCCGCCGAAATTCACCATCTTGGCG
>JBOGNK010000187.1:0-2737 GCA_050747085.1 Candidatus Acidiferrales bacterium
GGAATGAAATCATTGAAAAGAAACGACGAAACATTGGTGGCGCGCCCAAGGGGACGATTTTAGAACTTTTCTCACCGATTTCGTGGCAGCCATTATCGGCGGCTCAACCTCCCGCTGAACTCGACACGGGCCGAAACCGGACGCTTACGGGTGACCAACGACAGATGCGGTATCAAAGCATCGTTCTGCGTGTGGCAAGGAGCGTCCGCGTTTCGCAGTAGGGGCCAGTGATGGTTCCAGCGGGTGCCGCATCGTTCGCCGGTGTTGTGAACGGTGCGTTGTGCTCGGTAGTGGGTTCCTTGCGAGTAGTCGGCACAACAGAGTGTAGGTGAGCGGGGATAACCGCTTTTGTGGACACAACGATTGACTGTCAATATTGGCCTGGCTGCCAGCCAAATACTTGGTTCCCATTCACACCGTGCGCTCGTGCGACGCGGGCAACCGAACCGCCAGCCTGAAGCGTCTCCTCGACAATGTGCCGCTTCTCTTCGAGCGTACGACGTTCGCCTGGGCTGTTTGACCCTCACCTGTAAGGCTTGTCCCGAAGTGTCCACGATTCACCTTTGTGGACACATGCCATTTGCCCCAACGCCGCCCGCACGCGCGGACAGCACCCGCCGAGCGCAATCGTTTGCTCATTTTTTGCTCTCCCGTGGATTTTTCTGTACTGGAGTTAGCCCGAGATCGGAGTAATAGCGCGTGGCGGTAATCTGAACCCGATCCGGCAGATCCGTCGTAACGGTCGGAGGGCCAACCGCAACAGGAAGCGGCTTACCTATTAGACGGAAGACGTACTGGATCTCATGGTAGTGCGGGAAGGTAAACTTCGGGGGGAACGGTCCCCAAACCCACTCACGTGCATTTCGTTCTGCTGCACTTACCAGGACGGGGTTTGCGCCTTCGCCGTGCGCGGAGAGTACCTCTCCATTGATTCCGATCTCAATCCCGACAACAACCGTGCCCTGGATATCGGCACTTCGGGCCGGAATCGGGTATTCGGGCTGCGTTATTGATTTGACTTCAAGATACCGTGTTTCGCAACCCGGAAGAAGCAAAAATAGCGAGACCACCGCGACTATAGCGACGCTACCTTTGCGGAACGTTACTGGCATTCGAAAGAGTCTTGTTGCAATTGGACGATATAGCTGCATTATTCGCCTTCTCCGCAGCCATCTGTTGATCGGTTGGCAAAGGCGGGCCGTCCGGCTGCAGGACGTTCGTCACATGGCCGAGCTCGTGAAGTAAGACAAATGCCTGAAAACGCGGCGTGCCGGAAACCGTGAGTTGGCCACCCACGACGGGATCATACAATAGCCCAGGACTGAAGAAGGGGCCGGACTCGTTAATATCAGTAGTATAAGTGGTAGGCGCCCCCGGGTTAAGCGAGCCATATGTCGTGGCGATGCTCCCCGCCTCATCAGCGGCCGTAGCGTTTATGGGGAGCGCATTCAAACCAGGCAAAGCCGCCCCCGCTTCGCCCTGGGTCGTTGCCTGTGGCTGCAGGACACGGCTGATTGCATAGCCCGTCCGATTGGAAGCATCTACAGTCTCCAGAAAGTGCGTCCCCAGAATCTCGCATTGCCCCCACCGTCGTTGTATGCCATAAATTCGCCGACCCACATTTCCATGCGACAAAAGTCCCAGCAGAAGTTGTTTATCGGCGTCGACATCGGCGGCACGAAAGTCGCTGCTGGCGCGGTCAACGCGACGGGCGAAATCGTCGCCGAGGCGCGTGGAAAAATGGCGGCGCGAGGGACCGCCGAAGACGGACTGCGCTCCGTAACCGACGTGCTCGATGCCTTGCTGCGCAATCCAAGAGCGCGCCGCGCGTCCGCCATCGGCATCAGCGTACCGGGCTGGATCGACTCTGCTCGCGGGACGCTGATTGGCGCTGCCAATATTCCGTGCTGGAAAAAGTTCCCCCTCGCGCCCGAGATCGCCAAGCGCTATCGCCTTCGCACGCGCATCGGCAACGACGCAAACGTCGCGGCGCTGGCCGAAGCGGCATGGGGCGCCGGCGTGGGATACAGTAACGTTTTTTACGTGACGATAGGCACGGGCATCGGAACGGGTATCGTTCAGAACGGCCGAATTTACGAGGGGCGAACAGGCTGCGCGGGCGAGGGCGGTCACACGACGATCGATTTTCACGGTCCGCTTTGCAATTGCGGCAAGCGCGGCTGTATCGAGGCATTCGCGTCGGGAACGGCGATCGGAAAGAACGCGCGGCAGCGACTGCTTGAAGGTGGTGGCGCGACATCGGCGGCCGCGTCCAAAATGCTGGCGCTCGCCGGCGGCAACATCGAAGCCGTGACCAGCGAGATCGTTGCGAAAGCGGCGCTACGGGGAGATAAGCTGGCCGACGAGGTGCTCCGCGAGACAGCCGAGCGCCTGGCAATCTTTCTCGGCAACATCATCGAGCTGTTTGAGCCGGACGTGATTGTCATCGGTGGAGGCGCGGGCCGCCTAATGATGTCGCGGGTGAAACAGATTCGCGACGCGCTTGAGACGTGGTCGATCAACCCGCGGTGGCGCGAGATTCCGATCGTCGGCGCAAAATACGGGGCGGAATCGGCAGTGGCGGGCGCAGCCGCGTTGTGGCTGCCTAGCGCCGCGTTCAAGCCGCGAAAGAATGCCGCACGAAGCGCAACTCGGGACTAGCGGCGGCGTGCGGCGCTACTTGCGGTTCGAAAGCCTGCTGCCTCTCTCTGGGCAATACGGTGGGCCACTACAGTGG
>JBOGNK010000188.1:0-16849 GCA_050747085.1 Candidatus Acidiferrales bacterium
CGGATTCCGCAAAATTCAGCATAGTCGATCAGGCTTTTCACCGTTGGATGGCTGCCGCAAACGGGGCAGTCGGGATTCTTGCGCAATTTCAGTTCGCGGAAGCCCATAGCGAGCGCGTCGAAGAGCAGGAGGCGTCCGACGAGCGGTTCGCCTTTACCGAGGATCAGCTTAATCGCTTCGGCGGCTTGAAGCGCGCCGACGATGCCGGGGAGGACGCCGAGAACTCCGCCTTCGGCGCACGACGGCACGAGCCCGGGCGGAGGCGGTTCGGGATACAGGCAGCGATAGCATGGGCCGCCTTCATAGCCGAAGACGCTGACCTGTCCTTCGAAGCGGAAGATCGAGCCGTAGACGTTCGGTTTGCCAGCAAGAACGCACGCGTCGTTGACCAGATAGCGCGTGGGGAAATTATCCGTGCCATCGACGACGATGTCGTATTCCCGGAACAGGTCGAGCGCGTTCTCGCTGGTGAGCCGCGTTTCGTGGCGATCGATTTGGATATCGGGATTGAGTCCGCGGAGACGATCGGCGGCGGCTTCGATTTTCGGATGGCCGACGTCGTCGTTGCTGAAAAGGATCTGACGCTGAAGGTTGGTCAGATCCACCTTGTCGAAATCGACGAGGCCGAGGCGTCCCACACCGGCAGCCGCAAGATACAGGCCGAGCGGGGCGCCAAGGCCGCCCGCGCCGATGCAGAGCACCTTTGCCTGCTTCAGCTTCAGCTGACCTTCCATGCCGACTTCCGGCATGATCAGGTGGCGGCTGTAGCGAAGGACTTCTTCGTTTGAGAGCGACGGCGCGGAACGCGCGGCTGCGGCGGAAATATCAAGTTTGGTGGCCATGGAAACCTCTTCCTCCTCCGTTTGAAAGTGAGGGCCTCCGGGGCTAAAGCCCTGCGACGTTATTGGGCCCGTTTTTCGGCATGACTAAAGTCATGCCCTGACACGAAAACCGTTGCATTCGTTCATCGTTGCATTCGTTCATCGGAGCGCATGCGAGCTTTCGACGGCAAATGAACCACCGGCGATTGAGGGGACGATGCTGACGGTGTCGCCCTGCTTCAGGGGCGTCGCGTCCTTCTGCAAATAACGAATGTCCTCGTCGTTTACATAGACGTTCACGAAGCTGCGGAGGCGGCCGTCGTCCGCGTATAGATGCCGCTTCAAATCCTGGAAACGGGTGATGAGCGTGGTCAATGCCTCGCCGACGGTTGCCGCCTGCAGTTCCACGCTGTCCTGCTTTCCCGCGTATGCGCGCAGCGGGGTTGGAATGATTACCTTGACAGACATTCATCGCTCCTGAGTTGGTCTGCTTCGTCTGCAGTCTGCGGAACAGAATGACGCGGCGAGCCGCCTGCAAACATAGGATCGGATGCACGCACGATCTGGATCGCTTCTGAATCGTAGGCGCTGCGATCGTCTTGCAAACGCCACGAGTTCGTCTCGACGGGCTGGCCGCCGCGCACGCTGACAATGATATAGCTGTACCAAGGCCATGCGTGAGCGCGATCGAAGTCGCTGGGACGCGCCGGAGCATCGGGGTGTGAATGATACCAGCCGAGCAGATCGAGGCCTGTTTCGCGGGCGGTTTTCTCCGCGAGACGCACGTCGTTGGGCGCAAGCTCGAAACGATTTCGCGGCGAATCATCGCGGCGGTTCGGAAGCGGCAGCAGATTTACGACTTCGCGCGCGGCTTCGTTTTCGAGTCCCAGCAACGCGCCGCAGCACTCGTGCGGGTAGGTTTCGGCGCCGTGCCGGCCGATGCGCGATAAGAGATCTTCGCTAATTTTCAGTACGTACTTGCTCATTCTTCGCTCCAAAAACGATCGGTGAGATATTTCTCGCCCGAATCCGGGAAAAGCGTGACGATGACGGCGCGCTCTCTGCTCGACAAACGGCGCGCGACTTCCATGCAGCCGTAGAGCGCGGCACCCGAACTGACGCCGGCGAGAAGGCCCTCTTCGCGGGCGAGGCGCTTCGTTATCTGCTGCGCGTTTTCCGTGCGCACCTCGATATTTTCGTCGGCAAGATTCTCGTCATAGATTGCCGGCACAATCGCAGCCGGCATGTATTTCAGGCCTTCCAGGCCATGAAAGCCGGAATCGGGCTGCACGCTGATGCAGCGGATTCGCGGATTGAATTGCCGGAGCCTGCGCGTCACACCCACGAACGTGCCGCTTGTGCCGAGTCCCGCGACGAAATGCGTGATCCTGCCGCCGGTCTGCTCCCAGATTTCGGGCGCGGTGGTGGAATAATGGGCCGCCGGATTTGCGGGATTGCCGTACTGGTCGACGTAGAAATACTTGGCGGGATCCGCGTCGTAGATTTCGCGAACGCGCCGGATTGCGCCGTCCGTGCCTTGCTCTCCGGGTGTGAAGACGACGTCCACTCCGTAAGCTTGCAGGATCGCTTTTCGTTCGGGGGAAGCGCTGGTGGGCAGGCACAGCTTCACGCGATAACCGAGCGCGGCTCCAATCATGCCCAGAGCGATCCCCGTGTTGCCGCTGGTTGCGTCGAGGATGACTTTGCCCGGATGAAGGCGACCGGTGCGCTCGCCATCGCGAATCATCGCGTATGCGGCGCGATCTTTCACCGATCCGCCCGGATTGAACCATTCCGCCTTGGCGTAGAATTCGACGTTCGGGAATTCGGCTGTTACGCGCTCGATCTTCAGCAACGGCGTGTTGCCAATCTGAGCGAACAGCCGATTAGCCGTTCGCGGCTGAGTTTCTTTCGGCGGGATTACGGTGATGCCTGCCGCCATTAGCGTTTTCGGTGTCATATCGTCGTTAAACTTTTACCCCAACAATTGCTCTCGTACCCTCGCAAAAATGCCCTGCAAAACGGGCTGAGCGGGCCAACTGCATGTGCCGAAATCCGCTGAATTGATTTGATTATAAAATGCTTAGCAGATGCGGCACCGCTTGCGATTTAGCGGCGACAACAGATGCACAGCGAGGGACAACAACACCGGTGAGAGTGGGGATACGAGCCGCGTTGGCGAGCCGTCTTTTCCATTACACAGTTTAGATGCCGAGAAAGTGGTTCCCGACCAGGATTTTATCCTTTACAGGACCCCGGCAACCTCAATATTCTGATGAATCCATGTGGTACGTCAACACGCTTTTCAACCAGTCGCAGATTGAGTCACTCTCGCCAAAGGGCTTTCTGGTGCGAAGCTCGGGAGGCGTGGTGCGAATCGAGAAATATAATTGCGGCGCGGAGTTGCGCAAGACGCCCGAGGGGACGTTTCAAATGACGGTGCTGCCCGCAATTATGCATGACGGGCAATTCACCCGGTTGTGGGACGCCGGGTACCAAAAATTTCTGCTGACGCACGACAACCGCAAGATTCCCATCCGCGTAAACCAGCTTGGCGACCTGCGCCGGTTCAACGAGGAATTGCGAACGGCGCTCGGAGTTTCCACGTACTATAACGAAGCACTCGGTTCCACCTGCCTAGTGACGGTTTACGACCGCCTGAAGGGCCGGCCCGGCGATGTGCCCGACGAGACGGTCGGTGTCGAAGCGGAAGCCGAGCAGGCCGAATAGGTTTCGTTCCGAGCTTGATCAATCGTGTTGCCCGAGTTAGTACAACACGCCCAACACGCCGATCCTTGACAGCACGTATAATACGTGTTACACGTATTATACGTGAGGTGTCGCGTGCGTGCCAAACGGAATCAGAAACAGAACCTAACGATCAGCCTCGATCGCGAAACGATTCAAAAGGCGCGGGTTATTGCCGCCCGGCAATTAACCTCTATAAGCGGATTGGTCGCCCGTCAGATTGAAACGTTGGTGGGCGAAGAAGAAGCCTACGAAAAGGCAAAGCAGAGGGCGCTGGCATTGCTTGACAAGGGCTTTCATTTGGGCGGAGTGATCCGTGCCAGCCGCGACGAACTCCATGAACGATAGAACGTTCGTTGATACAAATATCCTCATCTATGCGCACGACGTTGACGCCGGTTCGAAGCACGATTTAGCGAAGGCGGTCTTGGGCGAGTTATGGAATGAAGGAAGTGGCGTCCTGAGTGTGCAGGTCCTCCAAGAATTCTACGTGAACATGACGAGGAAAATCGCGCACCCGCTTTCAAAGCATTCAGCCCGGGTGTTGGTCGACGCTTATGCGATTTGGTGCACGGAAACGACCACGGCGACCGAGATTTCTGAGGCGTTCCGAATCGAGGACGAGTCCGGGATTAACTTCTGGGACGCACTGATCGTCGCATCTGCGGTGAAGAGCAACGCGAGGCGGATTCTTTCGGAAGATTTGAACTCCGGGCAGAGAGTCGCAGGTATTCCGATCGAGAACCCGTTCAACACCGATCGTCGAAAACCTGCGTAATCTTCCGACTAGCTGCGCCGTCTCGCACCGCTGGCCTACTCTTAGCCTCCGATTGTAATTTCCGGCAGGTTTGCGGAACGCAGCTTGTCGTTCAGCGCGGGAATGTCTTTTGCTTTGACATCGCTCCAGTTTGTCTGCAAATCGGTCAACGAAGATTGGAGCGTGGTGTATCCCTCCTGCGCCGCTTGCGTCGGCTGGGCGTCGGCGCTGTCGATGTAGCGAAGCAGCATTCCGAATTCACCGTTCAGTCTGGCAAAGCTCGGCTTGCCCGTTTGCGGGCCAAAGAAGCCGCCGCCCGCGCCTTCCAGTGCCGCGGCGCGCTTGTCGAGCGCGGCGATTGCGCCGGCAACATCTCCCTTTGGCGCGCGACTGGCGAGAGTCTTCAGCTGATCGTGCAGCGAGCGAATCTGCTGGAGCGACTCGAAGCTTGCGTTCATTCCATCGATGATCTTCGTTGCCAGATCAAATTGCGCTTTCAGTTCGTCCGGCGCGGCGTTCACGCGCGGATCCATCTTCACTTCGAACTGGTGCGCGATGGTCTGGCCGTTTGCTTCAAGCTTCACGGTGTACGTTACGGGCAGCACGCCGGCTCCGAGCGGGTATTGCGGCGTGTCGTGCGGAATCGCGGAAATCGGGAATTCGTGGGCGAGTGATTCCGGCGGCGCGGTGCGCAGGTTCCAAATCCAACGGTGCTCGCCCGCCTGGGCTGGAAGAACCTGGGGCGGCTTGATCCAGTAGAGCGGTACGTTGAGGGTTTTCTTCAGCTCGTCCCAGGTATATGGCAGCTTATCCGTGCTGGCGTAACTGCGAATCACGTTGCCGCTTGAATCGAGCACTTCGAGTTTTACCGGCCCTGTCGCGTTCGATTTCAGGTAGTAATCGAAAATTGCGCCGTCCGGCGGATTCTTTCCCGCGGGCTCTTCAGGCGGCAGAGGAGTATCGGTATTCGCGTTGCGGCGAATTCGGTACGCGGCGGCGGGTTTGAATAGAACCACGTCCGAGTTCGTCGCGTCGGAACCGATCTGCCGCAGAGGCGTAATGTCGTCGAGAATCCAGAACGAGCGCCCATGCGTACCAACGACTAGATCGTCGTCGTGGATCCACAGATCGCGCATCGAGACGTGAGGGAGATTGAGCTGGAGCGACTGCCAGGATGCGCCGTCGTTGAACGAAACCCATACGGCGAGCTCTGTGCCCGCGAACAGCAACCCGCGTCGGGCCGGATCCTCGCGAACCGTGTTGACGTGCGCGTCATCGGGCAAGCCGTTCGTGGCGAGCTGCCACGTCTTGCCGTAATCGTGCGTTACATAGATGTACGGGCGATTGTCGTCAATCTGGAAACGGCTCACGGCGGCGTACACCGTGCCAGCATCGAAATGCGAAGCATCGAGTTGCGCCACTTTGCTCCACGGCGTGAGTTCGTGTGGCGTTACATCCGACCAGTGTTTTCCGCCATCGCGCGTAAGCCAGATCAAACCATCGTCAGTGCCGGCCCACAAAAGATTCGCGTCGATCGGCGACGGAGCAATCGCGTACACCTCGCCGCGATGCGCGCCTTCGGACGGCTGGCCGCTCGCGAGATCGCCCAGATTCGGCGGGAGGATCAATTTCGGCCGCGCGAGGTCTGGACTGATTACCTGCCACGTCTGGCCGCCGTCAGTCGTTTTGAAAACGACGCTGCCGCCAAGGTAAAGCGCATGCGGATCGGCTTGCGAGAAAACCAGCGGCTCGGTACGAACGAAGCGATATTTGTCGCCACGGATCGCGACGGGGCCGACCTCGCGCGTTTGACCGGTGACCATATCGAAGCGCGTGGTCTTGCCGCCAAAGATGAAATTCGGGTGGAGCGGATCAGGCGCGATGTAGCTGTACTCTTCCGCGCCCACGGGATGCCAATCGCGATACGTAATTTCGCCCCAATCGCTGCGGCTGGTTGTGCCGACCGAGCCACTTTCCTGCTGGCCTCCATAGACCCAGTAGGGAAAGCGATTGTCGGTGATCACGTGGTAGAACTGCGCCGTCGGCTGGTTGTACCAGGAACTCCACGTCTTGCCGCCATCGACGCTGATCGTCGCGCCCTGATCGACGCCGAGAAGCAGAATCTGCGGATTCTTCGGATTGATCCAGACGGAGTGGTAATCATCGCCGCCCGGGGCACCTTTGATCGCCGCAAAGGTTTTGCCTGCGTCGGTGGATTTATAGAGCGACGTGTTTACAACGTAGATCGTGTTCTCATCGTTTGGCGCGACGCGGACCCACGCGAAGTCGCCTCCGCGGCCCCAAACGCGGCGCTCGTTGTTGACGCGAGTCCAGCTTTCGCCGGCATCTTCGGAGCGATACACGCCGCCAAGCTGCGGCGCGTCAGCTACGGCATAGAGGCGGTTGGGATCGCTGGGGGCGACGGTGATACCAATGCGGCCGAGCCCCTGCTCGTTCGTCGGGAGGCCTTTTGTGAGCGGCTGCCAGTTGTTGCCTCCATCCGTTGATTTGAAAAGCCCGCCCTTATGACCTTCGATCGAGCCCTCCCAGGGCACTTGTCGCGCAGACCACAAATCCGCATAGATGATCTGCGAATTCGAGGGATCGAAAGCGAGATCGATTGCTCCGACGTCTGGACCTTTATAGAGGACCCTTTCGAAGGTTTGCCCACCGTTGAGGGAGCGGAACACGCCGCGCTGCTCGTTCGCGCCATAGGGATGGCCGAGAACCGCGACGAAGAGGCGATTCGGATCGTGCGGATCGACAACAATTCGGGCAATCTGTTCGCCATCGCGCAGGCCGAGCTGAGTCCACGTCTTGCCCGCGTCGATAGACTTATAAATTCCGTCGCCGATCGAAAGATCGGGGCGCTGCAATCCTTCACCGCTGCCGACGTAAATTATATTCGCGTCTGATGGCGCGATTGCAAGCGAACCGACCGACTGGGTTGGTTCGGCGTCGAAGAGCGGCTCCCAGGTGCGACCGGCGTTGACCGTCTTCCATACGCCGCCGTCCGTCGGCGCCATGTAAAACACGTTTGGCTGATCCGGCACGCCTTCGGCCGCAACCGTTCGTCCCGCGCGGAAAGGGCCGATGCAGCGCCAGCGCAAGCCTGCGTACAAGTCTGTGTTGATCTGAGTTTGTTGCGCGATGACGACGGAGCAAACACTGAGAAGAGCGGCAATGAAAAGAGCGAGTGCTGTTAGGCCGACGATCTTGTGATACCGCAAAGAAGATGCAAACGACGTCCGCGCAGAAAGACGCATGTTTCCTCCCGAATTTGAACTGCGCGAGGTTATACCAATCGACTGCAGAGTTCCACGCCAGTTGCGTGAGCGCGGCCCCCGTATGGATCGTCCATGTTTATCCGGACGAGAGTACTGCATCTCCCCGCCCGTTTCGGTCGACGAGCCAGTTTCGTTTCTCGCTATCGCGATCTATAATCCCCAGCGAGGGTGTGTGACTGCCGGGAAATGGGAGGAAATGATGCGTGCGGATCGCGTGGAAGTTTCCTGGGACAACGATAAGTCGAAGTGGCTGGTGCGTATCGCGAGCGGCGAGGAAGTAATTCGACGTCACTGCGATCTTCCGCAGAGTGCGGACGATCAGTCGCTACGTTTGGCCGCGCAAAAAACGGCGCGTGATGAAGGATACGAGACGGACGGAATTAACATCAGCCGCTAAGCGCTAGAACCCGAGCGTCCCAGGCCCGGACAACGACAATCCCAGCGGTGGCGGTATCGCGTCGTACTGCCGGGAGAGGCGCGCAAATTCAATTCGCGTCCGGAGAGGAAGCGGAAGGTGCCGCAGCGCCTTGTGAACCGCCGTGTTGCCCCATGCCGCGCGGGCCGCGCGGCGGTCGCATATGGCCGCCGCGACGGAAATTTTCTCTCATTTGCTGCAGTTTTTGCCGCTGGTCGGGAGTGAGCGCGTCGCGCATCGCCAGATGAAAGTTGACGGCGGCTTTGGTCTGGGCCAGTCGTGAGGCGCTAATCGCGTCAAGTTCCTTGTCGATCGCCGCACGGTCGGGCTGGTCCGCCGAGAGAAGGCTTGCCAGCTCAACGCGGTGCACTTGGATGTCCGCGCGACCCTGAATCTGCGTTTTGCGGAAGTCCAGCGTCTGTTGCTCAATTTTGGCGGCTTGGTCGGCTGTGATGCCCAGGCGCTGACGCATTTCGGGACTGCGCGCAATTCGCGCGAGCATCATGTCGCGCGCGCCCCATCGATTCATTCCCTTTCGCATGCCTCTGCGGCTGAATTCGCGGCCGCGTTCGCGGGCCGGGCCTCGACCGCGACTGTCGTTCCAGTCACGGCGCTGCATCTGCCGGTGCATCATTGCCGGACTGTTTGGCGACTGAGGGGGTGTTGAACCCTGATCGGGAGACCGAGCCAGAGCACCAGGGATGCTGATGGCCGCGGCCACGATCATCAGGCCGATTTTTTGTCGGATTCGCATTTCGCGCCTCGTTGGTTGATGTTGTCCCGCATGGTGACAATGTATCTCGAAGTGCTTCGCATTCGCGGGACGTATGAGCACTTATGCTTGATTTCCGTATGCGCGGCCGAAAGTTCCAGAACTTTGTAGGCGAACGTTGATGATTAGACAGGCAGACATTCCTGCATGCGGCAGGCAGGCCGTGCCTCCGGCAGGTAAACTTCAGCCAAACGAGGATGCCTGAATGATAGCGCGGACTACTTAAATTTTCGGAAGGACGATTCCCTGCTGCGACTGATATTTTCCCTTCTTATCTTTGTACGATACCGCGCAGGGTTCGTCCGATTCGAAAAAGACGACCTGGCAGAGGCCCTCGTTCGCGTAAATCTTTGCGGGCAACGGCGTGGTGTTGCTGATTTCGAGCGTGACGAAGCCCTCCCATTCCGGCTCGAAGGGCGTCACATTGACGATGATGCCGCAGCGCGCGTAGGTCGACTTGCCCACGCAGATCGTCAGCACGCTTCGCGGAATGCGGAAATATTCCACCGAACGCGCCAGCGCGAACGAGTTCGGCGGCACGATGCAGACCGCGCCTTTGAATTCCACGAAGGATTTCGAATCGAAATGCTTCGGGTCGACGATCGTCGAGTTCACGTTCGTGAAGATGCGAAACTCGTCGGCCACGCGCATATCGTAACCGTAAGACGAAACGCCGTAGCTGATTACGCCGTCGCGCACCTGGCTGTCCTCGAACGGTTCGATCATCTTGTGTTCGAGAGCCATTCTGCGAATCCATTTGTCGGACTTTACAGACATTTCATTCTTCTCCTTGTGGTCCGGCGCAAGCGCGACAGCCCGCCCCCGCGAGCATGAGGCGTAAAGAATTGCGCAGTGTAGTACAGGGTAAGCAGCTTGACAACCCGCAAGATGCTGACTAGCATAGGTTTCCCAGCATTGGAGGCGGCTGTGATCAAGCTCGATCTGGTAAATGCGATCGTACAAAAGACGAATATCAGCCGGTCGAAGGCCGAACAGGCGGTCGAGACGGTGTTCGAGGCGATGAAGACTGCCCTGGGACGTGGTGAGCGCATCGAGTTGCGCCGATTCGGAGTGTTCAACGTCAAGCCGCGCAAAACGGGAATCGGCCGAAATCCCCGCACCGGACAGCAAGTGAATATCCCGCCGGGAAGAGCCGTCCGCTTCAAACCCGGTAAGGAATTGCAAGCGCTGCCGGCTTCGAAATCCTGAAAGCGTCCCGCATCGGCCGTAACCTGAAGAAATCAAAGCAAAATCGATTGGTCCGGATACGCGCGCCGCTCCACGCGTGCAAGGCATCCAAGAAGTAAGCATGACAGAGATGCATTCAGCGAACGGGAACGGCCACGGCCATTTTCCGGTGGAAGTGCTCGACCCGGGATTTTCGCGCGTCGCGCAGTTTCAACCTGCGGAAATCAAGCCGCGTCCCATCTGGCCCGCGACCGTGCTTTTCCTGCTGACCGTGCTTTCGACGCTGATTGTAGGCTCGGAATTTGCGCTGTCGTACCTGCAGAACCGCGAGCCGTTTTCCACGACCGGGACGATGATGCAGATGATCGTTGGCCCACTGCGGCATCCCGACCTGCTTGCACTGGGCGTCCCGTTCTCATTTACGCTGCTCTTGATTCTGATGGCTCACGAGCTGGGGCATTATTTCGCCTGCCGCATTTATGGGATCGACGCAAGCTATCCTTATTTCATTCCAGCTCCCACTCTGTTCGGCACGTTCGGCGCGTTCATACGAATCCGCTCGCCCATCACAACACGCAAGGCGCTGTTCGACGTAGGACTCGCCGGCCCTGTCGTGGGATTCGTTCTGGCTGTTCCGGCAATCGCGTACGGTGTGGCGCAGGCGAAAGTCGTGCCGAACGTGCAGAGCACAGCCGTAATCGTGTTCGGCACGCCACTGCTCATGCGTTGGTTCATCGAGTGGTTTCATCCCAATGTGAACCCGTCGTGGGTTCTGCTGCACCCGATTGCGCGTGCGGCTTGGGTGGGATTATTTGCCACGGCGCTCAACTTGCTGCCCGTGTGGCAGCTCGACGGCGGGCACATCGTCTACAGTCTTTCGAGCAGGCTGCACCAGCGCATCTCACTGGCCGCCGGGCTGACGCTGGTCGCTTCAGGCATTTACTGGTGGCGTGGATGGATCTTCTGGGGCCTGGTGCTGACGGTGCTTGCGCTGCGCTTTCGCCATCCGCCGCTGTACGACCCTTGGGAGCGTCTCGGCCGGGCGCGTTGGATCTGGGCGGTGATCGCGCTCGCCATCTTCATCGTGTGCTTCACCCCGTGGCCCGCTTACACTCCCTAGCGTGCCGCGCCTGCACGATAATTGAAAAATCTCACGGTCCTAGATGCATTCCCTTATTTTCCGCGTGCTTCGCAACATGGATCATCGAAGGTAGTGGAGCGCCCTATGGCTCAGCAGTCGAAGTCTGTTCGGAAGCGAGCTTCAGCGCGGAAACGAGTTGCTGCCACGCCTGTCCCCGGGCGATCGGCTGCCCGCCAAACCGGCCTCAAAATTCCCGCTGGCGTCGTCGACGCGACGATCCACGTTGGGGGCATTGACGTCAAGCTTACGAATTTGCAGAAGGTCTTCTGGCCCGCGCTTGGCCTGACGAAACGAGATCTGCTGCAGTATTACCTCGACGTCTCACCCTGGCTGCTGCCTCACGTCCGCGCCCGCGCCATGGTGATGAAGCGCTATCCCAACGGCATTTCAGGCGAATTCTTCCTCATGAAACGCGCGCCGGTTCCGCGCCCGGCGTCGGTTTCGCTTTGCTCGATCGAGCATCATTCCGGCAACGTCATCGACTTTCCGGTTGTACAGGACAATGCATCGCTGCTGTGGATCATCAATCTTGGTTGCATCGACCTTAATCCGTGGTACGCGCGTTGCGATGATGTCGACCGTCCCGACTACCTGCATTTCGATTTGGACCCCACGCCGGGCGCGACTTTCGCGCAGGTTCGCGAGACCGCTTTGATCGTTCGCGCCGCGCTAGCGGAAATTGGAATTACAAGTTATGCGAAGACGACAGGATCACGCGGAATCCACGTTTATGTGCCGATCGTGCGCGGACCGACCCAGAAGCAGGTGTGGGCGTTCGCAAAAGCGTTCTCCATCGAACTGGCCAAAAGAAATCCGAAACTCATCACGTCGGAATACCGTGTGGCCAAGCGGCCGCGGGCTCATGTGCTCGCGGACTACAACCAGAATGCCTGGAATCGCACGCTTGCTTCCGTCTACTCCGTCAGGCCGACACCTGCGGCTGCCGTCTCTACGCCTGTCACATGGGAAGAGGTAGAACACGGGATTGAAATCGAGCAGTTCACGCTACGCACCGTCCCACAACGCCTGAAGAAAATTGGCGATCTTTGGAAGCCGCTGCTGGCCGGCCGCGGCCGAACCGATCTGGCAAAGTTCCAATGAGCCTGCCGCTTCCCAAAACATACGCCCCTATGGAGGCGCAGCCGGCCGAAGATCTGCCCGAAGGTCCCGATTGGCACTACGAACCCAAATGGGATGGATTCCGCTGCCTCGCATTTCGCGATGGGTCGCGCATTGAGCTCGAGTCCAAAGCCGGCAAGCCTTTGACTCGCTATTTCCCCGAACTCGTCGACGCGTTGAAATCCATTCGCGCAAAGCAGTTCGTACTGGACGGTGAAATCCTGATTCCGATCGATGGCAATCCGTCGTTCGACGACTTGCTGATGCGGATCCATCCGGCTGCGTCGCGAATCGCAAAGCTAAGCCGCGAGACGCCGTCCGTGTACATCGTGTTCGATCTGCTCGTCGCCGAGAACGCGAAGAAGCTGGTCGGGCAGCCGTTGCGAGAGCGGCGCCGCGCGCTGGACAACTTCGCTAAGAAGTTCCTGATTAAGGACGACCGAATTCGCCTTTCGCCAGTAACAAAGGATGTAGCGATGGCGCGCAAGTGGTTTCACATGGGCACCGGGCTTGACGGCATTGTAGCCAAGCGCGATGACTTGCCATATCAAACCGGCGAACGCACGGGCATGCAGAAAATCAAAAAGCAGCGCACAGCCGATTGCGTGGTGGGCGGATTCCGATACCTCGAAAAGAAACCGCTCGTCGGCTCGCTCTTGCTCGGCCTGTACGACGGCAAAGGGAAACTGAATCACGTCGGCTTCACGTCGTCGATTCACGACGAAGACCGCGCATCATTAACGAAGAAACTGAAGTCTCTGATAAAGCCGCCTGGATTTACCGGCAAAGCGCCCGGCGGCCTGAGCCGCTGGAGCACGAAGCGGTCGATGGAGTGGGAACCGCTCGATCCAAAACTCGTCGTCGAAGTTCAATTCGACCACTTCACCGGCGGACGCTTTCGCCACGGCACGAAATTCCTTCGCTGGCGGGAAGACAAGAAGCCGTTAGCTTGCACGATGGAACAGGTGCGGCGGGAGAACAAGTCGGCGCTGAATCTACTGTAGCGTGCCGCGACGTCACACGACTTGCTGTCGCCAGCGTGCAACCAAATCGCGCGCTGCGGCGGGCCACTCTGGAAAATCAAACTGAAAACCGTGCGCGAGAAGCCGTCCCGGAACGACGCGGCGGCTCTTCAAGATCAGCTCTGTTTCCGTGCGAAGGAACACCGCGCCAATTTCGAGCATCCACTCGGTAGCCGGCAAACCGATCTTCGTTGCCCACGCTTTGCGCAACCCCGCCATGAATTCCTTGTTAGGGAGGGGATTCGGCGAGGCGATGTTCACGACGCCATCGATGTCTTCGTGGGCGATGATGTAGTCGAGCGCACGCACAAAATCCTCGTCGTGCACCCACGATACGAATTGCTTTCCCGAGCCGGATGTTCCGCCCGCACCGTGGCGCACCAGAGAGAGCAGCGTGTCGAAGATGCCGCCGCGGTCGGGACTCACGATCAGGGCGCTGCGAAGGGCAACTTTTCGCGTTCCGGGCGCGACTGCAGCGAAGAACGCCTCCTCCCACGATTTCGCCACGTCGATGCTAAACCGCCAAGTACTTGGCGCGTCCAGTTCGTTGCCGCCGAGTTCGCCTGTGGCCTCGTCCATGGGACGGTCGAGCGCGTGGCGATAGATCGTCGCGGTACTCGCGTTCATCCACAGGCGCGGCGGACACGAAGCTTGGGCGATTGCTTGGCCAACGAGTTTCGTTGTTACCACGCGCGAATCTTTGATTTCACGCCGATTCGCCGCGTTGTAGCGGCAATTCACGCTGCGGCCGGCCAGGTTGATGACGATATCCGCGCCATCGATTTCGCGCCTCCAATCGCCAAGCGCCTTTCCGTCCCATTGAACTGTGCGCCAGGGCACGTTCGCGGGGCTTGTTCGCGCGATCACGACGACATCGTGCCCCACCGCATGAAGATGCCGCGCGACCATCGTACCCACCTGGCCTGAACCACCGAGTAGAACCACGCGTAGACGAGGACGATTTATGCCATGCACTTTCTCCCTCACTTCCCGGGAGGCAGCGTTTCAAGGACGGCGTTGCCCGCCACGGATTGCATCACGAATCGAGCGTCATATAGTCCCATCTGACCAAAACCTAAGAAGTCCGCTTTATCTGTAGCTCTCCGTTTCAAATGAAAGGAATGGATATCGTTTGAGACGCCGTCAATTCTCCCGACGAACGTTGCCGCGACGCAATGGAACGTCGAAGAGTTCGGATCTGCTTTCAGGGACCTCTCATCTGCCTCGACTGCGGCTCGCATGAGCTTTTCGAAGCGACGAAAGTTGGAATCCTGCACGATCTTCACCGGGATCGGGAGTATAAGTTTGCCCTGTGCGTCTTGTTCCCCTGGTTTTGCTCCACCGGTCACAAAAGCAGCCAGCGCCGGAGGTCCCCCACCATTCCCGTACTCGACCAAATGGATCGGGAACATCCATCCGCCTCCAGCTCCGAATATTCGAAGCTTGCCGAAACATACCCGTGAACGCGAACCAATTTGTTGTTGAATGCCGAAGGATCGTTCAGGATTGCACAGACTGTGGTGTCGATCGGTTTCTCTTGCGCGGCCAACCTTGATGCCTGCTCATCCACCGGTATGATGCACGCCATCATTCCGTCCTCGGTTCGGCCTAGCCGGACGGGCTTGACACAACGAGTCACTCTGATGCGGTTGTCGTCGGACACCTGCGAGTTTTTGGGCATGCCGAGATACAGCAATCCTCTCGAATCGTACAGAACCTCGTAAATACTGCCGTTCTTATCGCCAGCCAAGCCGTATGCGAAGTGGAAGGAGGCCCTCGCGGGGCCGAGGTAGAGAACATGAAATGGCTTACCATCGCGGAACGCGGTTTCGGCGCAATCCGACGCTTTGCTGTTGGGCTTATAGGTGATTCCGCAGTCGAGTAGCTGCCCGCCGGCCGAGGATCCCAGTGCTACCAGTTTCTCCGCGATGAGCTGATCGCCTGACTCGGTTTGGCTGGTCGCTCGCGTACAGCTCAATAGTGCGGCGCTGACTAGAATCAATACGATCCCGCAAGTGTGTTTCATCAAGAGTGTCACGACAAAGTCGTTGGATCGACGTCGACAATCATCGCGGTTCCGGGAATTTCCTTTGTGGTGCAGAAATCCAGCGCGCCACTCAGCACGCGAGACATCGCCGCTCGCTGCTTCGACTTCAGGATGAACTGAAACCGGTACTCCTGTCGAAGCCGCGCCAGCGGGGCCGCGGCGGGACCGAGAATCTTCACGCCGCCGCTTTCGAGCTTTTCAAAATAGGATGCAAGCGCGCGCGACCACTTGATCGCGTTCTCGATTTTGCGGTCGCGAATCAGGACGCTGGCCAGCGCCGCGAACGGCGGATAATGCAGCATCTGCCGGAACTGAGCTTCCTTCTCGTAGAACGACGCGTAATCCTGCTGCCGCGCGTACTGGATCGCGTAGTGCTCGGGATAATACGTCTCGACCAGCACTTCGCCCGATAATTCTCCGCGACCGGCGCGTCCCGCAACCTGCGTCAGCAACTGAAACGTGCGCTCCGCCGCGCGAAAATCGGGACGCCCTAGAGCTAAATCGGCCGCGACGACTCCAACAAGCGTGACGCGCTGGAAGTCGTGCCCCTTCGCCACCATCTGCGTTCCCACCAGCACGTCGATCTCGCCTTTCGCGAACGCGCCGAGCACTTGCTGGTATTCGCGCTTTGTGCGCACCGTGTCGCGGTCGAGCCGTGCGACGCGCGCGTGCGGGAACTGTTCGCGCAGATATTCCTCAACGCGTTCCGCGCCATCGCCGACGAAATACAGATACTCCGAATGGCATTTCGGACATTCCTTCGGTGGTTGAGACGAGTAGCCGCAATAGTGGCAAATCAGGCGCTGCCGTTTCTTGTGGTAGGTCAGCGCGATGCTGCAATTCTGGCATTGGACGAAGGCGCCGCAGGTTCGACACAGCAGCGACCATGAATAGCCGCGCCGGTTGATCAGAATCATCGCCTGTGTTTTTTCTTCCAGCCGCAACGCGATCGCCGCGCGCAGCGGCTCAGAGAACGGGGCCGCTTTCCCTGACCGGCGGAACTCGTCGCGCAGATCGATCATGCGAACCTCCGCCAGCGGCCGGTTCGCCACGCGCTGCGTTAGTTCGATCAGCCGATATTTTCCGGCGCGAGCGTTGTGATACGTCTCCATCGACGGTGTGGCCGACCCGAGCAGCGCGACCGCTCCTTCGAGGCGCGCTCGATAGACGGCCACATCGCGGCCGTGGTAACGAGGTGTTTCCTCCTGCTTGTATGCGGACTCCTGCTCTTCATCGACGATGATCAGCCCCAGATTTTCCAGCGGCGCGAATACGGCCTAGCGCGTGCCGACGACCACACGCGCATCGCCGTTGCGCACGCGCCACCATTCCCGCGCGCGTTCCACGTCGGGCAAGCCGCTGTGCAGGATCGCGACGGCGGCGCCAAACCGCGCTCGTACCAGCCGCCCGACCCAAAGCGTCAGCGCAATTTCCGGAACGAGGACGATGGCTGTCTTGCCGCGCGAAATAGCGGCTTCGATCGCGCCGAGGTAAACTTCCGTTTTTCCGCTCCCCGTTACACCGTGCAGCAG
>JBOGNK010000189.1:0-14738 GCA_050747085.1 Candidatus Acidiferrales bacterium
CTGCAGGGCGATGGCCAGCCTGTTCGTGTCCTGCTTGAGGGCTGAAGCTGACCCGGACGATGTCGCCTGCGTCGGGCACGTAGGAGCTGGCCATCACCAGATCTCATTGCCGAGCGGCTTGCCGAAATCGGTTTCGCCGTGCAGGTTACGGCGAGAGATGCCCTTTAGCAATTCGGCGAGGTCGTACTCCTTGCGGCGGAGCGGTTCGATGATGATACGGCCGGATTCTTCGCGGACGTCGACGGCGTCATCGAGGTCGAGGTCAGCGGCTTGCAGTACGGTTTTCGGAATTCGGATTGAGGCGCTATTGCCCCATTTCTTGACGGCAGCTTTCATGTCGGTACGCCTCCGAGTGTCTACGATGTATCGACATGATCGCATCAGCGGACGCCTGTGTCAACAGCGTAGATACGGGAGAGTGCGGACCTTTCAGGGCAAGCCGGCACTACAGGACGAAAGGGTGATGGGAAAACCTCACCTCTAAGGAGGCGAGCTACATTCGGCCGCCTAGGCTTGGGCAGATTGCGATGAGGGCGAGGATTCGCATTGCTCGCGTATCTTGCCGCGCTGCTTTACTGGGTGGGACAATGGTTGTGGCGCAGAAAGCATCTGCGCAGGTGGCAAGTCAGGCGCCGACCATCCATGAAACGGTGTTTAGCCCTGTTGTTCTTCTGTGCTTTGCCAACGTTTGCCCAAACGAATGTCGGCGAGTTGCACCTGAAGGTGATCGACCCGTCTGGGGCGGGCGTCAGAACCACCGTTCAAATCATCAGCGAAGCCAACCAATATCAGCGCGCCTTCACGACGAACAACGAGGGCGGCTTGGTTGTCGAACGGTTGCCTTACGGGATCTACTCGCTTCAGATCAAACAGCCAGGCTTTGCAGATGCCGATGAATCGATTGAGATTCACTCGTCGATTCCGACGAATCGCACGATTCGGTTAGAAGTTGGCGCGGTCAGCCAATCCGTGAAGGTTACCGCGGAAAACACGCTGATCAATCCCGACGAGGCAGGTTCGGTCGATCAGATTGGCGCGAATTTCATAGAGAATCGAGTCGGTTCCCTGCCGGGCCGGTCGATTCAGGACCTGGTGAATTCGCAGCCCGGATGGCTCTACGAAGGGAACGCCGTTCTCCACCCGCGCGGATCGGAATATCAGACGCAATTTGTGGTCGATGGCATTCCGCTGACCGACAATCGATCTCCGAGCTTCGGACCGCAGATTGACGCGGACGACGTGCAGTCCATCTCGATCTACACCGCGGGAATTCCCGCTGAATACGGGCGAAAAATGGGAGGAGTGGTCGAGGTGAATACCATTCAGAATCCGCAGCCGGGATTTCACGGCGAAGCGGTCCTGTCTGGCGGCAGCTTTGATTCGGCAGGAGCATTTGCGGAGGGCGAATACGCCTGGGGCAAGAACGCGTTTGGAGCAAGCGCCAGTGGTTCCATGACGAGCCACTATTTGAATCCCGTTGTTTTGCAGAACTATACAAATCGAGGCACGCTGGGCGATTTCTCCGCCCATTATCAACGCGATCTGACGTCGAAGGACCGGCTCAGCGTCATCGTGCGGCACGAGCTGTCGCGGTACGAACTGCCGAACGAACAAATCCAACAGGCAGCCGGGCAGCTGCAAACGGCGGACAACTTCGAGACGATGGGGATCGCCTCGTACCAGCACACCTTTTCACCGGATGTGCTGATGGACCTTCGCGGCATGGTGCGCGACAACGCGAACGATTTTTACTCCAATCCTGATTCGACTCCCATCGAGATTCTGCAGCACAATCGTTTTCGGGAAGGGTATTTCAAGGGCAGCGTCACGATCAGCCACGGACGACATGAGATCAAGGCGGGCGTCGAATCGGACAATTTTCCCCTGCGCGAGAATCTGCACTACGACATTACCGATCCGGCTAAATTTGACGCGGACACGCCGCTGACTTTTTCTTTTCTGGCGCATCGTCCGGATCTGGAGCAGGCAGCTTTTGTGCAGGACCTGATGCGCTTCGGCGATTGGACCATAAACGCAGGCCTTCGCTGGGACCACTATCAGTTGATCGTGAATCGCGGGGCGGTCGAGCCACGGTTCGCGATCTCTCGCTACTTCCCTGCTGCAAACGTTGTTGTCCACTTTTCCTACGACCGGGTATTCCAGACTCCGTCGTTCGAAAACATTCTGCTTTCGAGTTCGACGGCGGCGACGGAGCTCAATCCCGTCTCGCTGCAGCTTCCGGTGGAGCCTTCGGAGGGCAACTACTACGAAGTCGGTTTGACGAAGGTGTTCGCGGACAAAATCAAGCTCGATGCAAACTACTTCCGACGCGATGTGAACAATTATGCCGACGACGACCAGATTGAAAATACGACGATCAGCTTCCCGATCGCCTTCCGGAATTCCATCATTTATGGCGCGGAAGCGAAGCTTGAGCTGCCGGTGTGGAATAGATTCTCTGGCTTTCTGAGTTATTCCTATGAGGTTGGCAACGCCTGGAACCCAGTTACCGGCGGCCTGTTCCTCGGCAGCGATGCAAACATCCCAACGAGCGGGCATTTTCCCGGTTCGCAGGACCAGCGAAACACGGTTCGCGGACGATTGCGCTATCAGGTTGCGCCGCGTCTGTGGATTGCGGGCGGCGTCCAATACGACAGCGGCCTGCCCTTCGAGTTCCAATGCGCTCCCAGCCTGACGCCGGACCAATGCATCGCCGGCGAGGCTCAAACGTACGGCCAGAAAATCGTCGACCGTGTCAACTTCGACCGCGGCAGGATTTATCCTTCGTTCCAGGTGAATGCGTCGGCGGGCGCGGAGGTCTACAAGTCCGAGCACCTGAACATGCAATTCCAGGTGGACGGTGAAAATCTCACCAATATTGTGGACGTGATCGACTTCGGCGGGCTTTTCTCAGGCAACGCGATCGGACTTACGCGCAGCTATTCCCTGCGGCTCACGACCAACTTTTGATCGTGAGGAACGCGATGGAGCCAGCGGGACATTTGACAGGGCCGCTTAGGGACTGTAATCGTCAACCAGGAGACGACCCTCGGGCGTACTGCCAAGATAGAAGAAGCCCCCTCTTCCATCGCTGCAGCCCAAGACGCTTAGGCCCTTATTGATCTTTGGCAAGTCGTAGAGGAGTTCTAGCTGGCGAGAAACTGTATTGAAAACCGCCAAAACCTCCGATGGGCCGGACGCCGCCGTTGGCCCAGCGAAGCGTACAAAATCGAAGAAGATCTGCTCTGAACCGGCGAAGCCGAACGCAAAGGGCGTCAGTCCGGCGGTCGGCGGCGAGAATTCGGCATGCTCGACCACGTCGCCAGCTGAGTCGACAGCGTAAAGCCGCAAAGGGTCACTCGCTCTCAATACCCACACGTTTCCGTCAGGTCCGCTGACGACACCGCCCGTGCTTATTGATACCTCGAAAAATTGGCGTGGTTTCGGCGACGCGGTTGGTGCCTGCGTTTTTGCTTGCGGCCCGGCCCGCGAGTTTTCGGCCCCGCGAGCCACGGCTCCGTCAGGCAGTGCTGCGGCGCTGCTGCTCTTCTTAACCGAGCCGGCGCCTTTCGCGAACTGGTTGGCAATATCGTTGGGCAGGCTTACCTCGCGCACGAACCGGCCGCTGGAATCATAGATGCCCGTAAACGGTCGCCACGAACTGGCGCCACGCTGCGTCGCGGTGGAAGTAATTGTTCCCGCGATGAGGAGACTGCCGTCTGGGAAGGGGCCCAGCAGATCGGCGAACCAATGTGCGACTCCAGGCGGTGCTTCGATCCGCATGATTGCATCCGTCGTCCCGTCGTTCTTAAAGCGCTCGACGTAATATCCCGGCGTCGACTTAGGCTGTCCGTCCGGTGCGTCCGGCCGCGTGCGAATCAGCGCATACACCTTACCGTCGGGCGAGACACCGAACGAAGTGATGCTTGCGTGTGGGTAATCAGACTGGGACAGCGGAGAGGCCCCGTAGGCCTGAACACGCTTGTCTTCGAGGATCACTTCGGAAATGCCCTGAACGGGCTCCATGCGCATCCGTGTTGGATCGTAATATCCAAGCTGCACGAAGATATTTCCATCCGAATCGCACTTCGCGCCGGCACGGTAAGCACTTGGGGCTTGAGAAGCAAACGTAGTCTCGTCTTTGAGCCGCAACTGTGCCATTGGCGGCTCGGGCTGAACCGCAGTTCCTGCTTGGGGTCTGCCAAAAGCAGGCCGCGCCCATAGAAACGCACCGAGGGTAAGCACCCCGATGGAGGTCCGAAGAAGTATGTCTCTCGAGAGGTCTCTGTCCATATGGCCTCCTCAGCCCGCCTGCCGCGCGACGGCCATCCGCACGGCGACGTATTTTCCTCCGCAGGTCTTTACGTATGCATTTACGTAAATTGTGTTCTCGATGGTCTCGGAGGCGACCCGAGAGCGGCCAGATGGGACATCCACGGCACCGTCGTAACAATAGCCAGAGGGTATGTAGGTCCCTATCAGCGGGCAGGACCCTCCCGAACCACATTGAAATTGAGCCGGTGCCATCCATGAGTTGCCACCACCCTCATCGCAAGAGTATATGAAGACCAAACCACAGCCCTCTCCGCAGTAAGCTCGATACGCAACCGACTCGCCACAACAGCCCTGGGCATGTGCGGGTTGAGGGGTTAGGAAAGGAACAAGAATGACAGCGGCGACAGCCACCAAAGCTCTCATTTGGCCTCCTCTTTTTCCAAAGTCGGGATTTCTCGGGCTCGAACGAAAATGCTGTGGAGGAGCGTCGACACTTGTTTAACGTTTGTCAAGTACTATATCGCTATATCATACCGAAATGATGTGGCGTACAGCAAAATACCTATACCGGTGACTTACATATTTAGAATCAGAGATAGGTTGCATTACAGCCGGGAAAGGACAAGTTTGGCGTTATACAATCCGGATTGCTCGCGGTTGGGCTAGAACGAAGATCGTTGATTATGCTCAGCGAAAAAGGAAAAGAAAGTGACGAAGCGTTCCACGATATTCGCCGGCTTAGTGGCTATTTTGGGGGTCACAGGGACGATGCATGCACAAAGTGGGCCGCACGATTCGTGGAAGCGAGCGGACGTGGGGACGACGGCGAGTTTTCGCGGGCTCAGCGCGGTGAGTGCGAATGTTGTTTGGGCGAGCGGGACGCACGGCACCGTGATTCGGACGGTAGACGGCGGGAAAACGTGGGACGTGCGTCAGGTGGCGGGCGCGGAGAACCAGGATTTTCGCGGGATTCGCGCGTTTGATGCGGAGAACGCGGTGATCATGAGCACGGGAAACGCGGAGAAGGGGCTGGCGACGATTTATCGGACGAGCGACGGCGGGCAGACGTGGACGCTCGCGTTTGCGCCAAAGACGGCGGGAGTTTTTTTCGATTCGATCGCGTTTTGGGATCGCAAACGCGGAGTCGTGCTGAGCGATCCCGTGGATGGTCATTTCATGCTGTTTCGCACGGCGGATGGCGGAGCCACGTGGACGCAGATGCCTCCGGGGAAATTTCCACCGGCGCTGAAGGGCGAGGGATCGTTTGCGGCGAGCAACTCGTGCATCGCCATGCAGGGCGAAAAGAATATCTGGTTCGTGACGGGGGGCGCGAACGTGGCGCGAGTGGTCCGGTCGAGCGACGGAGGCGAAACGTGGAAGGTGGCGGAGACACCGGTGCGTCCGCCGAACGCGAGCAGCGGGCTATTTTCGGTGGCGTTTCGCGACGCAAAGTATGGAATCGCGGTTGGCGGCGACTATGCGAATCCCGGAAACTCGCCGCGGCCGACGATTATTCGCACGGAGGACGGCGGGCGGACGTGGGAAGCGGTAGGTGCTCCTACTGAGCCGAACAGCCTGTTTTTCTCGTCGATTGCGTTCATTCCATCGAGGGGAGCGAAAAGCAGCGGGATGCCGGGAATGTGGGTGGTGGGTCCGGTTGGCGCGTTTATGAAGCCGGAAGGAGGACGCTGGGTCGCTGAGGGCGCGGAGAATTTTAATGACGTTGCAGTGACCGGCGAGCATATGGCGTGGGCTGTGGGGCCGAAGGGGTTTGTGGCGCGATTGCAGTGGTGAGGAGAAATTGGAACAGGATGCAACCAGTATGCCAAGCACAGCCGGGGCGGCTGTGCCACACAAGCAAGAGCGGAGCGACCACAGCCGAGGGCCGCCGTGCTACGTGACGCTCGCAAAAACAATGGAAGCAACAACGCCGGCACGTTCGCTGCGCTCAGTGTAAACGAGACGCCGACTACGGGCGCGCCATCTTGGACCGTGGCGGGGCCACACGATCAAGCGCGTGCAAACTAGTGGCTGAGAGCCCAGACGTAGGCGCTCACGGCCTTTAGCTCGGCGGGAGTGAGTTGCGCTCCGCCCATGGGCGGCATGGGGCTGCGATATTGCTTTGGATGCGGCACTCCGTCTCTAATTGATTTCATAATTCCGGCGTAGCTGCGATCGCTCCACAGATACTTCTTCGACGTGAGATCGGGACCCAAGGGCGATCCCTTGCCTTCCTGACCGTGACAGGCCATGCATGTCGCTCGGCCCACGCGGCCGTGATAGACGCGATCACCTTCGGCAACCATCGCCCGCGTTGCGCCTGGTGGCACGGGAAGAGCCGCCGTTCCCGTTGCGCCGGCATTCGCGTGCGTTCCTTCCGGCGGCCTAGCGCCGCGATGCGCGGCTGATTCAGCTGGAGCGGGTGCGTTCGAGCACGGAGCGCCCGCCGCGTTGGCGTCATCGGCCCCACCCTTATACACAATGCGGTAGATGGTGCCGCGAACGTCGTCGGCAACGTAGAGCGCGCCGTGCGGGCCCACGGCAACGCCTGAAGGACGATGAGATGCTCCACCTGGAGTTTCCGAGGAGCCTGCGAAACCGCTCGCGAACACCTCGCAGCGACCGGACGCGTTGCCGTCGCGGAGCGGCTGGAAGACGATGTTGTAGCCGCCTTGCGCGTACGGAGCGCGGTCCCATGAGCCATGAAACGCGATGAAAGCTCCGCTGTGATAGCGCGCCGGAAATTGTTGCTTGTTGTAAAGCGCCAAACCGTTCGGAGCCCAATGCGCAGGGAACGCAGCGACGGGAGCGAGTTTGTTCGCGCACACGCCAATGCGCTTGCCGCCGTCGCCGCCATACTCCGGCCCGAGCACAAGTTTCCGCTGCCTGGCGTCGTAATAGCATTTCGGCCAACCGTAGTCGCCGCCCTGCTTCAGCCGCAACAATTCCTCTGCCGGCAGAGTCGCTTCCTCGCTTGACTTGTAAAGCTTGGGCCAGTTCGCGTGCAACTGGTCACGTCCATGCTGCGTAGCGAATAGCCTGCCGTCGGAATCGATGCTCAGACCTTCCGCATTGCGTATCCCTGTGGCGTAGCGGTCTGCCGATGAGAACTTCTGATTCAGTTCAGTTGCGCTAAAGCGCCACACACCGCCGCGCGTTTCCAGTTCCGTGCACGGGTTTTTGCCGGGAGATTGAAGCTGGCGATTTTCCACCTGGCATGCGTTCGTTGCCGTAGCAACGTCTACGTACATTTCGCCGTTCGAGTCGATGACGAACGGGTGCATCGGATGATCGCCATTGAGCGGAAGCCCGGAAACGATCGTCTCGGCAGCGCCCTGCGGAACAATAGAGCCGCTGGTGAACTTGTAGCGAACGATTCGATCGTTGATTTCCGCATAAAGCCAGTCTTTATAAATGCCGATTCCGGTGCCTCCAGCTCCGCCGGTCTGGGCGGTCGCGCCGAAGCGCTCGATAACGTCTGCTTTACCGGAGCCGGTCTTGTCCTGCAATGCCACGAGAAATCCGCCTGCGTGGGGAGGCCGATTGCCGTAGTAGCGGCCCGACCATGTATTGACGTAAACCACTCCGTCGGGCGCAACGACCAGATGGCGTGCGTGGCCGATACCCTGCGCGAACACGGTGGCGCAAAATCCCGCCGGGAGGATTAGCCCCGTATCATTGCTCGGACAAGCCGTTGACTTTGGCGGTTGCGCAGATTTCGGGGAGTTCGATCGCGTTCGAGCTAACGCCGCCGCACAAAGCAGGGATAAACCGGCGGCGCAGCACAACAGAGTTCGATTCACGTGGAACAGGCGCATTAAACCTCCCCGAACTGGCATTTTCTTGTAAATTCGTTCAACGATGTGGTATCGCGAGATGGTTTGGTCGAGCAGCGGTCCAATCTTGCACGCCGCTATGGTAGTTTCCCGGGGTGGCCTTCGTCAACGAATGCTGGAGGCTGGCGAATTGAAGCGCCGTATCAGAAGCGATCGAGGCGGGTGAGAGGGGTGGAAGGATGGTTGAATCGGCAGCTCCTGTGAACCGGGCCATAGACAAGCGGGCGCCTTACTCCGAGTCCGGAAAAGCAAGGGCAGGAAAGCGAGCGCTGCGCGCCGCGTTCATGGGGTTCTTCGTCGACATGTTCGACGTTTACCTGCCCATCGTGACGCTGGGACCTGCGATGTCGTATTTCCAGCCGGCCGCGCTGAGCCCCGCCTTGCAATCTACTCTGTACTACATCGTATTCGCCCTATCGCTTGTGGGACGACCGATCGGGGCGACACTGTTCGGCCATTACGGCGACAAGCTCGGCCGGAGAAAAGTCACTCTTCTTTCCATCGGCGGATTTGGCGTCGTTACGCTGCTGATCGCACTGCTTCCGGGCTACCAAACGTGGGGAGTGGCAAGCATCGGACTGCTGATATTTCTGCGGCTGGTGGACGGCATATTTATCGGCGGCGAATACACGGGGGCAAATCCGCTCGCGATGGAGTACGCACCAAAGAACGCGCGCGGAGCGTGGTCGGCAATCATCCAGGCGGCGTTTCCGGTTGCAATGGCGGTGATGGCGCTGATGACTGCGGGACTGCTACGAATCTTTCCCGCTGGGGCTATTGGCTCTCCATACGTACGCTGGGGATGGCGTATACCGTTCTTTATGGGAGCCCTTCTTGCGGGCGGAGTGTTCGCTTACTACTTGAAGAGAGTCCCAGAGTCGGAAGTTTGGGCATCCTCTCAGAAATCACGCTCGCCGCTGAAGGAACTGTTTCAAGGGGGCAATTTCCGCTGTCTGCTGCAGGTATTTCTGCTGATGAGCGGGATATGGTTCACGTTGAACGCGATCACTTCCATCATGCCCGGCGTGCTGCTGACGGTAAGGCATGTGAGCACCGTCGTGGTGACGAATGCGCAGTTCATCGCGAACCTTGTTCTCATTGTGGTATTCGTTCCAGTGGGGCTGCTCGGACAGAAACTAGGACGGCGAGTTCTGCTGATCGCGTTCGGGGTGACTTCGTGCACCCTCGGTCCATTCCTGTATTTTGTGCTGGTGAAATCAGGATACAAGAGCGCCGGTGAAGTGATTGTGCTGCTTACGGCAATCAACCTGTGCGCGACGCCGGTGTGGGCGATGATTACGTCCTACATTACCGAGCGATTCCCTACTTCGGTTCGGGCGTCCGGATATGGCGTGGGGTATAGCGCCGCGACGATTATTCCGGCGTTCTCGTCGTTTTACATGCTGGGACTAAAGGGATTGGGAGTGCCGTACGCGTACACGGAGATTGTAATTCTTGCGCTGGGCGGTGTGCTGCTGCTGGCAGGAGCGTTGAGCGGGCCGGAAACGAAGCACGTGGACATATAGAGGACTTAGAGGAGGTAGAGGAGAAAAACACCCTCCACCGCCGCCGCGAGCGCGACGCTACAAACGAGCGAAACTCGCACAGCCCGGGGGCCGTGGCATGCGCACAACAGCGGCGAGCGGCACAGCCTGGACCGACTGGATACGCGGGCACAGCATGCTGTGCTCCTACCGGTAACACGCAAAACACACGCCCGCACAGCCGGGGGCGGCTGTGCCACACAGTACAAAATCCCAACGGCGAGAACGCGGGCGGGACCGGCTCTGGAGATAGACTTCGACGACACGCGCGAGCACGGCATGCTGTGCCCTACCGGGGAAACGCAAATGGCTACTGACACAGCGACGAGTCGCATCGCCGGGGCGGTGGGCACATGGGCACGGCATGCCGTGCCCCTACCCCGATGCGAAAACCTGCGGTCGCTGCCGGACAGAGGAAGTGCTGCGAAAAGGCTCTCGACGACGCGCGGGCGACCGGACGCTAGTGGAGCTGATCTTGGAGCGCGTTGATCACGAGCATGGATGTTCGGATGTCGCTTCCGGTGGCCTTCTGATAGCGCTCCTCGGCTTCTCCGGTTTCGTGTTTGCGGAGCATGGCGAGCAACTGCGATCGGAGAGGGTCTTTGATCCCAACGGCGAGAGTTTTATAGTGTTCGCGCGCAGCAGCGCTGTCGCGATAATTCTTGATTGCCTGCGCGGTCATGCAGGGAAAATCGCCGACCCAGCGGCCATTCTGGCGAACGAGCCAAATAATCAGCTGCCCTCCGTCGTGGGTGTTCGGATACTGATAGTCGATATGAAGCTCGCGTTCGGGCTTAACCGGAAAATATTCCTGCGAGGCAAGCGCCTTCAGATTGCCTTCGTTCACGGGCATGAGCGACAGCATGTAATTGGACGGAACGGCGTCGCGCATCTGCATGAACAGCGCCGAGTCGTAGACGTCTTTATTTTGAGGCGTAATGCACGTCCGTGATTGCGGCAGATTCAGAGACAGGAGCCGCGCCTCGTCTTTGGAGTTGAAGGCAGCCAAATATTGCGCGGCGAAGGCCTTTACGTCGGGCGGCACAGTAGCGTTTTGGGAGCGCACGTTCACAGCGATTGCGAGAGTGAGTGCGATGGCACAGATCGCCTGCGAGACGGTTCGTTTCATAGATTCCTCGTGTGTTGTTTAGAACAAGTTGCCATGCGGGCGGGCGAGGCGGCAAGGACGGCGGAAAACCAGGGTAGCCGAACAGTTATGCCAGCGTACGCAATTTGTGGATCCGCCGGAAACCGGCCTCGCGGTTTGCGTGTGCTTACTGCCCGCGCGAAAATGTTAGCGGGAGGCGCTTATGGTAAACACTATCGTTGACGGGACATTTCGGCAGACGAATTTGAGTAACGAATCGCCCGAGTATCTGGCCAAACGCGAGGACCTGCGCCTGGCTGAAATCGAGCTCATGCGGCAACGCGAACGTGTGGCTGAGCTGCGACGTCATCTTCCGCAGGGAGCGCCCATTCAAGACTATGAGTTCGAAGAGGGGCCGCGCGACCTAAATGCTGGTGATGCGCCCGTGCGCTCCGTCCATTTGAGCGAACTTTTCACGAAGCCCGATCGGCCGCTGGTGATCTATCACTTCATGTTTGGAAAGGAGCAGAGCAAAGCTTGCCCCATGTGCACAGCGTGGCTCGACAGCGCCAACGGCGTTGCGCATCACCTAGCTCAGAATCTCGACTTCGCTGTTGTCGCCGCCGCTGACGTTCCAACGCTGCGTGAATTTGCCCGCACTCGCGGATGGGATAAGCTGCGCCTTGTCAGCACCGGAAAAAGCACGTTTAAATACGACCTGGGCAGCGAAAACCGGGAGGGCGCTCAGGATTCGACGCTGTCTGTCTTCACGCGCGACGCCGACGGAACGGTGCGGCACTTCTACAGCGCGCATCCCCGAATGGGCCCCGACGTCCTGGAGCGTGGCATCGACCTGCTGGCTCCGTTCTGGCACTTCATGGACGTGACACCACAAGGCCGTGGCAAGTGGTATGCGAGTTTGGCTTATGGCACCAAAGTCCAAGCCGCCGGCGCGTAGGTCGTGCCCCGCGGCTAACAAAGGCGAAACGCGACAAACTCGCCTGCTCAATCCGAACATTCGAGTTTGATCAGCGGCTTTCGAGGACGACGCGACCATTGAGAGGCTGGGGCGGGCGGACGTCGTGAGGGTAGAGTTTAGCGAATGCGTTGATTTGGTCTCTCGAAATTTCCACCGGCCTTTTCAGCACGAACCATTTCACGCCCTCCGTGCACGGCGGCGCGCTTATGGACCCCATGTAGGTGTAATAAGAAGTGTTGAGCGGCAAGAGTGCCGCGGGATTCACGTAGACGCCGGGAATCGTGTGATCTTTTCCCGCGACTTTCGGCATGTATTTCCAGAGCTTCTGGACGGCAGCGTTTGGCTTACCTGCGTTCACAAGAACTGCTAGCCCGGCAACCTTGCCGTCGCTGCTCTGGAACATGAAATGGATCACCATGTCGAACGGCTTGCCGGCAATATATTCTTCGCTTGGACGATGAAAGTGAAATTGAGTCAGTTCGTATCGGTCGCGCCCGACAAGCAGAACGTTGCCGTTTCCGCGGGCATAGTCAACGCGCACGGCTGTGTAGCCGTTGTTGATGATTGAGAGGGGGCCATTCTTGAACCGGAAGCGAAGAGGCGGAAGGTCGGCCACCTTGGCGTTTCGGATATCGATCGGGGATTGCTCTTTGCCATTGCAGGCGGAATAGGCGCGGTCGAGATGAGCCCAGTGCTGTGGTCCTGTTGGACCTTCGTAGCTCCACGGTGTTTTCCACTGGGCTCGCGCCGCCGGCGGCGCGAAGATTGCGACAAGAAACATGAGAGCAAACAAGAACGGGGATTTCCGCATATTGGACCTCGCACTGAAATTGTGGCATGGCGTAGATTTTGACGATTCGAGCGCGATCGAAGTGTGAATGTGAACATGACTGGCCACAATCATCCGCGCCGGAGCGGAATGGGAAGAAACGCAGCGAACGCAAGCCCGCAAAAGGTTGAAGCTGTGCCTTCACACCGAAGCAGGCGATGCCGGATCATAGGCCGCTGGTGCCATTTATCGGCGCAAGCAGCCATTTCGGCATTCCGGGAGCTCGGCTCAGTGAACACCGCCGGGGAGCTGTAATGCGTGAAGAAAAGGTAACCGCGGATCGACTGGCTGCATTTTCGGATGCGGTCTTCGCGGTGATCGTAACGATCATGGTGCTGGAATTGAAAGCACCGGACCAGGCGACCTTCGCTGCTCTATGGCCGCTGTGGCCCACGGCGATCAGCTATGTGGTGAGCTATCTATTCATCGCGATCATCTGGATTAACCACCATCACCTGATGCGCTTCGTCGGCGCTCCGACGCTGGGATTGATTTGGATCAACTTCGTCCATCTCTTCCTGGTGTCGCTCCTCCCGTTTGCGACGGCGTGGATCGCGCGCACCCGGCTGGCGTCGCACCCGGTCGTGTTTTACGGCGGGCTGTTCGTGTGCACTGATATCGCCTACAACGTTTTCGAGCGCCATGTACTCAGACACGCTGAGGTGCCTGTGAAGACGCGCCGTTTGGCGAGGCGGCGATCACTGATTGTCCTCGCGGGGTTCACGACAGCTATGCTCGTTGCAATCGGTGCGCCGCGCGCAGGCTTCGGCCTGATATGTTGCTCGCTAATCCTGCACGTACGGCCAGAACCGTTTGGGACTGGGCCACGGCGATCGTCGAAGGAACACACGCGTGTAGAATCCCACAGGGAATGAGTGACGACACGATTGGCCCCGCGGCCAGGGGCGGCGAAAAGCTTCAGAACGCCGGCGAGACCTGCCTGCGGCAGGCGGACGCCGCCGCTACGAGAGCGTCAGGCCGGCTAGTGGTAAGTTTTAAAAGGGGTAATCAGAAGGTTGAGGTGCGTCCTGTCGTTCATCCATTTTTCGAAAGGATTGATGTGCACGACGCCGCCTTTGGGCGTGAGGCTCTTCAGCAAAGCTTTTTGCTCTTTGCGCTCTTTCGCTAGATTGCCGTCGGCGCCATCCGATCTTTTCCGCGACAGCTGGATGCCGACTTCAAGGGCCTGCACGCGGGGACGGCCCGACAAAAATTCTCCGAAAGCAACCGCCTTGGTGATGTGATATCGCGAACGAGAATCGCGATTGCTGGCGACAATGCGCCGGCGAAGGTCCGCCATAGCCTGTTCGACTCGCTCCCGAGTAAACCTGGGAGACTTGGATTGGGAGACGTCCTCGCCCGAGAGCGTCGTCATCCATTCGTTCATGCCAGCCGGCTTGACGTAGCCCTGCAATTGAAGGATGGCGGCGACATGCTCGGCGTCATCAACAGTGATTCGCAGGGATTTGGCCATATCGCGGACGGTCCACGTTGTGAGCCCACGTGTTTCGCGCAAGAAGCTGAAAGCCTCGACAGCGGGCATTGAGCGCGTGGCGGCTGTTGCCGTGCCGGCATTCGCGTGTGCAGACCTTTCAGAATGTGGTTTCGATCGCATGCCAACGCCGATGAATTTGGGATGCCGTGGCCTGGAATCGTGTCACTTGGACGTATGTACCGATGGCACCTGAAAACTACGTGAAAGGCGCAGCAAGCAGGGTGCCAACGCGCGGCGAATTGATCCGCGGGTAAAGCCGGTGGTTGTGGGGGCTGTCGCAGCGCAAACGGCGCGCTGCTCCCCGGACTGAAAGTCCAGGCTCCCACCGAATCAGCGGGCACGTTTTTCAGACGCGGTCGAAGCACGATATGCCGTGCTCCTGCAAAAGGAATTGCCCACGGCAAAAGACAAAAAGTCGCCGGCTAATCGGCAGAGCATAACCCTAACACAACCCTAATGCGTCGTTTGCTCCAGTTCGGCGGCGGCGGAGTTGATCAGCGCGGTCTCCTTATCCAAGACGGCGGAGACGCGGGTGATTTCCGAATTGGCCTCGTCCCAGTGATGCTGCTCGATCGCTTCGCGAACACCGGGGATTGTTTTCGCGCCATAGCCGGAATAGACGCCGGGCGCGTAGATCATGTGCTTGTACCAAGGGCGACGGAGGAGCCCTTCTTGCGTGGTCAGGTCGTGCTC
>JBOGNK010000190.1:0-18725 GCA_050747085.1 Candidatus Acidiferrales bacterium
CTGCTGTCCGCAGCCCCTCCAACTGTCCTTGCAATTTACCCGCCTGCTTTTCCAGCTTTCGTTGCTCGCGCTTAATGGCAGCCAGTATGTTCAATTGAGTTTCCTCCCATCATCGAGTTCAGCAACGACTACGCCCGTGCCGCCTGCGCCCTTCCTAAGTATCTAGCTACCGCCTCCGCCGCGAGGTTGTCGAAAACGCTGAACTCGTCCCTGAACGGAAAGGTGAACTCGGCCCATTCCATCACCCTGAGTGGCCGGATGCGAACAGAGATTGTGACATCGGTCTCGTCGATAATCCACACCTTCCACTTGCGGCCCCTGCACTCTATCGTGGGGATAGCTGCTGTCATTGCTAGGATCCCACACCTGAATCCCCGGCCCGTCATGGCGCTGTGAGCAAACTCTCCCTCAACTTCGAGAACGATATGGGCCGGAGACAAATGACAGAACGATGATGGTAGTTCACGTCTTTGGTCCTACGTATCCCATTGCTGGAAGCGAATGGACGATGCCAGACGGCACCATCATTATCCTAGCTGAGGACCGAACTGCGATTCGTCACGCCAAGCTACTAATCAGTTCAGGCGGTTTTATCCATAAGCAGATAGACGCAAGCAATCCGTTTTGATGGCTCAGGTTCTACGGCGTCAGCAGAAGGAAGAGAACGACCTGCGGCTGACCCGAACCCAGATCCTCCCGGAAGTCGCAACTTGCTGGAAGAGCGGCGCGCCCTAGGGGACGATCTTAGAACTTTTATGGGAGAGCTCGTGTCAGTCCTGCCACAGGTCGAGACCCTTGCGAGGTTGCAGATATCGCGCGGGGGCTGTGACCGAATGTCCTGTAACCGACTTACCGACCATTTGGTTTTAACGCTTCGTTCAGCGGCTCGAGAATGCGCGGTTCTAGTGTTTCGGAGTCCGCTAGCCTGGCAAACGGCTCACCATTAGCATTTTCCCGTCGCAGAAAGCAAACCACGAGTCATCGGGAGCAAACGATAGCTGTTGACACAGGAAAGCTCGTTGCGCGCTGATGCGCGCGATCGGCTTTGCACTTCGTATAGACCAGATGTAGCCCTGGTCGTGTCCTGGGCTCATGTCAAGGAAGCGCCAGAACGAAGCCACGCTGTAGGAACTCAGTACAACTCCAAAATACTTGCCGGTCGGAGAGACCGCCAACGGAGATCCCAGCGAAATACTGGCGGCCTTACGGGACATGACCGTGGAGAAAACGGCGGTTCCATCCATTCTGCGAACAATAATTCGGACCCCGCTCGCAGCCCACGCATCTGTACGACCTGTCGTCGCCGCATCTACAAAGGCATCATCGGAGACGAACCGAACAGAATTTGATGCATACGAGGCCATAGGACCAGGGACCTCCCTCCACTTTTGTGTGTGAAAATCTAAATAAAAGAGCCTCGTTGCGGTAGTCGTGGACGAAGCGGACTGCTCCGACTTGATACCCAACAGGCCGTCATCGGACGCCGCAACGATCTGCGGCTCATCGGAAGCTGGAGCGATTTTGAATCGCTCCACTAGGGTTTTGGCATCTCGAACCTCGGATTGAGCGATTCGTCCAGAGTATTCCGTGATTAAGAACGTGCGCCGGGTGGGTGACATTAAGAATTCGGCGCCGCCATTTTTCCCAAGTGCCGGCAGTTCCATTTTCTCCATAACTTGACACGAAGGCGACAGCAAGAGAAGCCGGCCGCTTGTTTCTTCTTGGTCTATTTGGCGAGCTTGCTGGTAAAGCAAGAAGTCTCCATCGGATGTCGGCCATAGATTAAAAAGGTCACTGCCAAACCATGGACCGCATGTGGTGCGAAACTTCCCGTTAGTGGCATCGAAGACCAAAAAAGACAACTTCCAGTTTGAGCGGGGAAAGGCCGCAGGGACGTCAGGTGTAGGGTTGTTATCCTGACTGACGTTCAGCGCGACGCCCACGTTTTCATTCGAGGCGGCGACGACGGTGTCGGAATACGGGTGTTTTGCGGAATAGCCGTAGGCGCTTAAGTCCGCGGACCACTCTAGCTGCCGAGTTTCTCTGCACACCAGCGAAGGCGCGCAAAGGCTCGCCAGGATCACGAGTAAGGTTGTGATGCCGAGTCGCTTCCGCACGGTTATCGTCGCGTGGTTGTAGCTGCCGCTACTCGGGTTACCTCAGAAAGTCTGACGACATCCGGTTTTTAGCGCAACATGGTTGTTCAAATTCTGCGAAGTTCTGGTAAACGGGCAAGCCGTATGATTCAAGTGCCGCTTCAAATGGATCGAAAACGATGATGGTGATCTGATAGTGAGAAGACAGCCGCAGCCCCGCCCTCGAAACGCCACACGCTGCTTCACGGCGGCGTATAGAGTCCAAGGATCCCCTGCGCTTGGACAAGATGCAGAGCGTCCTTCTCGGCCGCGCGTTGTTTCCCTTCGAAGACAGCAATCTCGTCCCGCTCTGAGACAGCAATGAAACACGGCGAGATGCTCTGCGATGATCCACGGGCCTGCCGAAGAGATTCGTACGCCGCCCGGCTGTGCGCCTGCCGCGCTATTCGCAGGACGCAAACGATTTCCCGTCCCGCAGGTTACAGATTGACCGCGTTGCGATGAGCGCGTTTCGCGTTAGCGAGGCGCTCGCGGTAGCATTGACGTATTCGAACCGCTATAGCGGCGAACCATCATGCCGGCGAAAACGCAAACTCCGTCTCGCCTTCCAAGCGGGCAATCCTCGACGCACAAGCGCGTGGTTATCGTGCTGCTTGACCACACGGCCGTTCGCGGATACGTCAACCAGGCTGCCCTGGGGCGTGGCGAATCGATCGACCTGCTCACGCCCGATGGAGAGCATCAGGCGATCGCTACCGATGCCGTGAAGTGTATTTATTTCGTCCGCGAATTTGATGCCGGCTTCGAGCCGGAACGAAAAGTGTTTCTGAGCAGACCAAAGCTGGATGGGTTGTGGGTGCGGCTGCGGTTTCGCGATGACGACCTGATGGAGGGAATCGTCGGGAACGACCTACTGGGACTGCTCGACGCCGGCGTTCAGCTGACTCCACCCGATTTGCACGGAAACACGCTGCGGATGTTTGTGCCACGAACCGCCCTCGTTGAGATGAAAGTGCTTGGCGTGGTGGGAGTGGCGCGACGAGCGGCACGTCAACCCGCCGAGCCCCGAACGAGCGAAGGCCAGCCCGCGCAATCAAAACTCTTCGGCGAATGAGATTTCGCCACAGGCCACAGAGCGCACAGAGAGAATCGAAGGAACCTGCGACACTGCGCCGTTCAACGCTTCCGGAAGTGCCATGCGTTTTCGCTCGGTTGGAAGGAATAGGGTAGAGTGTGCCTGCGTGAAAACGCGAGGAGCAAACAATGAAGCTGGCCGAAATTGCGGAGCGATTGGGATGCGAGGTGGACGGAGATGCCGCGACTGAAATCAACGGCGTCGCCGGTATCGATGAGGCACGTCCGGGGGAACTGACATTCCTCGTCAACCGCAAGTACCGATCCGCGCTGGGGGCGACCAATGCATCCGCAATCATAGTCTCGCGTGATGAGCGCGCCGTACCAATGCCGGCGCTGCGATCGGCGAATCCCTATCTCGACTTCGCGCGAGCCATCGAGCTGTTTCATCCCGCGCCGCAGTACGTGCCGGGCGTTCATCCGACGGCGGTAGTTGCAAGTTCAGCAAAAATCGGGGCGAACGCGCATATCGGGCCGTACTGCTTCGTCGATGCCGGCGTTGCGATCGGCCGGAATGCGGTGCTGCACAGCTTCGTCACAATTTATAGCGGCACGCGAATCGGCGACGATTTCTTCGCGCATTCGCACGCGTGCGTGCGCGAAGGATGCACGATAGGAAATCGCGTCCTCTTGCAAAACGGGGTCGTCGTGGGCAGTGATGGATTCGGATTTGCGCGCGACGAAAATGGCGGATGGCGCAAAATGCGTCAGGCCGGTGGATGCGTCGTCGAAGACGACGTCGAAATTCAGGCGCACTCCGCAATCGACCGCGCGACCATCGGCGCAACGCACGTTGGCCGCGGAACAAAGATTGATAACCTGGTTCAGGTGGGGCATGCGTGCAAAGTCGGTGAAGATACGCTTCTATGCGGGCAGGTTGGGCTTGCCGGCACGACGCGCGTCGGCAATAAGTGCATTCTCGCCGGGCAGGTAGGCGCGGCCGGACATTTGACTATTGGCGATGGCGCCGTACTGACAGCGCAGAGCGGCGTTCCGACCGACGTTCCGGCAGCAACAATCTATTCCGGGTATCCGGCCATGCCGAATCTCGACTGGAGGAAATCGGTCGCGGTCTTCAATCGCTTGCCGGAATTGCAGCGTGAGTTGCGCGAACTGCGTGCGGAAGTACGACGCCTGCGAGGTAATGAAACGCGGTAAGACTGCGCGGCAACTGACCCCTTTTCTCAGATTTCTCCGCGCCGGCGTACCAGCATCTGCGCGAAAGCCCAGGCGGACGACTGGGATCGCACCTTACCAACCATTTACGCGTGTGCAGGTGGCGAGGGATTTTGTCGAGGGCTTCGCGGGCCTGGGTTTCTGTAGGGCCTTCTCGGAAAAGCCAGAGCCGCGGAGCCCGCGGCTGGTCGAAAACCATCTCCGGTGTGATGGCGAGATAGAACTTACAAAGCAGAACATTTTTTGCAGTGGCAAATGACGATTGACGATTTGTTCGTTTCGATAGAGCATTCCGCCCTGGCTCTGTCCGATGCGGATCGTCAGGAGCCGAAGGGGAGAACGGATGCTCGCAGCGCAAACTTGGGAAGGTCTCGATACTGAAAAGCTCAGCGAAGTGATTTCGCGCAACATGGTTAGCGGGAACGACGGAACGCTCGCGCGCGTCCTGATCAAGAAGGGCGGAATCGTGCCGAGGCACTCGCACCGCAGCGAACAGTACACGATGATTCTGGCCGGTGCTCTGAAGTTCGTCTTCGACGACGGCGAGCTGGTGGTTCATCCCGGCGAGGTGCTGGTGATTCCGGCGGACGTCCCTCACGCCGCAGAGGCTTTGGAAGATACTGTTGATATCGATTTTTTCGCGCCGCGCAGAGAGGACTGGATCAGCAAGACGGACAATTATCTCCGCCGTGGCGTGAAGGCTTGACGGCAGCGCAATTGGCGGCATGAACGGCTTCACATCTCTGGTCGCCTCGAAAGTCCAAGTCGCTTGTCTGGCAATGGCGCTTGGGAGCGCACTCGCTCCGTCTGTTGCCGGTCCGAACGCGAAATTAATGCCGACGCTCGGGTCGCACTCGAAATGGGAGTTGATCTGGAGCGACGAGTTCAACGGTCCGAACGGAGCGCCGCCCGATCCCGGGAAATGGACCATCGAGACCGGCGGCAACGGTTGGGGCAATCGCGAACTCGAGTACTATACGGGCCGTCGGCAGAACGTTCGACAGGAAAACGGGAATCTGGTTATCCAGGCGATGCAGCAGCCATTTACAGGGACGGATGGCGTGCATCGCCACTACACATCTGCCCGCATTTCTACGGACGGTCATTTTACGCAGAAGTACGGACGCTTCGAAGCGCGCATCAAATTGCCAACAGGGCAAGGCATCTGGCCGGCGTTTTGGATCCTTGGCGACAACTGCCAGAGCGTCGACTGGCCTACGTGCGGTGAAATCGACATCATGGAGAATATCGGCTCCGAGCCGGCGGTGAATCACGGCAGCATGCACGGCCCGGGGTATTCCGGCAATCAAGCGCTGACCGGGACTTATGCGCTTGCCAATGGGCGCTTTACCGACGCATTCCACACTTTTGCTATTGAATGGGAGCCGTCGGAGGTGCGCTTCTATGTCGATGGCCATTTTTACGAGACGCGCACGCCGAAAGACATGCCCGGGAAGCGCTGGGTGTTCGATCATCCCTTCTTCATCATTTTGAATATTGCCGTGGGCGGCGATTTCCCACGCAGTCCGGACGCCTCCACTGCCTTTCCGCAGCGCATGCTTGTCGATTACGTCCGGGTGTTTTCGAGGAAGTAGGGGACTTGCAAAGGAAACGACTCCTCCTCTGCTTCGTTGCCTGCTGTTTCCGGGCCGATGGTATGATCCCGCGCTACAACTAATGATTCGGAGCGAGCCTTGAAATTCGCGAAAACCATTACCGCCGTCGACGCGCACGCCTGTGGGGAGCCGGGCCGCGTCATCATTGGCGGCGTACCGGACGTCCCCGGCAATACGATGTTTGAAAAGATGACCTACCTGGCATCGCAGCAGGATGATCTGCGCAAGATCATGCTTCGCGAGCCGCGCGGGTATCCTGCGTCAAACTGCAATCTGATCTTGCCGGCCACAATTCCCGACGCGGACGCAGGCTTCGTCATCATGGAGCAGGTGGAATATCCGCCGATGTCGGGCAGCAACACGATTTGCGTGGTTACCGTGCTGCTGGAGACGGGCATGGTCCCCATCACTGGCCCCGTGATGAAGCTCAAGCTCGACACGCCAGCAGGTTTGGTTGAAGTCGAGGCGCGGGTCGAGAACGATAAAGTTACCCGAGTCACATTCCAGAATGTGCCCGCGTTCGCTATGCACATCGATGCTCCGATCGAAGTCAAGACTCTCGGCACCGTCAAAGTCGATGTCGCCTACGGTGGCATGTTTTACGTGATCGCCGATGCTGAGCCATTCGGGCTTCGCATCACGCCAGACGAAGGCCGCGATATCACTCGCATCGGTGAAATGATTAAGGCGGCAGCGCAGGAGCAGTTGCCGGTCGCGCATCCCGAAAACCCGGCGATTTCGGGCGTCACCATCGCGCAGCTCTCTGGGCCATCTACCACCGCCGGCGTCGACCGCCGAAACGCCGTGATTGTGTCGACGGGCAAGCTCGATTGGCAGCAGCCTGCGTCGTGGACGGGCGCGCTCGACCGCTCGCCCTGCGGGACGGGCACAAGCGCAAAAATGGCCGCACTTCACGCAAAAGGCCAATTGCCACTCGGGCGCGATTTCGTCCACGAAGGCATCCTGGGGACGACGTTTACCGGTCGCCTGATTCGCGAAGCGCGAGTCGGGAACCGCGTCGCCGTCGTGCCAACGATCAGCGGCCGCGCCTGGCTCACCGGCTTCAGCACGTACGTCCTCGATTCCAGCGACCCATTTCCCGAGGGATTCACCGTCGGCGATATTTGGGGCCGGAATAGTTGTTAGACGTTGCGATTGACAACCGCTCATAGGATTTTGTTTGCAACATCATTGCAAACTTCTGCACGTCAATCCTGGTGCTGACCTCTTGGCGTCTCTCTAAGTCCTGTGATTACAATAACTAGGGTGAACTAGGTCGAGCGGCCCGCCACGTGCTCGTACACTGACGAAGTTTTGCGGTCACCTTAACTACCAACGGGGGGTTCATGCCCAGAACCTTGTCTTTTCGCTTTGCGCTTCCGCTTCTCGTGTTATTCGCCGCGGCGCTTGTAGCTCCGCGTCCGGCTGCTGCCGACACTACGGTCGATGTCACCGCGTCCACTACGACGGGCCAGACGATCACGGGCTCGTACGTTTTTTCGGACAATGGTAAGACCGATTCGATCGGTGCTTGGTCGTTCGATCTGTCATCGCTCGGACTGTCGAGCATTTCGGGGACATCGGGGTATGTGACGGATGTATTCTCAGTCGACGCTCTGACGTTCGTCGATTTCGCTGTTAACGGCGGCACTTCAGTGGATCTCGCCGTTCTAGACCCGTCGGACCTCACGCCATTCAGTTACGACGGCTATAGCGGCATCGTTACGTGGGGGTTGAACTATTCGCTCCTCAACTCGGTCACCCTGGCGGCCAACGGGACGCCGACCGCAGCAACGCCCGAACCGTCGGCGCTTCTGTTGTTCGGTCTGGGTGTTCTGGGGATGTTTGGCCTGATGCGCTTTGGCCGGACTCCCAGTTCGAATCCGACCAGCGCCGTCTGCTAGCGGTTCACAGCGGTGTGTCGGCGCCGTGACGGCTTGACGGTTTCATTGATGCCGATGCACTTACGGCGCTGCGGCAGTTCTATCGAAAGCGCGTTACCGGCTTCGCTGTTGAAACGCTCGGCGGAGCCGGTAGCGTATCTCCCGGCAGTAATAATCCCACGTCACCTCGAAGTCCTGCCGATCGAAGTCCTGCCGATCAGGCCGAGTGTCTGAGCATATCGAAGTCTACCCACTCAAGATTGATCGATCGCCAGACAGGCCAAACGATTTGATCCCTGGCGCGCTGCTTTGGCCTGTTCTCCGCGAACATTTCCTGCTTTCGGCGTGGCGGGCTCCCGTGGTTTCGGCGAGCATTCCCCGCGAGAGAATTGTCCTCAGGCACTAGCCAGCGCACTTTGGTCTGTGGTTTCATATTCGCTTGATCGCGCCCGTTTGTAGGCTACGGAGTTAGGGGGCGCTACTCATAGGAGTTCCTACTCATGCGACGTCCGTATGTATACGTATTGCTCGCAATTTTTATTGCGGCTTCTTGCGGAACTACGCAGTCTGCGCAATCTGGATCGCAAGTGAAAGATGGTGGGCTCACGCATTCTGCCGAGACGTTCATCCGCAATTTGTTCACGTGGGGGCCTGAGTACAAGCTCGATATTGGCCCGCTCGGCCCGTCTCCGTCGCCTGATTTCTATTCGGTACCATTCGCCGTCACCTACAAGGGCCAAACTCAGCGCGCCACCTATTACATCAGCAAAGACGGCAAGCAATTCGTCCGTGGCGAGATGTTCGACACGTCCGCCAACCCGTTCGGTTCTAATCTCGCCAAGCTCAACGTCAAAGGAGATCCTTCCCGCGGGCCGGCCAACTCGCCCATCAGTATCGTCGAGTTCGCCGACTTCGAGTGCCCTCACTGCCGTGAGGTCCATACCGTGATGAAGTCGGTCGAGAAGGACTATCCCCAGTTGCGTCTCGTATTTAAGGACTTTCCGCTCACCGAGATCCATCCCTGGGCCGAGACCGCCTCGATCGGCGCACACTGCGCGTTTGAGCAGTCGCCGCCGGCATTCTGGAAGATGTACGATTTGATTTTCGACAAACAAGACTCAATCACGCCGGATAACGTCTTCGACCAAATGACCGCTTTCGCGAGCCAAATTAGCCTGAATACCAGCTTATTCAGGGCTTGCATGGCCTCTCCAGAGGCAAAACAAGCCGTCGATGCCAACCACGCCGAAGGCGTCGCCTTGCACGTCGACAGCACGCCTACGCTCTTTATCAACGGTCGCCCTCTCGCGGGCGGTGATCGCGAAACGATAGAGGGCTACATTAAGTTTGCCCTCGCTCATCGTGGGGCTAACCCGTAAGCAAGTAACATTGGGACAAGCATCCATTCGAACCGGCAACCGTCATGGCGCTTGGGCCGCCCACTGGGCGTAAGCGCAAACTGACGACTGCCACAACAAATCTCCCGGAATAAAATAACGCTCACAACGACCAGATCGTGCGGACGGAGAGGTATCAACAACTCGGCACGATCTCCCACCTTACGCGCGCCGGATCGGCAGACGTTGCATAGTCAGTAGGCTTCCGCAAAGTGCTTGCGGCAGAAGGATGCGTTCGCGCCCTGCACGTCGGATCGGCCGCGCGGCGCTCGAATGGGTTCGATGCTTCCAACACGCCAAGCTAACGAGATCGGGCGCCCTCAGTCGATTAATTAACGGCCGGAATCCCCATTCTCCGCCGCTCACTGCATCGCCATTTTTCGCTCTAGCTATATTATAGCAGAAGCATCAACACACTACTAACGTACGTAGATAATATAACGACCTTTCCCCACGAATGCATAGTTATGTTTTGGTTAGCGGGGAGGGCGGGCGTCACGGCAACGGCGATGAGGTGAGGCCGCCGATAGCAGTGAAGGGTGATAACAGTGAGGGTGATGGAGCCTGACACGGACGCGAGTGGGCAATCATTGGACATCTTCCAATTCGATGCCAACGAAATGGGAGCGATGGCGCGCCCTTAACTACCCAGATGCTCTCTCCAGCGCGCGCTTGTCGGACTCCCCCCGATACTGGTTTCGCGCAGTAAAACGTGCTGTTGGTGCGGAATTCTCTCGGACTGGCTTATTTCCGCCTTCAAGGTACTTCCACGCGGCAAACCAGGGCACATCGGGAGCCCGCGAAAGCAGCGTAGAAACATGCCGCGTGATATTGAGATTGCCCTCTCGCCAATTCAGGCCTTCCAAAAAGAGGCGGGTGCGGCCACTTCAGGCGATTTTCGCACAACGAGGCAAATCGCCAGCGCGCAGAAGTTGCTTCGCTGGGCCCGAGCGGAGGCATCCGAAACGGCCTTGCCCTGAGCGCACGCGAACGGGTACGGGCTGTAGTCCGATCATTGAGTGGCTGGGCGATGGTCTTGATGGAAGAGCTCTCCAGATTCGCGACGGATTGTCGATGGGGACGTTGTTGGATGCTGGAGCACAAGATCCCGGCAATGGAACGGCACACAGGGTTGGTCGCGGACTCGAGAGTGGCCGCCAATAGAAAGGCCACGTGAATTCGTCTGTTGGGGAGTCCGGTGTGACGTCGAGGTCCAGGGCCGAGTGAAGGCAAACCTGTCCTTCGATAGCAAAGGCCGAGCCTTGCAAGGCGAGTGGCAGATGCGCCGCTTCGTCGATGGGCAGGAGCGGGTGACCAAGTCTGGATGGCGGATCTGCGGCGAGGACCGGGGAAACAGGAGGGAGCAAGCGAGCAGGCGCGGCGAACGACCGAGCGAGCAAAGGCGAAGCCGCATAGCGCCGCAACTGCAGCATTGTTCTAGCGAGGCGTTCGGTGTTCTGAATTTGTAGCCATCGGGCCACGACGTCGGTCAAGGAACGTTCGACATTGGCGAGTTGGTTGTGACACGACAAGGAGTACGCCTCGACCGCATTCTGCGAAGACGCAAACAGATATTGAACGGGCGGCTGGGTGGTGCCCATAGGGTCCTTTGTGTCGTATCCCCTCCAATGGAGGGTGAATGCGGGTCAATAGTACATACAGAGGCTATTGACTTCAACAGCATAGATGCCGGCCGCCGGGGCCGGGGAGAGAAGGAGACGTGAAGATACGCCAACTCGTACTGAAGGACGTTAGCTGTGGCGGAAGTGTTCCGCCAGGATGGCGAATGGCATGGTATGAGCCGCGCGGACGAATCGGAGTCTACGCACCGGTCCCGATTCACTGGGTTTTGAGGTTTGCGCGCGAAGTTGCGCACCGACTGCGTTGGGCTCTCGCGGCGCCCACGGTCGAGAAAAGTGAATCGATCGAGATGGAACGTAGGCAACTGGAGCGGGAGCGGCTCGCTGAGGAGTACTTACGAGGTTTTCTGAACGGATGGGGCGAGTGTTTCGATGCTTGCGTGTCTGCGATCGAGGACGAATGCGGTCGCACCAGAGAGATTTGGCAGGTCGGGGAACTGTTGCAAGAGGCCTCGACGGATCAACAAAACTGAAACGCGACGCCCGGATGGACGGGAGAGGAGCAACGAGTCCGTATTGTCGGTCGCTGCCCGTTCACCGCCGCACCGACAGATGCGCGATTGGATCCGGCACGAGCAGGTCGCAGCTTTCGATCATATTTTCACCGGGGGAACCAGATGAAGAGTTCGGAAATGTTCGAGGAGTGTCACGCGAGATATCGTCGTTTTCGGATGGGGCTCGATAACGGCGAAGGCCGCGTTCGGCCCGTCGCCTTGGAGAAACCGGCGAACGGATACAGCTGGCGGCCGGCTCGAGCGCGTGCGTGCGAATATGTTGCCGACTTTGAACGAATCGGGCGAAACGCGCTGCGGCGGCCCGAGTGGAAGGGAAGACTCAAACTATTCGAAACGTACTTTTTGCAGGGGGTGGAATACAGACGTGCTATCGGTCTCGTAGGAGTCGCTGAGGGCACGTTCGATTACTGGTTCCGCGAAGTGAAGCGCGCTGTCGGCGCGGAATTCTCTCGGACTGGCTTATTTCCACCTTCAAGGTACTTCCACGCGGCAAACCAGGGCACATCGGGGGCCCGCGAAAGCAGCGGTAGAAACATGCCGCGTGATATTGAGGTTGGTCTCGCGCCAACGGGATATGAGAGAGATGGAACGACGCTCGCGGGTGTGCCAATTGATCAGCTAGTTTCTGTTTGAAACGGGATGGCTGGTAGAACGAAGCGCCGACGAGTCTCTACTCGGCCCGGCCTTTGCGCCCCATGGCAAAGAGGTGGCGGATTAATGGCAGACCGCCCGTGAGTGGCGCAAGCAGAAGGTGTTTGAGCATCGCGGAGCGTTGCAGCGAGCGCTCGCGAGTCGCATCGGCCTTGGATTTTTCCGCAAACATGGCTGCGGTCGCGTATTTCATGAAATCGACGCCACATTTATCGCATTGTCCCCCGTGTGCCTGTTTGTGGCGACAGGCAGGGCACTCGAAGGAGAGCGTTGTGTGACACTGAGGGCAGAAGCGAACGCTCTCTGGTGCATCGGTGGCGCATTTAGGACATTTCACGTTTCTAATTATAGAAAAACGAGCGGCCGCAGAACCGGCACAGATGATGATCATTTCGAGGCGATTACTGTTCGTCTGGACAGGTCGGAAAGAACGATTTGCGCCTGCTCGCACGATTACACAATTAGTCTTGTGGCGGAGGGTTCTTGAAAGGCGCCAAGAGGCGCGACAAGTGCAAAAGCCGTTCGTTCTTGAAGGGCTTTGTCATGCAAACAATTGCGCCCAACGAGTGGGCGCCGCGGTAATCCGAGGGATTGCCGCCGCTGGTGACCAATACGACAGGCACGCGTTGCAATCGTGGGGTTTCTTTGACGTGCGCGCAGAGGGTGTAGCCTGGGAATCCTTCACCCTCGATTTCGGCGATGACCATCGCCGGAGTGAAGAGGTTTAGAATCTCGTGTCCGTCACGAGCATTGTTGACGGCGATGACCTCGTAGCCTTCGGCTGCCAATAGGGTCTTTACATTTTCGAGGACTGCTGTTTCAGAATCCAGAGCGAGAACAAGCGGCTTGGGCTCGGCGCGCGAGGATTCAATTCGGGAGGGGGGGACCTCAGCGTGAGTTTGGCCTGAAGCCGTAGTCGCAGGGCTGGCCGCGCTGTCATGCGCGTTCTGCTGACCGACCGCGATTGCTACTGCACGCCGACCATCTGAAAGTTTCGTCACGCGAACGACTCGCGCCTGCTGCTCAGCCTGCATCGAACTCGCTGTTTCGGCGTAAGGGAAGACGACTTTAACGGCCGTCCCCCGGTAATAGTCGCCGGAGGCGGTGACGAAGAGGAATCCCAGGCGGGATACATCCACCGTCGTTGAGACTTCATCCAGACCGGCGTATCCGATTCGTCGGATCCGAACAGGAATCGAGATCATGGCACGGCGCCGCCGGCGGCGATCGGCTTCGGCGCCAGGCGCGTTCGAGGCGGGCCGAATTGATCCGGCCTCATTCTTCCTTGGATGCATCGGCTTGTCCGTCATTGAGAAGCCTCGAAGGGACCTCTGCCGGCCAGTGTGCTGCGGCGGAAACGAGGAGTCACTGGCTGGAAAGTCACGTACGAGACGGTACTCGTGGCGAACGGGCGGCAGTACGGAGGTACTGGACCGAGATAGGATCACTCCGCGATTCGACGGTGTGAGGGGTTGCGAGTGTACCGTTCCTTAAAAACGGTATGTGATGCCGGCATACGGCTCTTTCATTTGCGTTCGAACATTCGTGAATTGGCCGTTGACATTGAAATCCGGGGCAGTGAAGAAGAGCCCCCTGTAACCTACGCGCAAGCCAAAGTGACCGAACGCCTTCCAGTCGAAACCACCGCCGTAGAGAAGGGCGGGACGATTCTGGCTGAAAGGACCACCGACCGAGCCATTGGACACGGGCGACCAGGACAGGCCCCCGATGCCGCCTTCGGCGAATGGCTGGAGTCGACCATTGAACCTGCTCCAAAACTGAAAGACGAAGGCCATCGTGGCTTCCTTGGTGTTTGCCTGCGTCCAGGAATTGATGATTCCCGTACCGCCTGAGTAGAACTGGGTATAGCGTGTGTGCTCGTAGTTGACCTCAATGGCCGCCCAGTTGTTGAAATGAAGCCGATAATTCAACAGGTACCCGAAAGAGTATGTGGGACTGTCTGTGATGTTCTGGCCGGTGACGGTCGATTGAAAGTTGACGTTTGCTCCTCCGAAGAACTCCGAATGATTGCGCTGGGCCATTGCTGGAGCACAGCAGATGAGCAGGACCGCGGAACTTACGAGCACAGCGGCTTTAATGCGCATGTTCCAGTATCTCCTTGTTTACAAGCCTCATGTTGTGAGGACGACTATCTTGACACACCTCTGCGCCGGAACGCGTGGATTCATCTCGTTCGCGAGGTTGCTAAGGCGCTAGCGTGCAGAGCCTCGCTCTCTCCTTGGCCCAAATGAGATTACGGCAGACTTCGATGAAATTTCGCCGGGACTGGGTTGCACAGGCCGTAGTGGCGCGGAACCCAGGAGGAGAAGAGTCGGGCGGCTTCGTATGGGGTGAACAAACGAGTTCGACGTTCCATTGTAGAGCGTTACCATGAGCACGCGAAGTTGGCGACCGGAAACGGAACGAGCGTTGAACTGTGGCTCGCGCCTAAGGCTTTCGTTCTGTGCACCTTCCGGTGAATCATCTAGGTCGATCAATGTAGGTTGTTGCCGAGAGAATGCCTGTATGCTAGAGTTTTGCCCGCGTTTGTTGCTCTTGAGTTGCTTTACGCGCCGGGAAGGCCAATGGGCGATAGCCCACCGGGCTTTTTTAATGACGGGGAGAGGCACCAAAGCACAAATAGCTTTCGGGGCGGTGTCCCAGCCGAGCGAACAGGGAATTGCCGCCTGAATGAATCAAAGGAGTAGAAGAAGTGAGTAGAGAGCAGGGTACAGTGAAGTGGTTCAATGCGGCAAAGGGCTATGGGTTCATCCAGCGCCAGTCGGGTGAGGATGTCTTCGTTCACTTTTCGGCCATCCAGGCTGATGGGTACAAGAGTCTCAACGAAGGGCAGGCAGTTGAGTTTGAGGTGAAGCAAGGACCCAAGGGCCTGCAAGCCGAACGCGTAGTCAGCCTCTAGCCCGTCACAAATCAGCTTAGGAAGCAATCAAGAAGCTTGAGCCCGAAGGGGTGATCGACACCGATCACCCCTCTCGCGGAAGTCGCGCGGCGGCCCCCAAAGCTGCCTCAGGGCTCACGAACAGCTACCGAAGGAGAAAAATCGTGCAGATTTTGGAAGAAGGACAGAGCGTCCGCCACCAGCAGTACGGGGTCGGCACTGTCACGGAGTCGAATTCGGACCGCACAACAATCGATTTCGACGATCATGGGCTGAAGAAATTTGTGACGTCAATCTGGTCTGCCGAACTGGTAGGCGAGTTAGCGGGAAACCGTCCGGCGCGCCGGCGCGGACGCCGCAAGACCATCAAGAAATAGCACCGCGATTTTTCCCTCAGGTACCTGCGTTCGCGCCGTTCACACCTCCACGAGATTGTTGCGGACGGCAAAGCGAACGAGGTGACTAAAGGTTTCGAACTGCATCCTGCGCATGATGTGATGCCGGTGGCTTTCGACTGTTCGAATCGAAATGCTCAAAGCGGCCGCGATTTGTTTGTTGCTGCTGCCCTCAGCCAGAAGTTGGAGGATTTCGATTTGGCGCGGGCTGAGAGTCGCGGTGCCGCTTGCTGCGTCTGGATTTTGCCCGTCGAGAAAAATCTGCATCATTGAAGCGGTCAGTTGCGCGGTAAAGAACGGCTGATGATGACGGACGTGATCCACGGCGGCAAGCAGTTCCCGGTCGGCGTCGGACTTAAGTACATAGGCCATCGCGCCAGCGAGGAACACTTCTCGCGCAAGATCTGGAGAGAAGTGCATCGATAGAATCATTACGTCCGTCTCTGGCGATTCCTCACGGATGACGCGAGCGGCTTCCAAACCGGTCATCTCCGGCATGGTGAGGTCAAGAATAACGAGATTTGGTTTCAGTTTCCGAATCGAGTCGATGGTTTCAGGACCGGTGGTGACCTCTCCGCAAATCTCAATACCCGGCTGATCGGCGAGCAGATCACGGACTCCTCGCCGGACCAGGGCGTGATCGTCGGCAATGAGGATTCGGTACAGCTTTGGATGTGAAATGGCTCTGCCCGATTGTGCTGCCTTCGTTGCAACGGTCACGTTTCACCTCCGAAATGGGAAAAGATTTGCTGGTGCGTTATTTCGATTCTTCGCCACCCGCCTCGGCGAGGAGATTGCAGTTCGCCGGGGCGCTAAGCCGTTCAGGGAAAATCGCGCGCACGGAAGTACCCCGGCCAGGAGCAGTTTCGATTTCGAAAATGCCGTCCAGTTCGTGGACACGTTCGCGCATGCTAGCGATCCCCACGCCCTCCGAATGATGGGCGTCCGATCGAATTGGGCCGGGGAGGCCACAGCCCGCATCGGCGATTTCGATGAGCACAACACGTTTGTCGCGTACGAGGCGGATTCTGGCAGTTCGACTGCCGGAATAGCGATGGACATTCGTTAACGCCTCCTGAATCAGGCGAAAAGCGGTCATTTCAATTTCTTTGCTTAGCCGGCCGAAATTTTCCGAAGCGTCGACGCTTACTTTAATTTTGCTGCGATCCGTGAAGCCGCGAGCGTACCAGCGGACCGCAGGCACGAGGCCGGATTCGTCCAGCATGGGGGGATGCATTAGATAAGAAACAGTGCGAATTTCGCCTGCTATCGCGTCGGTCAGCTGTTGGCAACTCTCCACCAAGGCACGGATCCGAACATCCTTGGGGCGTAGAGCATGCCACAGGTTACCGAGGGTCATCTTAAGGGCGGCGAGGCTCTGACCAGCAGATTCGTGGAGTTCGCGCGCCAAGGTACGGCGCTCCTGGTCGCGGGCACGTATGAGCGATTGGGACAGGCTATGGAGTTCCTGCGCCACGCGAGTTTGCTCGGTAATGTCGCCGACCACGCCGACGACGTGCGTTCGGGCACCAGCGAGGCTTTGAACCGGAGCAGCAAGAGTCCTGTAGACGTGCCAATCACCGTCGCCTGTGCGATAGCGCCAGGTATATTCGCAGGGGCTCGAACTGCAAACGGCATGCGCAAGAATCTGGGGAACGCGCGCCCGATCTTCGGGATGGAGATTACGCAAATAGGCGGCTTGATTCGAATCTCCGGCGCGAGGAAGCCCGAGAATGTCAAACAGCGCACCGGACCATACGGCCTGGCCTGTTTGAAGATCGAGTTCCCACGTTCCAAGATTGCCCAGCCTTTCGGCGGAAGAGAGCAGGGCGGCTTGATTCCGCGCTCTTAGCTCGAACGCCTTCTGGTCACTGACATCTTCGATGACGCCTGCCATATGCAACGGTAGACCTTGCTCTTGCGCGATGCTGAGCGTGCGCGCATGAACGACGCGCGGTCTGCCATCCGAACCCCAGAATTGGACGTCCTGTTCGAATGATTCAGGTTGAGGCTTGTGTGAGTTCGCAGACAGTGCGTGGTAGCAGTCGCGCGCGATCATCCATATCAGATCGCAGGCGGGAAGCGCCGGTTCAAATGCCTGTGCGATTTCGAGAAGTCGTTCGGAGCATGTAACCTCACCGGTCCGAAAATCCGCCTCCCACGTCGCGAGTTTCCCCAGTGCGATAGCCCGATCTATCGGGCTGGAGTCAGGACGGGTGCGCACGTGCATCCGGGCGCGGCTCGCGGGGTCGTGGAAAAGGATCTGAACTCGGCATAGGTTACGACGCGGATGCTGTGTGCTGTTTATCAAGACCGACAGCCAGCGCGGATGATCCAGCCCGAGAAACAAGCAGCCGAGTTCCTGGGCCTGGCTAAAACGCCGGGCGTTGCGGCAGGCTTCGACGAAAAGAGGGTAAATTTCGCGATCAAGGATTTCGACGAGAGAGCGTCCGGTTAGCATTCCAGTCAAAGAAGAGAGGCTGGACGGGTCGGGAACAACGATGCTTCGAAGGATGCCTTCCGAGTCCGTGTGAAGCAGAACGGTTTCACGGACACGGAGCAAAGCATCGAACTCGCGAGTCCATCTGCCGGCCGGGCGATGGAGCGATGCGCCGGTTGCATTCCTTGGGAGACCTGGAGCCGTTTCTCCTGCGTGCGGTACTTCGCGGCGTGCAGACACACCCAGATTGCCGACCTTTTGACAGGCCATGTTCACGCACCTTCAAATGGCGCTGAAGCTTCCGACGGTGGCGCTTTTCGGACGAGCCCCAAGACGTTTGTGATTTACGAGCGGGCGCACTGTACTCTCCCTCTAACTCGGATGTCAAGTAGTACGTAATGAATAGTAACGGGAAGTACGTACGACCATAAGTAAGTCTGTGGCGACTGCGGCAGTATGATTCTCGATGACACGCGATCTGACGATTCGTCATTTACCTATGAGCGCGGTATGGGAGGTGCTGATTCGCGGGCAAAAGCAATGAGGCAGCGATTAAAAGGCAATGGCGATGGGCTTTCAGAACAAAGGCGCGTCGAGCTGGTCATCGAGCCCGCTAGCGTTTCGCGGGTTCCCGCTCGGCGCGATCCCGTTGAACTTTCGAATGCTCGAGCGGCACAGCCGCCCTTTGACGTGGGCTTGAAAGATACGCCCAGAGAACGGCGCCAGCCACAATGGACACCAAGCTAGCTGCTTGCGCGTTCGTGAGTCCGAAGAAGGAGCGCGGATTGATACGGATGAATTCGACGAGAAATCGCGCAATGCCCGTAAGTATAAGGTAAGCGGCGAACACGGAACCGCACGGAGGGATGGTCTGGACTGACTG
>JBOGNK010000191.1:0-8857 GCA_050747085.1 Candidatus Acidiferrales bacterium
GCGATGTAGCGTCCATCTGCGCTGATCGCAGGAGACGAGCTTTGGCCATCGGCTGCAGTGCCCTGCTGAGTGGCGGAAACAAGCTGCGGGAACTTTACGTTGCCGCTGGTTGAGTTCCCCACCTGAAAGCCAACGGATGGCGAAGCGACGCTGAGCTGCGATGTGTGTACGGCAACGCTCGCAACCTGCTGCACCGTCAGATCACTCGCGAGTATGCCCGCAGTTAGCTGCGTCGAGCTGACAAACGTTGTCGTGCGGATTCCGCCATTCCACGTCACGTAGTCACTTTGCGCGAAATTCGTGCCGTTGACTGTCAACGTGATCGCAGGCGAACTGAGGGGGGCGCTCGAAGGCGAAAGCGAAGTGATTGCCGGTGCATTGCTTCCTGCAGGATTGATCGTGAATGCGGCTGCGAGCGACCGGCCGCCGCCCGGCGCAGGGCTGGTCACCGTGACCTGCGCGACCCCAGCAGTTTGGACGTCGGCCGCCGGAACGGTTGCAAGCAGTTCTCCACTCGCGGCGTCGAAGGCCGTCGGAACATCCATTCCGTTCCACTGAACGGTGGTCGTGCTGACGAATTGCGTGCCGCTGACGAACAGAGTAAAGGGTTGGCTGCCAGCCGTGATTTCCGGCGGTATCAGTCCTGTGATCTGAGGAGTGGGATTATTCGAAGTACTGCCGCCACACCCGCAAATCGCCAGGACAACTGTGGCCATTGCGAGCAGCGTTGCGCAGCGCGGGCGCAGAAAGCGAGCGCGGATGAAGGTCAGCATGAAATTGCCACCACCAGGCGACTTGATGCAGACGTCTTCGACACGCAGCCGGAGTCGCGAGCAAGCTTCGGGCCCAAGTCAGAAAGTTGGTTCACGGAAGTCAATTGGGTTGGCAGCGTCCCACGGCGGCGCATGAGCTTCGCGCGCTGAAATATCCACAGCCGAGAATATTGTTCCTGATATATGCGGGAAAGCGATGCGAGAGGACAACGGTTCGCAAAATCCCTCCAGAAACGGAACGAAATTGATAGCATCCCGGCGCGCGGGCCGTCAACTCGGATTCGGAAGTAAACCGAAAGGTTGGCCCACGCGGAGCACGATTCACGCTGATTGCCCCTGGGACGGTTCGCTACAACTTAAAGGCGGTCAGCTTCGAGAAGAGGTGCGCGCGCTTCTTGACCTCGGTTTTCTTCAAGTGTGTGAGGCGCTCGACCCCGAAGCGTTCGACGGCGAAACTTCCCATCACGGAGCCATAGACCATGGCCTGCCGAAGCGTCTCGTCCGTGACGCGCCCTGCTCCGGCTAGAAAACCCATGAACCCGCCGGCGAAGCTATCGCCAGCGCCGGTGGGATCGTGCACTTCCTCAAGCGGAAAGGCCGGCACAGAAAAGATGAACCGATCGTGGACCATCAGCGCGCCATGCTCGCCCCGCTTGATCACCAGCGTGCGCGGGCCCATTTTGAAGACGTGCCTGGCCGCGCGCAGCAGGTTATGCTCGCCTGTCAGCTGGCGCGTTTCGTCGTCGTTGATCATCAGCACCTGCGTGCGTTTCAGCGTTTCGCGCAGTTCGGCCGGCGTGCGCTCGATCCAGTAATTCATCGTGTCGAGGCCGATTACTTTCGGCTTGCAGCGCACTTGGGTGAGAACGGAACGCTGCAGCGTGGGGTCAATATTCCCGAGAAAAATGAATGACGAGTCGCAATAGGTGTCAGGCAGTGTCGGCTTAAAGTTTGCGAAGACGTTCAGTTCGGTAGTAAGCGTGGTGCGCTCGTTCATGTTCTGGCTGTAGCGGCCGGCCCAGAAGAAGCTCTTTCCGTTCGCCTGCTCGACGCCCGTCAGGTCGATGTGGCGTCCGCGAAAGACTGCCCGCTCCTTATCAGTGAAGTCGTCGCCGACGATCGCCACTACGCGGACGGGCGTGAAATAGCTCGCGGCCAATGCGAAATAGCTCGCCGCTCCCCCGAGCGTGCGATCCACCTTGCCAAGGGGCGTCTCGATCGCATCGAACGCCATCGAACCAACAACCAGCAATGACATGAGATCTCCGATGAAAGCCGGAAGAGTTTACAGAAGTAAAGAGTCGAGAAGCAACAAAGCGACGGAGGGAACCGCTCGCGCTAGTTGCCGGAAAGAACGTCGAATTCGTCAGAGGTCACGACTTTGGCGCCTCTGAACCTATCCAGATTAGGGCAGATGTTTACGCCGGAGAAATTCGGCAATGATTTGGTGACGTAGTACAAGCGAAGGCGATAACGGCCTGGCTCGGAGATCTTCATGCGGAATTCCTGGCTCTTTTCGGATCTCAACTCGGTGGGTGCGCAACAGGGGCCTATGTCCGGCTCCGAGAGCAGCGAGTCCCATTTCTTGGGTCCGTGCCGCTGGACGTCGAACGAGGGAACCGCAGGCGATGCTATTGCGACAATAGCCCCAGCCCACGCGACGCAAAAGGAGATCTTTGTGGGGCGTTGATTGACGACGCGCAACGCGAAGGGCCGTCCCGCTGTGACGGGGCCGGGAATTTGAATTGCGACGCTCTGGTTTGGCGGCAACAAGCTGAGAGGCGGCCAAATACCGCGTGGAATTTCGCGATTGTCGAGTCCTGCCAAATCTTGGGCGAGGAAATACACCACATCTGTGAAAGGGCTGGCATTTGGATTGAGGCGGTACACAACGTGGTATGCCCCGTTCCGTACTCCTTCAAAAACCCAAAACGCCCCGTCAACTGTGTAGTATTTCGGGGGAGCAAGATCAGGCAGTTTGACCGTCGGCATTTCCCAAAACTCGGCACTATCGAGTAACGCCAGGAATTTCGCTGTGTCTTCAGCAGACACGTTCCGCTCAACTTCGTTCGATTTCACCTTCGCGCTGGGGCCTTTCGGGTAGGGCGCCAGAAACGTTACGACACTCGCGGTTCCGTCGGCATGCCGGGGAAACCGAATCACCCGCAATTTCATGATCGGCATCAACCAAGCTTCAAATCTATAGGACACTGCGGCTGGCCCCTGAACACGTGGCAGAAGCGAGGGCTCGTCGGTAGAATTCAGAAATTCGGCGATATACGGCATCAAGCCATGGACAGAGCCCCGCGGAAAGTACTTCCAGGTGGTAGCGTCTGGAAGCAGCCGCTGCTTAGCCGTGCGTTCTTGATATTTGGAGTAGCTAGTGGGCCCAGTCAGAAGGCAAAGGCAAACGGCTGCAGCGTACGTGAGCAAAGACCATCGATTTGAGGCGAGGTGGCTCATGCTTCACGCCCCCAAAACCTGGAAAGAGTTATAGCACCGGGTGCCCATCCAGAACAGCTAGTTAGCTTGGATCGGGGACGATTTTGATGTGCAGTTCGCGCGAGCGAGGCCCGTCGAATTCGGCGAAGAAGATTTGCTGCCAGCGGCCAAGTGCCAGGCGTCCGTTTTCGACCCAGACAATTTGCGAGGAGCCGATCAGCGCGGTCTTGATGTGGGAGTCGGAATTCCCTTCCGCGTGATGGAAATGAGAGCTGTCGGGAACGAGGCGATCGAGCGCGCCTTCCATGTCGCGGGCGACGTCGGGATCGTAGCCTTCATTAATGATGACGCCTGCCGTGGTGTGCGGAACATACAAATGGCAGACGCCATGCGTGCAGCCGGAATCGCGGATGGCCTTGGTAACCTGCTCGGTGACGTTCTGCATTTCCGTTCGTCGCGAGGTGCGGATTTTGACCGTATGGATGAGCATATCGACGGAAAAGTCTTTACCTACCGGTAAACACGGCTGAACGCAGGTTACGGAGACCAGTCACATGAACGTCACAGAGTGAAGAGAGATTCTTCGGCCCGAACGACAGGCCTGAGAATGACAAACTCTTCGTGACGCGTTAATCGGCGGTGACGGCTTCGGGCGATTTTGCGCCATAGAAACCAAACCACGGGCGCGCGGCTTTGAGACGATCGTTGACGTTCTGGATGTTCTTGACTCCCGTGGCGGCGAGCCAATCTTCCAGGGCTTTCACGCCCTGCTTGGCGTAAACGGGAATGCCTTCCTTCCAGGTCGCGCGTCCGCAGAGGACACCCGAGAAGTTCACGCCGGTTTCGGCCGCGAGCTCGAGTGTTTCGGCAAAAACGTCGTTATCGACACCGGCCGACAGATAAATGAACGGCTTCTTCGCGGCGGCAGCGGCCCGACGGAAATGTTCCTTCGCTTCGTCGCGCGTGTAAGCGAATTCACCTTTGCACGCCTTGGCGCCTTTGACGAACGCCATGTTGACCGGGACTTCGACTTTCAGAATGTCGACGCCGTATTGCGGCTTCGAAAATTCGGCCATGCTGCCCGCGACAATTTCCGGCTTCTTCCGCGCGTACTCGATGGTCTTTTCGCTGCCGTTCTCTTCGTAGCCGACGAATTCGAGGAAAAACGGAACGTCGGCGCCGGCGCACTCTCCGCCGATCCGTTCGACCCATGCATGCTTGATCTCGTTGATTTGTGGCGGATCGGATGGTGTGTAGTAAAGCAGAATTTTGATGCAATCGGCTCCGGCTTCGACGAGCCGGTGAACGGACCAGACGTCGAGCAGGTCGGGAAGCCGGCCGGGACGCGTGTTGTCGTAGCCGCTATTTTCGTACGCGAGCAGCAAGCCCGCATTTTTTGCGCGCACGCGGGATGCAGGAAGGCCGTATTCGGGATCGAGAAGAATAGCGCTCGCATGGGGCGTCAACACTTTCACGACGGCCGTCTTGAATTCCTCGAGCATTTTGGCCGAGACATCTTTCTTATCGATTCCCTTTTCCTTGGCGATGGCGCTCTTCAGCGAGCCGCGCTGGTCCATTGCGGCGGCGGCGATCACGCCGCGCTCGTTGGACACCGCTTCGAGTCCCTTTTGTTTTCCCGGTGTGATCTTCATGATCGGCCTCCAAAGGCGTGGGCGACTAGATATGCGAACCACCCGATTCTAACATGCGCGAGAAAGGCGGCGAAGAACGCACATGGGCATGTCGTCCGAACAGGTTGAATCTTTGAAATGGGCTCAGAGGAACAGAATGTGGTGCTGATTGAGGCAAGGTTGCGCGTCGCCGAAGCCGGAGATTGACGAGAGGCGGCAAAGCTCGTCGAGCAACTCTGTGCCGTAGGCGGCAAGAAACGGCAACGCGCCGAGCGAGCGTTCCTGCAATTCGTGATTCGGGTAGAGCGATTCGAAAATCGCGTTTTGATGAGCGTCGAGGACACCGGTGCGGAAATTTTCGGCGCGTCCGACCTTCTCTTTCAGCTTCGTGAACTGATGCAGCATTTTTTCTTCGATTGCTTCGAGCGTGCCCAGGAGCGTCGGGTCAAGCTTCTCGATGGAGCCCGCGTACGATTTGAGCATGGCGCGCAACTGCTCCTCATCTGTTTCGAAGCGGCGCGCGAGCGCGTTTGGTATGGCCTTCTGCTCGAGAATCGCGCGAACATGCTGTCGGCCGCGCAGCACGTCGCGGAAACCGAGGTCATATTTCGAAAGCATGCGGGCGACGGCCGGTTCGACGAGCGTAAAGCTCGACCGCGGGAGAATGGCGGGCATGCGTCCGAGAATCTTCTTATATGGAATTTGCGCCTGCGCCATGTAGGCGACCTCGGCCGGCCCGCCGACGTACGCAACCGTGGGCAGCAGCGCGTCTTGAACGACAGGCCGCAACAGAACGCTGGGGGTGATGAGTTCGGGCGTCGATTCGATGGCGGCACTGATGTCGTCGACGCTGAATTCGGCGTCGGCGGCGACGAATTTGCCGTTTTGGGCGCGGAGTGGATGACGGCGCCCATCGACATTGAAAAACAGAAGCGTTGAACCGGACGCGACTTTTACTTGCGCGTGAAAGCCGCCCGATTCGAGTTCCTTCGAACGCAGCTCAAGAACGCTGCGCAGCTGATCCGCTCCGTGCAGGGCCCCGCGAAATACGGGGGCAGCCAACCGATGCAATCGAGCGTCAAGCGGATCGATGAAGATCATTCCGCGTCCCGCGAGCAGCCGGGACAGCAGTTTTCCAAAGGCTGAGCCGTAGGTGTCAGACGGCAAATACGATTCGCGCAGCGCGTTCGCGACGTGTGCGGCGAATGGGCCTTCAAGACTGGCGCATGCCTGTTCGACCACTGGTTCGATCGCGTGGCCAAAGGCAATTTCGCCGACTCGCTTACCCACATTTTCCGGCTGTTCCGGCATTTCGTAGCGCACCAGGCCGGAACGCGTGCGCCAGAACGATTGGTTCACCTCAGCAAGATCGTGGTCTCCCGTCGCGAGCCAAAACACCGGAACCGCATCGAGCCCGCGATTGGCAACTTCCTCCGCAACCCGGATGGCGGTGGCAGCTTTGAAGAGAGTGTAGAGTGGGCCGGAAAAGAGGCCGACCTGCTGGCCGGTGACGATCGCAACGGCGCCAGCAGCCAGACGATCGAGGTTAGCCCTCGTATCATCGCCGGCGCCAAAGCGGGCGTTCTGCTCGCGAAGAACTTCGACCACGCCGCGCCGTGTCTCCGGATCCAGTCGCACTTCGCGCGCCGCATCGAGGATTCCCTGCACAGTCGGCGGATGGGCGTAGTACGACGAAACGCGCTGAAAGTCTTCAAGGAAAGTGGAGAAAAGCTCGGACGTGTGAGCGATTTCGCGGAATGGAAAACAGTGCGATTCCATCGAGGCAATCATGATACCCGGCACGAGGCGAAAGGCAGAAGGCGGAAGTTAGAAGGCAGAAGGCAGAAGGGGGAAAGCGGAAAACCACGGGCAGGAATGAGCATGCACGCGCGGCCACAGTATGCGCCCCGATTTGGCGCGAAATTCAGCGGCTTTGACGACAGATGAAGATCCATGAAGACCTCGGAAACCTTCGCTTTGGATGACGAGGAAGGCCGCGGGATTCACATTTCCGAAGGACAGCCGCGCCGGTGCGCCAGCAGCCTAAGGGCGAGCGGCGGGTTCGGCCAGGAGCGCGTCGAGCATGGCGTCAATTTCGCGGCGGGCGACCTCGCCCACGGGCAGGAGCGGCGGACGGGGATCCCCGCCATAGTAGCCCCTGCGGTCGAGCGCGTACTTCAACCCGCCGATGCCGTATTGCGGACCGAACATCTTTCCTGCCGCGGTAAGCTTCTGTTGAAGCTCGCGCGCGCGATCGGCGTTTCGGTTCTGAAATGCCTGCCAGATTTCACAGCACATTTCAGGAAGCACGTTGGCGACGGCGAGTATGGCTCCGCACGCGCCTCGCTCGAGAGACTCGTAAAACGTGCTGGCAGAGCCAACGAGGGTTTGAAACGTTTTCGGGGCCGCGGCGATGATCTTCGCGGCGCCCTCCACGTTGCCGGAGCTATCTTTCATGCCAACGATGTTCGGGTGCTTGCCGACGCGCGCGATCAACGAGGCCTCGACGGTGACGTGCGTGAAAGTGGGCACAGAATAGACGAGGACGGGGATCTTCGCAGCGTCGGCGACGCGAATGTAGTGTTCGGCGAGCACCTCATCGTTAATGGCCGGCTTGTAGAAACTCGGTGTGCGGACAAGAGCCGCGGCGAAGCCGAGCTCCGCAGCGCGAGCGGTCTGTTCGATCGTCTCGCGCGTCGATTCGGCCCCGGTGCCGGCGATGAGGATTTTTCCACGGGCGGCGTATTTTTTTGCCGTCTCCCACACGCGATAGACTTCGCTCCACAACAACAGCACGGACTCGCTGGTCGAGCCGTTCATAGCGTAACCGGCGAGCTGCGTTTCGTTGTAACGCGCGATGTTCTCGCGGAGACGGTCGACGGAGAGGGTGCCGTCGGGCGCGAACGGCGTCGTGAGCGGTGCGAACACGGCGTGTAGGTTCATGGCGGGATTTTACAACATCAGGCCACGGAACCGCAGTAGAACCACCGGCGCGCGCTGGAAGGCAGCGTACAAGCTTTTTGAAAGGAACAAACAAACAACGCCGGCGGGACGCCGGCGCTACACGGAGATGTACTTGCCGATGATGGGAGCGAGGCGACGTTTGACCGCAGGGGCGATCAGTTTTGGATCCGTCACGATTGCGTGCGCGAGCGCACGGCCGCACTTGCAAGTGCGGGCTTCGCCAATTTTGCCGACCGCTTCGCGAATCACGCGCTGAGCGTTCTCCGCATTCTTGTTCAGATTGCCGATGATCTCCTCGAGCGTCACAGCCGCTTGCATTGGGTGCCAGCAATCGTAGTCGGTGATCATGGCGAGCGTGGCGTAACAAATCTCGGCTTCGCGCGCGAGCTTCGCTTCCGTGAGATTAGTCATGCCGATTACATCGAAGCGCAGCTGGCGATACGTATGCGACTCCGCAAGAGTCGAAAACTGCGGGCCCTCCATGCACACGTACGTGCCGCCGCGATGTACGCTCACGCCGATGCGGCCGCAGGCTTCGGCGACGTGCGCGGACAAATCGGCGCAGGTTGGCTTGTCGAACCCGACGTGGGCAACAATGCCATCGCCGAAGAAAGTGGATACGCGCAGCCGCGTGCGATCGAAGAACTGGTCGGGAACCAGGAAATCGAGCGGGGGGAGATCCTCACGCAACGAGCCGACCGCGCTGACGGAAATGATTCGCTCGACGCCGAGCATTTTCATGGCGCAGATGTTCGCGCGATAGTTGATTTCAGTGGGGGAAAAGCGGTGGCCGCGCGCATGCCGGGCCAGGAAGGCGACGCGCCAGCCTTCGAGCGAGCCTATCACAATCGCGTCAGAAGGATCGCCGAATGGCGTCTTGACCCGCGTCTCGCGCGTGTTGGTCAGCCCGGGCATTGAGTACAGACCGCTGCCGCCGATGATCCCGATTTTGACCTGTTCTGCCGCCGCACGCGCTGTGGATTTCCTCTTCTTCGCCATTGAGAAGCTGTTCCTTTCGAGACACTTGCAAATGAGCGAGCCTACGAC
>JBOGNK010000192.1:0-7691 GCA_050747085.1 Candidatus Acidiferrales bacterium
GGGCTACTTTGGTAGCTCAAAGTAGCCCACTACCGCAAGCCGTGCTGGTCGGGGCCACTAAGGCGATTGTCTGTTCGGGTCCTATCCCTGCGAATCCATATTCTGGGAACGGCGCTGCTTGCACTAAACTCTTGGGGTGAACCGCGAGCGGCCTGGTTGCGTCTAATATGTAGAAAGCGAGGCGCCATGAGTCGGAGTCGCGCAGTCTTCTTTGCTGCCTTGTTTGCTTACGCTCTCGTCGCAATACCCTCAGGCGCACAACAGCTTGCTCGCCGTACGATAAGCACGCCCGCAGTGGCGCCTGCCCGGCCGATGCGTAACATTTTGCCTTCTCCCGGCCGGCCCGGCGCCAGCAGGTCATCGGGATCTCACGCAACCATCGCGCCGAATCGCCGCTGGAACGGCGTGCGAGTCAACGACTTTCACAATCTCAATCAAGCAAACTCCTCGGCAAGCGGCATTCGGAACCGACGAGCGGAAAACGAAGTGGGCTTCGGCGGCGCGCCTGTGGACCTACAGCAACTGCTCAACATCAGTCCAACGGACGGGTTTAACTGGCAGTACGTTAACTCGATCAACCGCGACCTTCCGCTCAAGGCCATTGTGGATCCAGTCACGCAACTGGAGATTGCTCAAGCGGAGCGCCTCTTGAGAAACGGCAGTGGCCAATTTTCCGGCGCCTACATTCTTGGCGGCGGATATGGCTATTACATGCCTGAAGAGGCAGCCGAAACGGCTCCAGCGAGCGCTGAACAGATGCAAACCGTTGGTGAGGAGTCTGCTGAACGCACGCAGCCAAGAGTCATCGTCCTCCAGCAGAAGGCGGCGGTTACAAGCCAGGTACAAGAATCCGCTCCGCCGACCATGCCTGACCAAGGTCCGCTGACACTGGTGCTGCGCGATGGCGAGAAGATACAGGCGATTGCATTTACATTTGCCGAAGCGAAAATTGTTTACATCACGCCGGACGGCACCCGAAAAACGATCGATGCGGCGCAACTCGATTCCGCTGCCACCGTTCGCCTGAATCAGGAAAACGGCACGCCGTTGCAACTACCGAGTAGCCTGGGTAACTCCTGATGCTTGCTACTGCGCCGGCCGCGCTGGTTCCGGCATGTAGGGTCCTGACTCCGCCGGCAAGCCCGCACGTTCAAACTGCACGGTCGTATGCGTGATGTGGAAGTCATGCTCCACCACACCTTGCAGTTCCTTGAGAATCGTTTGGCTCTGCTCCATGTGCATGTCGGGAATGCGGACGTGGCACGAGAGCGCAACCAGATCTGTGCCCAGCGTCCAGATGTGAATGTCGTGCACTTCCTGCACCCCTCGGACGCGGAGTATCGATGCGGCTACGTTTTCGAGCCTCATCCCGCGCGGCAATCCTTCGAGCAGCACGTGCCCGCTTTCCTGCAGGATTCCGATTCCCGACCACAAAACCATGGCGCCGATCGCGATGCCCAACACTGGATCTACCCACATCGCAGCCGTGTAACGGATGGCTAGCGCGCCTCCGACGATCGCGACGTTCGAGAGCGCGTCGCCGAGGTTGTGTATCCATACCGTTCGCACATTCAGGTCGCTTCGGCCGCGATGTACCGCAAGTGTGATTCCTCCGTTGATAACCAGCGCCAGCACTGCAATCCAAAGCATAAGTCCCGTGTGGACTGGCACGGGATGCAAGAGGCGTATCGCGGATGCGTAAATTAGGAACAGCGCCACCAGCCCCAGCAGCATCGAATTCACAAAGGCGGCTAGTATTCCGGCGCGATGATAGCCGTAAGTCTTTTCCGCCGTCGGAGGCCGCAGCGCCAGTCGCATTCCGATCCACGAAATCACCAACGTGGGCACGTCGGTCAGGTTGTGGATTGCATCGCTGATCAGCGCGATCGAATGGCCCAGAAATCCGGAGGCAAGTTCCGCGGCCACAAGGAAGAAGGTTACGGCGACGGCAGCCCCGAGAAGCACCGTCATCCTGCTTGTCGATCCGAGCGCAGTTCCGTGAGAGTGCGAATGTTCGTGCCCGTGCGAGCCATGCGCATGGAGATGCATCAGCCAGATTCTATCCGCAGAAATCTGCGAATGGGCTATTTTTCATGGTGGCCGCTGCTCTATTGAGACGGGGAGCTTGCGCGAACTCGGTCAGTTTGGATTTTCTTGATCGTGACACAGCCAGTTAAAATTCAAAATAACGGAATACCAGCTTGCGCGTTCTGCTGCGCCAGTCCCTGTAGTAAGCCTTGTGGGAGTCCTTCGTCCTCAGAGATCGATACAGCCAGTCCGCTGATTACGTGTTTCAGCCTCGAACTCTCCCTCCGAAACGCAATTGACTTCCCGCAATGCCACCGCCTACCATTGCTGAAAAATCTGGAGGCATCGCAGCTTCGCGGCTCAACTCGCCGTCAGGCGCGCTCTAAACGTGGCGCGAAACACTAAAGTCGTCTTCTGGGGCGTGCGTGGGTCCACTCCCACGCTTGATCGGGACACGTGGCGATACGGCGGCAACACGCCGTGCATCGAAGTCACGGCGCCCGACGGCACGCGGTTCATTCTGGACTGCGGCACTGGACTCCGCATGCTTGGCAATGAGTGGATGAAGTCACACCGCGACGGACACATCGAAGCGCAGATTCTCGTGACGCACTACCACTGGGACCACATCCAGGGGCTGCCTTTCTTTCATCCTTTTTTTGACGCGCGCAATCATTTTCGCTTCTACAGTTTTCAATCCAAGGATCTCGGCCCTGACAGTTTGCGCCAGGTGCTCGAAGCTCAGCTCGCCAAGCCATATTTCCCGGTCGACGTCACCACCATGAGCGCCGAGCGCGAATTCCACGAAGTGACGGGCGGCCAAAAGTGGGACGTGAGCGGTACGAAGATCACTGCCACGTGGCTGAACCATCCGCAAGGCTGTCTCGGCTACCGTCTTGATACACCGACCGGCTCCGTTGTGTATGCCACCGACAACGAACCAGGTGTAGCTGAGTTCGACGCGAACTTGCGCCAACTTGCCGCGAATGCCGACGTCCTCATCTACGACGCTCAATATTCGCCGGAACAGCTCGCCTCCACGCGCAAAGGCTGGGGGCACTCGAGCTGGCTCGAAGGCGCGAAGCTTGCTCGGGAACTGAAAGTGCGAAACCTCGTTCTTTTTCACCATGATCCCGATTCCTCGGATCAAAAGGTCGACGGGTTTTTGTCTGCGGCGCGCCTGGAATTTCCTGGCGCATGGGCTGGTACCGAAGGCATGGCGATTACTTTGAGCGACCGTGGAGTCGACGTCGCCCTGCGCGGCTCGCGGATCGGTCAGCGCCGGCGCCTTCGCTTCGTGGCCACTGTGAGCGGCCAATCTGACGACGGGAAGTCATTCCAGGAAAAAGCAACAGTTCGTGACCTGAGCCTTCAGGGCGCGTATTTGTGCTTGAAGAACCGGCCGCGTCTCCAATCAGAATTGCGAGTCGTGATCGAGGCCTCAGGGGATAAGGACCGCGCAAGCATGCTGTCGCTTCGTGGCACCGTAATTCATTGCGAACCCGGCCGGGAGCACACCGACAACGGAGTCGGTGTCGTTTTCGTTGAGGAGCCGGACGCTACGCTCTTGACTGACTAGCGGGCAGCCTGCGCTGCTTGCCTGTCGCGGTCTTTTCGCGCCCTGTGCGCTGCGTAATCCAACCTACCGCACTTAGGATGTTTCCTTGATCTCCGCGATCTGCGCATCCAAGTCCGCCAGCGCCTGCCGAAGCTGCTCCTGGTATCTCGGGTTCTGACTCGATTGGAGCTCTCGTTCGACTCGCGCTCGTGACAGCCGCAAAACGTCGCGTCGCCGCCTCAGGTCGAGCTGCTCTGGCGTGAGCTGCGATTTCTTGCTTTCATGCTTGTGATCGCTCGCTTTTGATTCTTGTACCTGGTCCTCGACTGCCTTACTTTCCCATCCTCTGGCCATACTTAAATTGTACGACGCGCCACGGTGTCGCTTGGAGAATTTTCCACCTTTCGTTCACCTTTCAGCACCGCTGCCTGTTTCGGACGGTTCGTTGCTTTCGCTGAAGTTTCGCTCCTCGATAGAATCCGCCGAATTTATCACGCATACTGGGACTCCTTGTGCCATGCATCAAGCGGCTCGGGAGCAGCTGAATAATCGTTTTGATCCAAGGAGACAGATGCACTCGAATGGCAGCACGTGGTCCTTCTATGCCCCGAAAAGCAGGATGGCGTGACAGAAGCACTGACAGCCAGAGCGCCGCGCGCAAATGCTCTTCGGACTACCGCAGCGCTGGCGATGGCCGGATGTTTCTGGGGCACAGGATTCTTCTTTGGCAAGATCGATTTTCTCGAGATGACGGTCTCCGAAAACGCTACATTCCGTTTTCTGTTTGCTTGCATTCCACTCATTCCATTCGCGTTCCGAAAGAACGCCCTCTTTCGAGAACGCAACTGGCCCGACATCTGGCTGTTTGCCGTCGCCACTGTCATCGGCTTTCCCGTTCAGTTTCTGATCCAGTTCAAAGGGTTGCAACTCACCTCTGTTTCGCACGCGTCGCTGATCGTAGGCACGTTGCCGGTCATGGTTGCGCTTGCATCGGTCGCATTCCTGCACGAACGGCTCGGCCGCATCGAGTGGATCGTTCTATTGCTCTCGCCGGTCGGGGCAACGCTGATCGCGCTTTCGAGCAAAGGTGCGGGCCGCGGGTCGTCCGGACCGACGCTCGCTGGTGACTCGCTGGTACTCCTGTCCATGGCCACTGCCGCGATATTCATCCTTCTCAGCAAACGTCTTCTGCGGAAATACGACTCGATCGAAATGACCACGTGGATGATTCTGATCGGAACGGCCCTTCTGGTCATCTGGTCGGAAGCATTCCAACCGTTGCGATTTCATTTTTCAGGAGAAGTCTGGGGCGCCGCGGCCGCGCAAGGCTTATTGGCAACCGCAGGCGCGTACCTGTGTTGGAACTGGGGACTCGCAAGAATACCCGCCTCGCGAGCCGGCGTCTTCCTGAACCTCGAACCGCTCGTCGGCAGTTGTCTCGGTGTTTTTCTTCTTAATGAAACGCTCGGCGCCCTGGCGCTCGTCGGCGGAGCGATGATTCTCGGCCCAGCCGTTTATTTCAGCAGAAAAGGTTGAGCGCCACCAATGCAGAGGTTGCGAGAACTCTCGTGCAAGGAGTGGAGGGCTAGGGTCGCGCGGGCGCTTGCGCAGTTCACTTGAAGAATGAATAGCCCACAAAGATGACGTTCAAATCGATCCCAGGATTCACGCTCGTCCGAAACGCGTCGGAAATGTGCTCGAGCTTGTAGCCGACAATCCACGCTCGATCGCGGGAAGCGTTAAACCGCTCGAAACCAAGCTGCCACTCCGCCGTGAAATTGAACAGCGCGCCGCCCGGAACATCCGTCGGGATTCGTGCCACGGAACCGATCATTCCTCCGACCAGTGCGGCAAACGGCTGGATCCGATGTTGCGGCAGAAAATTGAATTTCCATCCAAACGGCGCGATTCCGCCCGCATAGACGGTCTGGTACCCGGTAATACAGTGCGTCGAAATTGTATGTCCACCGGACCGGAACGTGCACGGCGTGTAGGTATATTCGTGAATCACTTCGGCGGGAAGCACGTCGAACGTGTACTCGATCACGCGATGCCGCGATGCCGAGAGCACTCTTCCGTAACGAAAGCCGAGCGCGCCGAAGTCGCCGTGGGCCCGGCTTCCATACAGATCGGGAGAATTGATCGCGTACGAGCCCCACACGCCGAATTCGTTCATATGTCGCGCGAATACGGGAGGCGGCTGAGCACTTTGGTCGCTGGTTTGGGAAGAATCTTGCGCAAAAGCCGCCGACGGAACGACCGCGCCAATCGCTGCGATAACAGAAACAATCAGGAAGTGTCGAACGCCTGCGGGGGCGAACCTCATCGGCGACGTGTGCGGCGGCGAACGGGCCGGCCCGACGCCGCGGCAGCAGCAGATGTGGCGGCCTCGGAAGTGGCAGGAGCGTCGTCGGCGCCATTTTGCGCAGGAACTGTTGCAATGGGCACGCGAACACCCGTGTTCTCTTCCTCACCGGCAACCGATGAAGCAACCGCGGCACTCGATGCGCCCAGTAGCCCCAGATCGCGCTGCTTCAGGTCGCGGATGCGGTCGCGCAAACCGGCGGCACGCTCGAACTCGAATTTCTTCGCGGCCTCGCGCATCTGTGCTTCGAGCTGCGCGATCGTCTTGGCGAGCTGTTCTTCATTCGAGATTTCGCCGGACACTTCTTCCAGCGGTATCGTGACGTAATCCGCTTCGACGATCTTTACGAGCTGCATATCCACCGCTTTCACAATCGACTGAGGCGTGATGTTGTTTTCGCGATTGTAGGCTTCCTGTTTTTCGCGGCGGCGGCTGGTTTCAGCCATGGCCCTCTTCATGGATTCCGTCATCGTATCGGCGTACAGGATCGCTTTGCCTTCCAGGTGACGCGCGCAACGGCCCATCGTCTGAATCAACGACGTTGCACTGCGAAGATAGCCTTCTTTGTCCGCATCGAGAATCGCGACAAGCGAGACCTCGGGAAGGTCCAGCCCTTCGCGCAGCAGGTTGATTCCGATCAGTACGTCGAATTCACCTCGCCGCAAGTCGCGCAGGATGCGTACGCGTTCAAGCGTTTCGATCTCCGAGTGCAGATAGCGGCAGCGCACGCCCACTTCCGCGAAGTATTCGGCAAGATCCTCCGCCATGCGCTTGGTTAGCGTCGTCACCAGCACGCGCTCCTTACGCGCTGCGCGGATGCGAATTTGTTCGAGCAGGTCGTCCACCTGGCCCTTTACGGGACGAACTTCGACTGGCGGATCGATCAGCCCCGTGGGCCGGATCACCTGCTCGACGACGATGCCGCCCGCTTTAGTCAACTCGTACGGACCCGGCGTCGCGGAGACGTAAACCACCTGATTCGTACGGTGCTCGAACTCCTCGAACGTGAGCGGCCGATTATCGAGCGCGGATGGCATACGGAACCCGTAGTCGACCAGAGTTTCTTTGCGCGAGCGGTCGCCGTGGTACATCGCACGAACCTGCGGCACGGTCTGGTGCGACTCGTCGATAAACAGGAGTAAATCATTCGGAATGTAATCGAACAGTGTCGGCGGCGCCTCGCCGGGCAGGCGCCCCGAAAGATGCCGTGAATAATTTTCGATTCCGTGGCAATAGCCGATGGTGCGCATCATTTCGATGTCGAATAGCGTCCGCTGGCTGACGCGTTGCGCTTCGACAATTTTGCCCTGGCGCTCCAGTTCCGGCTTCCACCACTCCAGCTCTTCGTAAATGCTTTGGATCGCGCGCTCGCGCTGCTCGGCGGGTAGAACATAGTGCGTCTTAGGGTAGATCGTGATCCGCTGGACGTCGCCGTCAAGCGATCGGATTTCGCCCGTCAGTGGATCGATCTTGCGAATCACTTCCACTTGAGTGCCCCAAAGCTCGACACGAACCGCGAAGTCTTCGTACGGCGGATAGATTTCGATCATGTCTCCGCGCACGCGGAACGTGCCTCGGCGAAGGTCCTCGGCGCGGTCGTACTGAATCTCCACCAGCTTCCTCAGAATCGCTTCGCGCGCCACCGACTGGCCCTTTTCCAGCATCAGCAGCATGCCGTAGTACGCCTCGGGTGAGCCGAGGCCGTAAATGCAGGAGACGGAGGCGATCACGATCACGTCG
>JBOGNK010000193.1:0-42145 GCA_050747085.1 Candidatus Acidiferrales bacterium
GTACGCCGGAGTGATTCCATTGACGGCGTCGTAAATCCATAGCGGACGCGTCGCATTGGCGGCGCCCGAGCTTCGCGTTTGTCCCTGCGCAGTGCGAATGAACGGCGCAGGCGGGTCGACATCCAAAGGCCGGTTGATTCGAATTGTGTGCGAACCCACGTAATCTGCGCTCAGCACCCAGCCCGCCGCCAGTTCGCGCTGCACTCCCATCGTCCATTGCTCCGTATATGGATTCAGCAGGACATTCGGATAGCCGATCAGCACCGACGTCGGAAAGAACTGATTCAGATACGCGCTTTCCCCCGGCCGAATATAAAGGCTTCTGAGCGGCACGGCTGCGCCCGCAGGAAATGCCGGCAGCGGCGCGGCGGAAACGCTCGTGGGAAATCCCACGTCTCCGGGCATCGCCGTGTAATTGAAGACGCCAGTCGGCCCGGTGAGCGCATAGTTCGCTTCATTATTGTCGACGATCTGCGAGTAATAGATTCCGAATCCGCCGCGGATCACCGTTTTGCCGTCGCCGTGCACGTTGTACGCGAACCCGACGCGTGGCGCGAATCCTTTGTTTGAATCGGTGAACGTCTGCCGCTCGTACCGTAAGCCCAGGTTCACCGTCAGGTCGGGGCGCAACCGATAGTCGTCCTGCACGAACAGCGCCCAAAGCGTATCGCCCACCGCATAGTTCGCATTGCCGTAGCTCTGCGTGTAGCTTGCCACGTTGTTGATGTCGTCCAGATACGTGGTTTCGCAGACGGTCACGGTGTCTGTGCACGGCAGATAACTGAACGAACCCAGGTACGTGGGGCCGCCAAACTCTTTGCTGTTGCCGCCGTTGTGCGCGTGAATCACGTCCGCACCGAACTTCAGCATGTTGCGGTTGCGGACCCACGAAACCGTGTCGTTGAATTCGTATTGCCGGTTCAAGAGCAACGCCGATTGCGAAGTACCCGTCGTAAAAGTCCCGCATGCGACGCTTCCGCACAGCGTGGTAATCGGTACGACGAACTGTGTGCCGTTAATCGTCGGCGCGAATTCCGTGATCGGCGACGCCAGTTGAAACTGCACGTGCGCAGCATTCAATAAAGTCGAGCTCAGTACCGCCGTTTCGCCCAACTCCTCCGTGTACGTCCGCCGCTTGAAAACACGATCGGCCGTGGGAAGCGTGTTGCCGCCCACGGTGCCATTCGGGTTGGTATCGTGGAAGCTGTCGACATCGCTGCGGAAGAACAGGTTATTGTGCTCGTTGAGTTGGCGGTCGATGCGAATAAACCCCAGCCAGCCGCGATAATGCCCGATGAAGTTGCCGGGCGCGATCGGCGAAATCACGGGCGAAGCGCGGTTCTGCCAGCTATATTCGAAGTCCGCGGAGAAATACGTCTTGCTGTTGCTCCCGATCGGCCCCGAAAGGCCGGCAGCCGCTTGCGACAGCGTGTCGTTCGTCAGATCGTTTCCGCTGGTGGCCGTTTGTGGATTGAATCCCGAAAGCTTCGCTTCCGGTCCTGATGGTCGGAACAGTCCAAGAAAGTCCCCATGGAACTCATTCCCACCGCCCTTGCTCACAATATTTACAACGCTTCCAGCCGTGAATCCGTACTCCGCCGAGAACGCGTTCGTCAGTACGGTCATCTCCTGCACGGAGTCTTCCGGCAGATTCGAGAAGATCGTCTGCCGCCCCCACGCATCCACAGCATTCGCGCCGTCCACTTCGAACCACGCCTGTCGTCGCCCTGTTCCGTTCGTCGTGAAGAGATTCTCATTCATAAAAACGTCGCCCTGGTTGATCGCAGGCCGATTGGCCGCTTCCAGCAGCGGTAGATACGTAATCCGCCGGTTCAGCAGCGGAGTCTCCTGAATATGCTGCTCGCTCAGCACATCGCCCAACTGCGGCTCGTCCGCGCGCACCGCGCCGACGGTTCCCGTCACGATTACATGCGTCGCTGCGCCCGCCACGTTCAGCCGCAGATCGGCTTCCGCCGTGGTGCCGCCAACCAAGGAAAGGTCATTCAATGTCGCTGTGGCGAAATCCTGCTTCTGCGCGGTCAGTGTGTAGCTTCCTGTAATGGGTAATCCTGCAAACGAGAAACTCCCTGAGGAATCGCTCTCAATCGACCTCTGCCAGCCGGTCAGGTGGTTCGTAATCGTCACTCGCGCGGCGGGAACCGCGGCTCCGGCCTGATCCATCACGCGGCCGTGCACCGTGGCCGTGTCAGGCGTTTGGCACAACGCAGGTACCGCGCACAGCAGAACTAGGACACCAAACAATGCCAGGCGTGTTCGCAAGACGCATCCCCTCGTGAATAAAGTATTCGATTCGCCCTAACGCTAATTCACGAGAGGTGTTACTACCAGCGGTAGTAGTTCAAACGATAGTTTTTGAAGGCAGGCTGTCTCGGATCTACGCTTGCACGGAAAAATCGAGTCCTTAGTACGTTCTTGGCCATGCCAGCCCGCTGAGTCTCCATCGCCGCAAACTTCACGACTCAGCGCGGCTGGCTTAGCCCAATTGTTCTGCGAACGCCGAACGCATCAGCTCAGCAAGCGTCTCAGTGATGGCCTCGTTCGCCGTTCCAGTCTCCGTGCCAGTCTCCACGGCCCCAATCGCCCCCGCGCCAGCCCGAGAAGATATTGCCGTCAACTGTGCTGCCTTCGCGATATTCGAACATGCGCGGGTTGCCGTCGGGGCCCTTCGCCCAAATGCGCAGCGTCTTCACCACCCCGTGCGCCGGATCGATTCCGAACGTGCTGTTGCCCATCCGGAAGACAAGATCCGCCCGCGCGAGCTGACGAAGCCGTTGCGTCACGTCAACGTTGCTTCCCGGAATCCCGTAATAAGCTCGCAGGATAACGTATTGGCCGCCCGGGTGCCCCGCATCTCGGTCGTGATCCCCACGGTCGCCGCGGTCATGGTCACCTCGGTCGCCCCAGTCTCCGCCTCGCCAACCCGAGAAAAGTCGGCCATCAACCGTGCTGCCCTCGCGATATTCGAAGGTACGGTTTCCGCCGTTCGGCGCCTGCGTGAAGATGCGCAGCGATTTCACGTGGCCGTGTGCGGGATCAACGCCAAACGTGCTGTTGCCCATGCGAAACACGTCGTTCGCCCGCGCCAGGTCGCGCAGTTGCGCTGTGACGTCCACGCGATTGTTCCCCCAGCCGTAGTCTGCGTGCAGGATGCGATACTGCTGTGCCAACGCCCACGGCGCCACCAGCAGCGCGAACGCGAGCGCAATCATTCCGCGATTCACAATTCTTGGGACGTTTTGCAGACGCATAATCCTCCTCGAAAAAATTCGTCCAGTTGCGCAGTTCTAATGTTTTCGGTTCAGCGATGCTTCCTAACCTCAGTATAGGACTCCCGGCTCACGGCGGAAGAATCGATGTGGCGGCCCGTTCGTAGCTGGAAATATGCGTAAGCGAATGAAAAAGGTGTCAGTCTTGAACGCTATTCGTTCTGGCGCGGTAACGTCAATCAACAGGTTTAACAAGCCCGCAGAATCAGCCTGGTGTGTCGTCGCCATGTAGCTCGCCTCGTCAGAGGCGAGGCTTTTGCCTTTGTAGTGCCGCTGAGAGCCCGAATACCGCGCCCACCGCCAGCCTCGCGTGATCGCCGTTTCATCGAGGCTTTGCTACGAGGATAGTCCATCGGCGTGCGAGTCGTCAGGCGATCATGAATGTTCGAATCTGAAGAGTTGCGAGGCGGCCCGTGTTACCGCCAGCGCGCGGAGCTTCCGCTTCCATTCCACCACCATCGCGCCGGCAGTAACCCGAAAATCCAATCCCTCGGCGAACAGTCGAATCGAATGGTCTAATGAGGACCGTCGCTGTCCCAGCCTCCGCGCCAATTGCCGCGGCCCCAATCGCCGCGTCCCCAGCCGGAGAACATCCCACCATTCACCACGCTGCCCTCGCGATACGAGAACATCCGTGTCTCGCCATTTGGGCCGCGCGCGAAGATGCGCAGTTCCTTCACGCGTCCGGGAGCCGGATCGACGCCGAACGTGCTGTTGCCCATCCGGAACGTCAGACTATGACGCGCCAGGTCGCGCAGCCGATCCGTCACATCCACATTTCTACGCCTCGTCCCATACATCGCGCGCAGAATCATGTACCTGCCGCCGCGATCGCGATCTCCGCGCGTCTGGTCGAACCCGTTGCCGCGATCGGCCCTGCCCTGGTCGCCGCGGTCTCCCCAGTCGCCTCTACCCCAACCGGAAAAAACCGCGCCGTCTACCGTTTGCCCTTCTCGGTATTCGAACACACGGTCCCGCCCGCCCGGCCCTTTCGCGAAAATCCGCAATGTTTTAACGTGACCTGGCGCGGGGTCGATGCCGAACGTGCTATTTCCCATGCGGAAGCGCGCGTCATGACGCGCCAGCTCCCGCAATCTCTGCGTGACGTCAACACGGTGATCGCGCCAACCGTAATCTGCCCGCGCGATCCTGTACTGCTGCGCTGCCGCCCACGGCGCCGCTAGCAGCGCAAAGGCGACAACAACCAAACTCCGGCTCAATATTTTCTGCCGACGCATTCTTTCCTCCGGAAATTCCTGACGCTGCAGCATCCGTCGTCCGGCGCCCCCATGCCGCGTTACTGTCGCGCTTGTACCTGTGTGGAAACGTGCGCTTGGGAACGACTGCGTTGCAGCCTTTGGAAATTTTATTCCGAGGGGATCACGCGTGGAATACGCTGTTCAACGGGAGGAAGTGAGGGAAACGCTGCATGGGGCTCCGTCTGATACCAGTACGCGACCGAATAGAAGTTGTCGCCACGATCGTCCGCTGCGCCATGCTCGATCGTCGCCCGCAGCGATTTCGTGAACGTGATCGGCGAATCGAGATGGAACCGGTATACCGACCAGCGCGCGCCCTGCCTTTCCGGCCCCACCACCGGCGCGCCGAACAGTCCGTAGGAGAATTCTTTTCCTCCAAAGTCCCACGCGCCAAGAAAATAATCTTCCGTGCCGGTGCCGTTGATCGATGGCCGCGTCTCGCCATCGACAAAAAACATGTCGTCGCCTTCGCCCCACCAGCCGTCCGCGTTCTCGATCACAGACATCGTCACGCCGACGAATTGCCCGCGGCCCTTTGCTTCCATCCACACATAATTATTCTTCCCGTCGAGGTTGTCCTTCGCGCCGGGGATCGCCTTGTTCGGCGTCGCCTGACGGTACTGCGCGTGGAAGTACAGCGTGTCCGCCGGCAGTGGCGACCGATACGCGCGGTAGTCGATATTCCAGTAGATCGCGTCCGCGCGCTCGCGCCCTTCATTCGTCAACGTGATCCGGGCGTGCCCCCGAAACGGCATCGGAAAAAAGCAGTTCAGCGCCTTGTCCGCTCCCACCGACAGCGGAATCGACTGATACATGAAATAGTCGCCCAGTCCCAGCCCGAAGAAATCGCCCACCGGCGCTTCGACGCTCGGCGTCTCCTCGCCGTCCCAATAGATTCGCAGGACCATTTTCTTCAGGTGATAGCGCTCGGGGCTCGCAATCGTGATCCACAGGTGCGACACCTCGCCCGGCCCGTTCGCATCCAGCAGCGTCAGCGTTTCGCCCGGCGCCAGCGGACGATAATCCGCGTTCCCGCCCGTCCGGTCGTAGCTCGACGCGCGCTTCTGGACGTAGTCGTGCGGCCGCGGCAAGCTCTCCATCCAGTCGCTCTGCCCCTGCGCCCGCGCCGGTGCTGCAAAGGAGGTCGCCGCGACTAGAATCGCCACAGCTGGCAGCGCAATTCGCGATGCAACGACCGCTGCTTTTCGCACTCCAACTCCTTCAAGAAACGACGAAACGCAAAGCATTTCGTGTCAGGGCACGACTTTAGTCGTGCCGTAAAGGGTGCCAAAAATCCGGCGCGGGGCTTCAGCCCCGCGCTCATCGGCCATTGAAACGAGTAAGCCCGAAAATAAGTAGACCAAGTCCTGCGAGTAAACACGGCCACACCAAATATACCGGCCATGGCGACCATGCGTGCTTCGCGCGTGCTTTCCAGTACTGGGAGGGAATCTCCAGGCCGTTTGAGCCCACGGAGTAGCCCGTCCTGCTAAGTTTCACCAGCATATGAAAGAATAAAACTGAAGACGCACCGATCAGGGCGAATCCAAACAAGGCCGCTGGATCGTGGCGAGTCATCTCCGCGATCGTTCGCCAACTCTGCAGAAGTTGGTGGAGCAGCGCCGATATCACGGATGTTCGCTCCGCTTTTTCTCATCACTCGTCACTTGCCACTCGCCACTAGCCACTGGTTTGGCCCACTTCCACCGTTACTTCGGCGCCTCGCGCCACTCCCAGCGTCCGCGCGGCGCTTGCCTTGTTCACTGCTATCTCCAAATAGCCGCTCGACCCGATCACCGCGATCGGCTCTCCCGCCGCGCCCGACGCGAACGTCGCGGCCAGCTTGGTGATCTGCGCGTTGCCGACGCGAATCGTAAACTTGCCGTCCGCTGCGGTCAGCGCCGGAACATCCTCTGGCTTGAAATTCGTCACCAGGTTGCCGAACACGTCCGTCTTCAGGACGACGCCTTTCATCGCCTTGTCGCCTGCCGCCTTCGGCTTTGGAATCGCGAACCGGACGAAATCCGTGATTTCATCGCCAAAGCTCGCGCTTTGCCACGACTTCGACATCCACGCCGCCACCGGAGCGAAAATGTCGCGCCCGTGAAAGGTGCTGCTCACCGGAGTGCGGAAATAATGTTCCGCCGTGATGTTCCACACGTGCAGCGCCTCGGCCTGGTCGTACGCGATGGAAAGCACGCCGTTGTCCGGCGCCACGAAATAGTGCTGGTCCGACGCCACCAGCAGCGGCCGCCGCGCCGTCCCCACGCCCGGATCCACCACCACCAGATGAATCGTCTTCGACGGAAAATATTTGTACGAATTTCCCACCGTCAGCGCGCCGTCCAGCACGTCGAAGGGAAGCACGCCGTGCGTGATGTCCACGATCTGCACTTCCGGATTGATGCCCAGGATCACGCCCTTGATGGCCGCGACCAAATGGTCGTTAATTCCGTAATCGGTCGTCAGAGTGATGATCGGTCGCGCCAATTTTTTCTTCCTTTCGCTAAGCCTCTATTGCTAGGTCGGTAGGGGCGCAGCATGCTGCGCCCGTCGCGCTTCGAACGCAACTCACGAACGTGCGGGGCTTACCGCGCGGCTCGCGTCGCATTCAGGCTCAATTCACGCGGCTTTCACGATTGACGCTATCCAACGCCGCCACCCGTGTCAAGAAAACCGCGCCCCTCCGATGCGCGGGAAGCAACGAGGAGAATCGGAGGCAAGGAGGCACGGAAGCCGGGAGGCAAGGAAGTCCGTATCCTTGCCCAACGCGCTAGCGTTCAGCACTCATCGGTGCTGCACGTTTTGTGTTGCAGCTCCTCCGGCTCGCCCGCCGCAGCGGGCACGCCTTGCTCATCTTGCTTCCTGCAATCAGGGCAACCAAGACGCCGATGGTCTTCGAATCGGCGCTTTTACCGGTGATTAGAACCTCCTCCCTTCGTTTGTTTTCAGCGGGTTACACCGATTTCTAATCCCACTTCAGTAGATTAGAAATCGATTTTCACTTGTTCCTGGCGAAGCGGTTTGAGTCGTCGAAACGGATTTTACCGACGTAGTTGATCTGTACGATCGGGTTGATTTCGTCATAGTAGGGCTGTGGCTCGTCGGGAGCGGATGGCTCGGCGTGCTCATGGGGCTCGATCTGCTCCGATTCGAACGAAGCGCTTGCGTCCTGATCTGTTGCTTCGAGCTGCTCGGTCGAGGTTTGCTCTACGCCTTGAGCTTGCAAGTCTGAGGCGGCGAATTCGTCAGTTTGCTCTTCAACAGCCGAGTCGCGCCGCGCGGCAAACGTGCGTTCGCTAGCGGATTGAGCTAAGGCGGACTCAGGTTCGGCGTCCGATTCCGGCAGCAGGACTTCGACGGCGGGTCTGGCCGGTTCAGGGCAGGCGCGGACGGCGTGTTTGATGCGGCTGCGGCCTGAGGAAGGGATTTGGCGGTCGGCGACGGAGAAGATGACCTGAGTGGGCGGCTCGGCCCATTTGTTGTTCTCGTCGAGGCAGCTATAGGCGCGGATGGCGCGAATGACGGAGTCGGCGTTCACATGGCCGGGAGCCTGTTCGAGGATGGAATCGAGGGCCCAGCGCATGTTGTCGCGTCGAGTTTGGATGAGCCCGGTGGCGGTGGCGTGGCGGTAAACGGAGCGATAGTCGGATAGATCGTAGTTTTTGGCGAGGCGGTAGACCGGATGCCAGTTGACGAATTCCTCTTCGATTTCCTCGCGGAGTGGATGATCGCAAATCTGGCATTTGCGGCGATGGCGCTCGAGTCGATCTTCATTGGGTTCAGTAACTTGCGGAAGTTCCGTGGGCCGCTTTCTCATTCCTGACAATCTCCTTTGGGCCGGCTGGGCCGGCGAATTTTGTTGTGCGCGGCGCAGCGATTGGCTGCGCGCCGTTCCATTTTGGAACGCGAAACGCAAACTGGGCGTGTTGACGCGTGTCGCCGTCAGGACCCGTATGCGCACAATTCTAATTATTCAGTGTATTATCGGGGAAGGCACTTAATACCATAGATAGAGATAAAAGTCAAGGACTAGTACTATGAAAAGATAGTGACTAATGGCAGGTCATAAGCGAGCCTGGAAGGTTCGGGTCATCGTGATAGAGGATTCCCAAAATGGGAATCGGAAGCGCCAATCAAAGATGAGGACGTATGGCGTTGGTCTCACCAACACCCTAACGAGCGAATGAAATCGTCAGCGAAAGAGGTTGGCCGTAGCAAGTGCTGCCGCGCTGAAGGCCGCGGCGCTACGTTAAGTCAAATGCAACCTCGATAGGGCGCAGCAAGCCTTCGGAGCTCAGGCCAACTCAGCGCCCCTACAAAAAGAAATGCAAAAACGCCGGCATTCGCAAAGCTCAGTGTAAACGAGACCGCCATGACGAGTGGCGGACAGGCGCGACGGTACGTTACGTCAACTCCGCGAGGTCGATCGTGCGCCATTTCCTTGATGGGTTGGCCCGGCCGTCCTGAGCGCCTCCGAGGCGGAGCGCTATGCCGACTGCGATCATTTGGTGGAGATTCAACGTAGAGCCGCGGACTTCAGCGCGGCAGATTCGAATTTGGTTTTTTCCACGGTGGAACCCAATCTGTTGTTGTGGCGCTGCCTAGCATTCTCTCTCCGACCGTGCTGAACGAGCCCGCGAACGGATATTCGGCCGGTTTGTGACACAGACCCTTTCGGACGGGGTTGAGCCAGATATACCAGGCGACACCATCGGCGGAGTCGGTGAGCCGCAGCACGTGGTCGTAATATTTGAATTGCCACAACTCAGAACGCGCGCGGCGCGCGAAGTCGATCGCGGTTTCCTGCTTGAAGCCCTCGACGAACTTGGTCAGATTACTGGTGTCTTTAGTGCCGGCCGTGAGGAAGTGGATATGGTCGGGCATGACGCAATAAGCGTGGACGAGAAAATCGCAGAGTCTCGACCATTCTCGCAGACGCGCGATCAGCCGTGTGGCGATGCGCGGATTTTGACCGAACCGGCGACGGTGGTGGAAACAGAGCGTAATGAAAAACAGCCCGCGTCCGCGATAACGATCGGCGGGCAGGCGGATGTTTTTGCGTTTGAAAGCAGGGTGAGGATGCATTCGACACCTAACGGCTCAGAGAAACCGTGACCGAGAGAGATTGCCCGAGTCTAAGGCACGCAGTTGCAAAAACCAACTGCTGCCGCGGTGAAGATCCTGCCACTGCGGGCGGCGCTACTAAGGCATGGAACTACGAAGACCAAATGCTGCCGCGCTGAAGACCGCGGCGCTACGTAAAGTTAACTGCAGCAGGCAGGAGTGAATGTCGATGTCCTACCACAAGAGCGGTGAATCCATTTAGAATTGAGAGCTTATGAAGATACTGTTCGTATCGTCGGAGGGATTGCCATATTCGAAGACGGGGGGCCTGGCGGACGTGGTGGAGGCGCTGCCGAAGGCGCTGGCCGCGGCGGGGCATGAAGTCGTCGTTCTGCTGCCGCGCTATCGCGGCAATAAAACCAACGGGGTGGCTCTTCCCAGCCTGACGATTCCGATGGGCACTGCGCTGCGCTTTCCTTCGATCATGGAGGGGGACGACATCGCGGGCGTCCGCTACTTTTTCGTCGACGACGTCGGGTATTTCGACCGCGATCATCTCTACGGCGACAAAACGGGCGATTACAAGGACAACGCCGAGCGGTTCGCGGAATTTTCGCGCGCGGCGATTGAATTCGTGAAACGCGTCTGGACGCCGGACGTGATTCATTGCCACGACTGGCAGGCGGCGCTGGTGCCTGTGATTTTGCGAACGCAACATGCCGACGATCCGACGGTTCGCGCGTTGCCGGTGGTCCTAACGATTCACAATCTGGCCTATCAGGGGCTATTTCCTTACACCGAGCTGCGCGAGATCGGATTGCCCGACACGCTGTTCACCATGGACCGGCTGGAGTTTTACGGCAAAGTGGATCTGCTGAAGGGCGGATTGATTTATTCGGATTATCTGACGACGGTGAGCCGGCGTTACGCGAAGGAAATTCAGACGCCGGAATATGGAGCGGGCCTGGAAGGCGTGATCCGCGGGCGCGGCGAGCGTCTGGTGGGAATCTTGAACGGCGTCGATTACTCGATCTGGAGCCCGGAAGTCGACACATTTATTTCGAAGCAGTATTCGGCGCAGAATTTGGAGGGCAAGAAGGCATGCAAGCGCGCGCTGCTGGAAGGATTCGGGTTGTCGTCGGATAACCTGGAGCGGCCGCTGATCGGCATCATCTCGCGGTTCGTCGACCAGAAGGGGTTCGATCTGATCGCGGAAATTGGCGCGGAAATGATGCAGGAGGATTTGACGCTGGTCGCGCTGGGAACGGGATTGCCGGAGTACGAGAAATTGTTCAAAGATCTGGCGGAGAAATATCCTTCGAGGCTGGGATTGAAGATCGGCTACGACAACGCGCTGGCGCACAAGATCGAGGCGGGCTCCGACATGTTCCTGATGCCCTCGGCATACGAGCCGTGCGGCTTGAATCAGATTTACAGCTTGCGATATGGTACGGTCCCGGTGGTGAGGGCGACGGGCGGGCTGGACGATACGATCCAGGATTTTGAACTGAAAAAGGGCGATGCGAAGACGGTGCAGGGAACCGGATTCAAGTTCGAGGAGTACGACGGTGCGGCGCTGCTCAAATGTTTGCGGACGGCGCTGAAGACGTATCGGGATCGCACGGCATGGCGGAAGCTGCAGGCCAACGGCATGGGGAAGGATTTTTCGTGGAAGGCGTCTGCTGCCGCATACGTCACAGTATACGAGGCGGCCAAGCGGGCTAGAATCCCTGCGGTGGCTCGAACATCTAAAGTGTAGCGCGGCCTGCTAAATTGGCGGTTCCTAACGCGAGCGGGCAGGCGGGGCGAGGATAAAAACGATGGCGGATAACGTAACGGCGGTAAACGATGCAAACTTTCAATCGGACGTGATCGAGGCGAGCAAGACGCAGCCCGTGATGGTGGACTTCTGGGCGGACTGGTGCCGCCCGTGCCACATGCTATCGCCGACAGTGGAAGAGATTGCGCGGGAGAATGCCGGCAAGCTGAAAGTGGTGAAGATGAATGTCGACGAGAACATGAATACGCCCGGCAAATACAACATTCGCGGAATTCCGACGCTGCTGCTCTTCAAGGGCGGACAGGTGGCCGATCAGGTGGTTGGCGCGGTCCCCAAAGACCAGATCCTAAAGTTGATCGAGCGCCACGTTTCGGCGTAAGGCGCGGTCAACGACTCTTCCTTCGCGGTTCTCAGCGTCCCGATAAGATATGGCCGATCCTCAGGGGCTGAAGCCCGATGGTTATATGCAGCTGAATGCCGGAGCCGACCCCCTAAAAGCCGCGTGACAAATCTCCGGCCCGGACACATAGAATGCCGCGCGGATCAAAGCGACGACATACATCGCGCAAGGCGTCAAGCGACGCGGCGCGCGCGAGTGGAGCGGTGCGGAACGGCGTTGCGGCGAGCGGCGGGGCGCGAGCAAGCAACGCGTTACCAGAGGACGCGAACGTGCTGTCGAGTGGGACTGTGTTCGCGGCCGCGAAACGTTGCCACTGGGCGACGGCGGCTAGTCCGCTGATGGTGGAGTACCACGACCGCGAGTGGGGCGTCGCGGTACACGACGACAGCAAGCTATTCGAGTTTCTGATCCTGGAAGGCGCGCAGGCCGGGCTGAGCTGGGAGACGATCCTCAAGAAGCGCGAAAACTACCGCGCGGCGTTGGACAATTTCGACGCGAACAAGATTGCCGCATACGGTGGGACGAAGATTCGCGAGCTGATGGCGAATGCGGGAATCGTTCGCAACCGGTTGAAGATCGAGGCGACGATTTCGAACGCGAAGGCGTTCCTGGCGGTGCGCGAGGAATTCGGCAGTTTCGACCGCTACATTTGGCAATTTGTTGGCGGGAAGCCGAAGCAGAGAGCGCGGTCGTCGAGGCCTGTTCCCGCACGGACGCCTCAATCGGATGCGATGAGCAAGGATTTGCAGAAGCGCGGGTTCCGGTTCGTCGGCAGCACGATTTGCTACGCGTTCATGCAGGCTACCGGCATGGTGGACGACCACGCGCACGACTGTTTCCGCGCCAAAGGTCGTAAACACTCTTCCTTCCAGAACACCTGAACGAGCGCCAGCCTTGTTTTCGCGCGGCGTGCGGCGTACGATGCGTCACTGGGCCTGGCCGCGTTTGCCTTCCTGTAATGTTCATGCTGGGATTGACGCAGGCATCGTGCGGCCCGGTCGCGCGTTCTAGCGCGCGAGCAGTTCGGGCGCCTGTGTTGAATAGTCAGGACATGGCTAGGGCAGGCAGCCCGTGCCTACCGCAGGCAGGCTGCTAGCGCGTGAGAAGTTGAGGACGAGTGGGGGAGCGAGCGAAGAGATGCGAACGAAAGCGGTGACGGTGGTCGGCGCGCAGTGGGGCGACGAAGGAAAGGGCAAGATCGTCGACTACCTGGCGGCGTCGTTTGACTACACGGCGCGCTACGCGGGCGGACACAACGCCGGGCACACGGTGATCTTCAATAATCACCGGGTCATCCTGCAACTGATTCCGAGCGGGATCATTCGGCCGGGGAAGAAGGCTGTGATCGGGAACGGGACGGTGGTCGATCCAGCGGCTTTGGTTGCGGAGCTTGAAAACCTAAAGAAATCCGACATCGACGTGCGAGGACGCTTGTTCCTGAGCAATCGCGCGCACGTGATTTTTCCTTATCACCGCGAAATGGACCTGGCGGCCGAGTCGGCGCGCGGCGCGGCGAAGATCGGGACGACGTCGCGCGGGATTGGGCCGGCGTATGAAGACAAAGCATCGCGGCGCGGGATTCGCGTCTGCGACCTGCTGGACACCGAGCATTTTGCCGAGAAGATTGCGCCGGTGATCGCCGAGAAGAACATGATCAGCGCGGCGACGTTCGGTCATCCGCTGGAGACGGCGGGGCTCGTCGAGCAATATCTGGAGCTTGGAGCGCACATTCGCGGGCTGGTGACGGACACCGCTGTGCTGTTGAATGAAGCGCTCGACCGCGGGCAGACGGTGCTGTTCGAGGGCGCGCAGGGGACGATGCTGGACATCGATCATGGCACGTATCCGTACGTTACGTCGTCGAACGCAACGTCGGGCGGCGTGGCCACGGGGCTGGGCGTGGCGCCGTCGCGAATTACGGGCGTGGTTGGCGTGACGAAGGCGTACACGACGCGCGTAGGTAGCGGACCGTTCCCGACGGAGATGGTCGATTTGGAGGCGCAGGAAGTGCGCGCGCGTGGGAATGAGTTTGGCGCGGTGACGGGACGCCCGAGGCGGTGCGGCTGGCTGGATTTGGTGGTGCTGCGCTATGCGATCATGCTGAGCGGGATCGATTCGCTTGCCGTGACGAAGCTCGATGTGTTCGATCAACAGAGCGAAATTCGCGTTTGCACCGGTTATCGGTATAAGGGCGAGCGGCTGAAGGAAATGCCGCCCGAGGCCGAGACGCTTTCGCAGGTCGAGCCGGAATATCAGACGCTGCCCGGCTGGCAGAAGCTAACGCCGGGAATTCGCGACGTGAAGGATTTGCCGGCGGCGGCGCGACAATACCTGGACTTTATTTCCGAGCAACTGCAGGTGGAAGTGGGGCTGATCTCGACGGGTCCGGAGCGCGAAGCCACGATCATCCCGCGCGGTACGAAACTCGCATCCTGGTTGTGATTCATGCTTTCCTTCGAAGCGGCACGCGCCAAAGTGACGGAAGTGATTCGCGCGCGCGCAGACTTTCCCAAGACTGAAGTCGTCGATATTTCCGAAGATCCAGTGCAGGCACTCGATCGCGTGCTGGCCGAGGACGTTACCGCTGACCGCGATTATCCGCCGTTCGATCGCTCGACGCGCGACGGATATGCGGTGCGCGCAGCGGATGCGGCACAGGCCGGAACGAGGCTCCGCCTGGTAGGCGAGAGCAGAGCAGGCGTCGCGTTCGAAGGCGCAGTTGGCGCGGGCGAGTGCGTCCGCATCCTGACCGGAGCGGCCGTGCCGAAGGGCGCGGATGCAGTGGTGATGCAGGAGTACGCGCGCGTGGAGGAAGACTGCGTTGTTTTGGAGCGCGGCGCAGCGGCGGGGCAGAATTTCGTGGTGGCGGGAGCGGAGTCGCGGGCGGCAGACGTGCTGCTCGAGCGCGGCAAGCGGCTCGGCTATGCGGAACTGGCGATGGCGGCCCAGGCTGGACGCGCGAAATTACGCGTGAATCGGCGTCCGCGTGTGGCGATTCTTTCTACCGGCGACGAGGTGGTTGATGTGAAAGAGGCGCCGGGCCCATTTCAGATTCGCAACAGCAACAGCGTGTCCCTTACGGCGCAAGTGATGTATGCGGGCGGTGAGCCGGTTGCATTGGGAAATGCACGCGACGAAGTGGACGATCTGCGCGACAGGATTGAACGCGGGCTCGCGACGGATGTGCTGGTTCTGAGCGGCGGCGTTTCGGTGGGGACGTACGATCTGGTGGAGACAGTGCTGCAGGAGCTTGGGGCGGAATTTTTCTTTGACAGTGTGGCGATTCGGCCCGGCAAGCCGGCGGTGTTCGGTTGGTGTCGCGGGAAGCCGGTGTTCGGATTGCCGGGGAATCCGGTGTCGACGATGGTCACGTTTGAGCTGTTCGTTGCGCTTGCGATCGAGATGCTCGGCGGGGCAGAGCCACGCCCGCTATTCAGCAAGGCGAAGTTGGCACAGGCGGTGAGCGAAAAGACTCCGCTGGCGCATTTTCTTCCGGCGCGGGCGAACTGGGATAGCGGCAATCCTGTGGTGGAAACGATTCCGTGGCAAGGATCGGGAGATGTGGGTGCGGTAGTGCGCGGGAACTGCTTTCTGGTTGTGCGAGGCGACAGGCAGCAACTGAGCGCGGGCGAATGGGTGGATATCCTTATGCGCCGGTAGGCCGAGCGATCCCTTGGCGAGAACAAAGCGGCAGCCCTTCGGCTTCGCTCAGGATAAACGAGCTGCGGCACTCCAAAGCGGGCGGCGAAGGCACGTGAAGATCGACATGTGGCATGTGAGCCTTCAAACGACGATATGAAAAAGAAGACGATTTCTCACTATGATGATGAAGGGCGCGTGCGCATGGTTGACGTTACTGCGAAGGCGGCGACGGTGCGCACGGCGGAAGCGCACGCTTTCGTGCGGATGCTGCCAGCGACCGTGCGCGGCATCAAGAGGCTCGAATCGCCAAAAGGGAATCCGCTGGAAATCGCGAGAATTGCCGGAATTGCGGCCGCGAAGCGCACGTGGGAGCTGATTCCTCTTTGTCACCCCCTCCCGCTGACTCACGTAGATGTGCGCGCGAAGCTGTGCCAGAATGGCGTGGAGATCACCTCGCAGGCCACGGCCACGGGACCAACGGGGGTTGAGATGGAGGCGCTGGTGGCAGCCTCCGTCGCCGCACTGACGATCTACGACATGTGCAAGGCGCTCGAACGAGGCATGGAGATCACAGAGTTGTACCTCGAACGAAAAACGGGCGGGCGAAGCGGCGAGTATAAGCGACCTGCGATCCGAGCAAGCCGGGCCGTTTCGAAGGAGTCTGGTCGCTGATGGCGCCGACGACCGATTTTGACGCGCGCTCGAAGCACGACGTTCGACTGGTGGTGGTGGACGATAACGCGCTCGTCCTGGACCTTCTGATGAAGGGGCTTTCGCCGCATTGCGAGGCTCGAGCTGCTGCCGATGGCGCCGACGCGCTGCTGAAAATCGTCGATGATCCGCCCGACCTGATCGTGTGCGATTACAAAATGCCCGGCCTGGATGGAAGGCAGCTCTACGAGAAACTGCGCAGCCGTCCGCAAACGAGGCACCTCCCGTTTATTTTTCTGGCCAGCCGGGGCGATATCGAAGAAAAACTGCGGCCGATTGCGGAGGGCGTGGAGGAATTCATCACGAAGCCTTTCTTCCTGAAGGATCTTGTTCGGCGTACGAAAAAAGTGATCGACCGCCTTCGACTGGAGAAGATGCAGAATCGTGCTACTCGTCCGGGAGTGATTCAGGGCCGGCTGGAAGAAATGAGCATGCTCGACCTGAGGCAGTCACTCGAAATGGGGCAGAAATCCTGCCAGCTTACGGTGCGTCACAACGGCGATACGTGCGTGATGGATTTCGGTACGGGGCAGTGCAAGGACGCTAAACTCGGGAAAGTGGAAGGCGAGCAAGCCGTATATCAGGCGGTGAGGTGGTCTGACGGCGATTTCGAAATTAATTTCAACGTGCAGCCTTCGCGCGAGACGATCTCACGCACGACGACGGGTTTGCTGATGGAAGCGCTGCGGCTGGTGGACGAAGATCAGCGGGATGCGACCGATGAAAGCGCGGCGGTGACCGAGGGTTAGGGCCTCAGGGGCTAAAGCTCCATTCGTGGGGCGCACGTAATGCCGGAGCTAAAGCGCGCCACGGCGGGCAGGACCGGGGCCGGGAAGAAATTCGCACAGCCGAGGGCGGCTGTGCACACAAACAAAAACCAGCGGCCTGGCTGAAGGCCCGGCACGGCGGCTATGCGCGACGGCACGACTGCCCTTTGTACCTCAGGGCGAGAAGTCATACCCTGACACGAAAATCCTGAACCAAGCGACGCGAATTTTCGACTCGCTTAGCTCTTCACGACAATGCGCGTTTTCGTTCTCACTGTAAGTGATTCTGTTTCGAGCGGCACAGCGGAAGACCGCTCGGGGCCAGCCGTCGCCGCGCGATGCCGCGAACTCGGCTGGGAAATCGTGTCGAGCGAGGTACTCGCGGATGATTTCAGTGCGATCGAATCTCTGCTGCGGCGGACGGCGGACGCGGACACTGCCGACGTGATCCTCACCACAGGCGGCACCGGTTTCGGGCCGCGCGACGTTACTCCCGAAGCGACGACCGAGATCGCGGAAAAGCTTGCGCCGGGCCTGGCGGAACTCATGCGTGCCGAGGGCTTGAAAAAGACGAAGATGGCCGTGCTGTCGCGCGCAGTTGCGGCGGTCCGTAAAAATTCGATCATCGTCAATTTGCCGGGAAGCCCAAAAGGCGCGGTCGAGTCTCTCGACGCGATTGCGGATCTGCTGCCACACGCGATCAGGGTTGTTCACGGCGCGAAGCACGGCTGAACGAGTGCGGGGGCGTTTGAATCCGAATGCTTTTTGAAGTCAGGGTTTGAATCATCAAACCCTGAAGCCTTTTTTGTATCAGGATTTGAATCATCGAACCCTGAAACCCGGCACCGAACTAGCCGCTCTCCGCGAGCGGTTGCCGTATACTATTGCTTCCGGTTGGTATGTTCGATGCGGGTGTGCGAAGCGGCGGATTGCGTGCGTCGGGTCACGATGGTGAACAAAATTTTGCGCTGCGAGTGCCAGTTGGCAGCGGTAGTTTTGTCTGACGATTCAAGGCGAATGGTGATGATTCAAGTCTCATGCCGTTTGGCCAGTGAGCGCGCGCGCTAATGGCAGCTGAAAGTCCTTCGCCTCGCAAGAAGCCGGGCAATGTTTTCGGTCAAGTTGTGGTAGCACTGGAAATGCCGCTCATCATGGCGGGCAGCGTGGTGATCGGCGGCGGAATCGGGTACTTGCTCGATCGCTATGTGGGCACAGTACCGATGCTGACGGTAATTGGAGGCATCCTGGGATTCATTGCGGGCACGTGGGACATCATTCGGCGTCTCACCTTGGACGAGAGACGCCAGGGAAAAAAGGATCGCAAGAATGGCGGATGAAGAAGCATTTTATGCGGCTGCCGAGCGCCGAATCGAATATCTGACGCTTGCGTTTGGCGCGGCGGGTGCGATTTGCGCCGCGATTTTCTGGCGCGCGTCGGCCGCAGCGGGAGTTGCAATTGGCGCGTTCCTTTCCTGGGTCAATTTCCGGTGGATGCGGCACGGTATCGACGTACTGACGCGTCTTTCGGTGGCGCAGGAAAACGCGGTGAAGCCGCGCGTGGCGAAAATGACATACGTAAAGCTGATCGGGCGCTACGCTTTGATGATCGCGATCGCGTATGTTATTCTGCGTGGCTTTGGTTCCATGGCTGAAGGGCTTTTGTTCGGACTGTTCGCGGCCATAGCCGCCGTTGTTGTTGAGGTGGTGGGCCAATTGTTTCGTACTGCGTCTACATTCGCGCCTGATACGCGAGGGAGATAGATGGAGCACCCGCTCTGGATCACGGTAGTGCTGAACAAGCTGTTCGGGGGCGCGGCGCTTGCGCTGCTGCACGCCCTGCATATTCAACCTGCCAGCGTCGCATATCCGATCCCGGCTGCAGTGTGCCTTGAGTTCCTGGTTTTCATCTTCTCGATCATTTTCTTTCTTTGGCTGAAACCGCGCATTCGCGCGGATCGACCCGGCGGGACGCAGCAGGTTATGGAAATGCTGCTGACGAATGAGATGGGCCTGGGCGTTCGCGATCTGATCGAAGACAACATCGGGCACGACGGCTACAAGTACATGCCTCTGATCGGCGCGGTGGGCATCTGGGTTCTTTTCTGCAACCTTCTGGGAGTGATTCCCACGCTGGCGAGCCCTTCGGCTGAGGTTACGGTCCCGCTTGGCTGCGCGATTATCGTTTTCATCTACTACAACTACTGCGGCATCGCGGCGCACGGACCGTTCGGCCACGTGAAACATTTTTTTGGGCCCACTCCGGCGATGGCGATTCTGTGGTTTCCCGTCGAAGTGATCAGCAATTTGGCGCGGCTGCTTTCCCTCACCGTCCGGTTGTGGGCCAACATGCTGGCCAGCGAACTTCTTTACGGAATCTTTCTAGGATTGACCCTGGCTCTGATGTTTTTCGTCGGGAAGCTGAACGTTACAGGTTACGTGACGGGCGTTCTTCCCATCATCGCGCCGCTGTGCCTGATCGCCCTTCATATTTTCGAAGCGATACTTCAAGCGTTTGTGTTTGTGATCCTGCCGGTAGTGTACGTGGCGGCAGTGGTCGCGGAGCAACACTAATTCGGCCTCTGGCATTATCGCCGCTCCAGTGTGAGACCGGTTGCCCCCCAGGACGATCGGGAACCACCACCTGGCGGCAAATTCATAAGCGAGGAGAAAGAGAATGACAAAGTATGCTTGGTTGTTGCTCGCGGCGCTAGCTGCCATCGTGTTTGCGCCGGCGGCTTTTGCGGCTCAGGCGCCTGCTGCGGGTGCTGCAGGTCCCAATTGGGTCGCGCTGGCGTCTGGATTCGGCTTCGCCATCGCCGTTGCAGGATGCGCGTTAGGACAGGGCCGAGCCACGCAGGGCGCCTGCGAAGGATTGGCGCGCAATCCGGGAGCGACGGCGTCGATCCGCTTCGCACTGATTTTGGGTCTCGTGTTCATCGAGTCTCTCTCGCTGTATATGTTTGCGGTTTTGTTCCTCAAGGTGAAATAGCTCCCGCCTGGATTCCCGAGCGGAGCAAAGTTTTGAACGGCCCGGAGGCTTGCACATTGCGAGCTTCCGGGTTTTTTTGTGGCCATGCCGGTTGCGAAATTCGCGGATGTGAGGGTCCGCGTGAAGATGGTGAGGGAACCGTCGCTATCAACAGCTACTTCTTTGCGGGTGGGTTGTCTTTCGGCTTTACAGGCGCGGCGCTGGGAATGTCGTCATCTTCTTCGGCAAAGCCGGAGGAGAGGCCCATCATGCGTTCCTTCAACGTGTCGCCCATGTTGGCGAGGACGTCGCGGCATGTATCACGCAGGCGCTTTTCCGCGGCTTTGGCGATCGTGTCGAGGACGGCTTGAGAATGCTGGCCGAGCGTGGTTGCGGAAGCGAGCAGCCAGGAATTCGAAGCGTTCTCGAGACGCGATTTGTATTGCTCGATCGACTCGTCGGTGGTGTTGTTGAGCTGTTCGACCCAGTCGCGCTGCCTGGATTGCCATGTTGCGTCGACGGCGCGCATCAGCGGCTGCAGTTCAGAATGCAATTTTTCCTTGGCGTGCTCGATGCCGCGCTGCAGGCGGTCGTCGATACTCTTCTGAAAGTCGGCGAGGACGCCTTCGCGGCTGAATTCCATGTCCGAGCGGGTTTTTTCGGTGGTCTGGCGCGACGCGTCTTTCAGATGGGCGAGAGAATCCTCGGTCGCGCGAGTTACGCGATCGGAAAACGTCGCTTGCGCGATTTCCGCGGTTTCATTCAGCCGGTCGCGCTCGCGCTCAACCAGTTCCTTGGCAGCTTCTTCGATTTCAGCCTGGCTGTGCTCGAGATATGTGCGGCGGAAGTGATCCAGTTCCGACGCGACCATGCTGGAAACTTCGGCGGCGCGATCGCGCAACTGCGTGGTGGATTGTTCGACGGTCTTTTCGAGCGACGACTGCATCGTCGTGTGCGCTTTTTTCTGGTACCACTCGGACGCCTTGAGCAGCGCTTCGTAAGTGGCGTGTTCCGTGTCGGCAGCTTTCTGCTGGAATTCGGTCTCGACGTGCGAGAGAACTTCGCGGACGGATTTTTCGACTTCGCCAGGATAACGGCCGGTTTCCAGCTTGAGGCGCGCCAACGCGTCTTGAATAACCTGCTCGGAGGCCTGCCCGGCCTGCTCGCGAACGGTCTGCTGAATCTTCAGGGCCTCGTCGGACGCGTTGAGGAGTTCCTGCCGAACGGTGTCGTGCAGGCGCGCAACCTGGTCGGTGGCGAGTTGCGTTTCGATGCGAATGGATTCGCGCGATTGCGCGGCGTGCTGTTCGGCTTCAGCGAGTTGCGAAATGGCTCTTTGCGTTTGATCGAGTTTCGCCGCGACCTTCTGATCGAGTTCGCTGGAAACGCGTTCGACGGCTTTGTGCGCGGCGGTCTCGATCATAGGATCGATCTGCCTGGCGCGTTCCTCAATGGTTTGCTCGGCCCTGCGGTTGATCTCTGCAACGCGGGCGACGAGAAGCTCGTCGAGTTCGCGGCGGGCCTGATCGACCGTTGAATGCGCTGCGGTCTGGAGTTCCGTTGCCGCATTTTCCGCACGCGCGCGTTCGGCGGCGAGTTCTCCGGCCATTGAGCTGACGTTGGAGCGGGCTTCCGACAGAGTCTTCTCGATTTCCGCCCGAAGAGCGGCACTGCGTGCGGCGGTGTTGTGCTCGGCTTGTTCCACGGCAGCGCGCGAAGAGTCCGCGAGCTGTTCCTGCATCTTCTGCGAGCTGGTTTGCACCGCCTTTTCGAACTCTTGCTGCCAGCGCTGCGCGGTGACGGCGGCATCCTGTTCCGATTTCTCGTGCGATTGCCGGCGGACCGTCTGCGCCGTCTGTTCGAGATTTTTCTTCCATTCGTCGATCTGCTTCTGCGCGGCATCGGGAGAGGACAGAATCTGGAGGGAAGGGCTGGACGCTTCGCGCTCTGCGAGCGCTTTGTCGACCGCCGAATCAACGGCCTGCTTCAGATTCAGCGCCGCTACGCGATTGGAGGCTTCCTGTGCGGCCTGCTCCGCGGCGCCGGTAACGGCTTGCTCGACGGCCTGGCGAACCTTCGAATCGAGTTGCGCGACACTTGCGTCGCTGGCTTTGCGCGCCTCCTGGACGATCGCATTCGTGCGATCCGCCGCATCCTGCACTACCTTCTTGACGCTAGACTCGGAAACGCGCTCCATCGAAACGCGGATGGCCTTCTCGACCGCGTCGTGCAGCTGAACGTCGAGCTGCTGGCGAACGACGGTCATTTCGTCATTGATGGCAGCTTGCGCTTCGTGGCGCAGCGATTTGTCCAGCGCTTCCTTCGCGTTGGTGACCAGCTTCGAGACGTGGCGTTCAAGCGCGGCTTGCGCTTCAGCGGAGTTGGCGACGGACGCCTGCGCGGGCACGACATGAATCTTGCTTTGATCGACCGCCGTCGTTTCGGATGGAGCGGGTGTACTCGCCTTTTGCGCAGCGGAAGGCGCTACGCCGGTCTTTTCGGGCTCCCTCTCGCGTCGCTCCATGTCCTGCGTGAGCTTATTCAGCGCGGCTATGGCCGAGTCGGCCGGCGACGGCGGCTTTTGCGCGGTTTGGATTTCGGCGGAGGAAGCTGCAGGTTGCGCGTCGTCTGCAGGGAACCAATCGTCGGGCGGGAACGCGATGCCCCAGACGTTTCCGGCAGTGTCGAATTCGAGACCAATTTGGAACAGCTCGCGTACCGTTCGCGGACGCTGAACCCAGATCACCCGGCCGACAACCTTTCGCGCAGCCATTGCCGGTTCCGGCCTTGGGATGTCGAGCGTAACGGTGGCGGTTTTCGGGACGTAGTGCTTCGACTGGTACTTGCAGCCGTGGCAATTGATCGAGGTTGTGGTGGTGCGCTCCTTGAACGGCTGGCCGAGCGCGTCGACACCCGTAACGGTGATCGGCACGGCCTGCACAATGCGCGTAGTTCGACGTTTTTGTGCGCCTAAGTCGTTGGATTCGAGCGGGTCCGTCAAACAGCCCCTCCAAGTTCATTTGAGCGTAGCACCTGTCGAGTACTGTGGTCGATAGAACGGCCGGTTCAATGATGATGAAGAGTAACCCGCAAATGCAGGGGATAGGCGCTCTCCCATGGCGGCCTCGCTGGCGGGCTAAGCCTTTTCCGTTCAATACATTCCGGGACGTTCCTGACGGAGAACCGGGCGGAAGTTACAGGTTCTCACGGATAGTACCCACCTGGGAGGAGGGCTACGCTTGCCTTAAGAACTCAGGATTTGCAGCTCTCGGAGGCTGCCTCGCCAAATGCGAAAAGTCGTGCGGTGGTGGGTGATTGTGCCTGTTCTCTGCGCGTGTTGCATCGTGGTGTGGGCGCTGGTCATTCGCAATTTTGAACCGAAGTTGCAACGCTTCGCGCAAGAGCGCACCGAGCGCTATTTCCGCACGCATTTTCACAGCACCGTCGAGATTTCAGGATTGCACGTCAGTTCCGTGCTTTCGCACGTGCACGTCGCAATTTCAGGCGTCGTGTTGCGTCAGGAGGGCGCCCCCACAGGCGCTCCGATGATGGAACTGAAAGAAGTGACGTTTGATGCGCGGACGCTGAACCTGTTCAGTCACCGTCCGGTGATTGGGGCCGTGCATATCGATGGACTGCGCATTCGGATAGCGCCCCGCCCGAAAGGCTCGCGGCCACTGATCGGGTCGAGCGACGCTAACCTTGCCGATCGATATCCGGTTGTGATCAAGAATGTCTACGTGAAAGACGCGAACTTGATCCTCCTTCCGCGCGATCCCGGAAAGAGCCCTCATGAATTCGATCTGCACAGCCTGGTGATGGGGCCGCTGGGTTTTGGCCGGCCAGCGAAATTCCGTGCGAATTTGACGAATCCTGTGCCGACGGGCGAAATCGAGTCGGCGGGAGAGTTCGGTCCGTGGGACGCGCAAGATCCGGGTGCAACGCCGGTGAGCGGGAACTACACATTCCAGAATGCGGACATGGGAACGTTGAAGGGATTGCAGGGGACACTTTCGTCGACTGGAACATTCAATGGCCCGCTGAATTTCCTGTCGGTGAATGGCGAGACGGACACGCCGAATTTCAGCCTGCGAGCGACGAACCACCCTCTCGATCTGCGGACGAAGTTTTCAGCCATCGTCGACGGAACGAATGGGAACACGATACTGAAGCAGGTAGTTGCGCGTTTTGGGCATTCGACTCTCGAGGTGAAGGGTGAAGTAGTGGACAAGACGCCGAAGCGCGGCCGCACAATCGTGCTCAACGCGGCCACGAAGGGCGCGACCGTGCAGGACTTGCTAAGCCTGGCAATCGACGCGAACCGACCGATGATGAGCGGGGCCGCGCAACTTCACGCGAACATCAGAATTGGCGAGGGGAAAACCGACTTGCTGGACCGAATGCGGTTAAGCGGGCGTTTCGAGATTGCCGGCGCCCGATTCGCGGCTCCCGAAACGGAGCAGAGGATCGAGTCACTCAGCCTGAAAGCGCAGGGCAAGCCGAACGAGGCGCCTATTGGGGATCCGGCTACAGATTTCGGCGGCACCCTGCAGATCGGGGACGGGCTGGTGAGACTCTCACAATTGAGATTTGCTGTGACGGGTGCAGCCGTCGCTCTGGAAGGCACATACAATTTGGACAGTGGGGCACTGGACCTGCGCGGAAAATTGCGTATGCAAGCGAAGCTTTCGCAGACGACAACGGGCGTCAAATCGTTTTTTCTAAAAGCCGTCGATCCCTTCTTTGAAGGCAAGGGAGCCGGCACGGTGTTGCCGATCAAAATTACCGGGACGAAGGACGATCCGACATTTGCGTTGGACTTCCATGACAAGGACAACGACGAGGCAAGGCAGTAGGGAGGCAAGGAAGCAGGATCGGTCGGACTTTTGCCCCTAAGCGTTTCATTCGACTGTTTAGAGCACATCCTTCCATCGTTTTCGGCCTGCGCCGGACCGCGGAGCAATGACTTCGACGGCGAGCCTGGTTCTGCTGCCAACTTGCGCATTCAGAGTCTGGACCATTCAGAGTCTAAAATTATGTTGCGCGACCCGAGAGCCATTTCCGCGCCCGGCTAAAGTAACATGGAGGGGTGACGGACGGGGAACAGCGAGACCGCAACGCGCCGGGTAGTACGGATGGGAGCGGGGCAGCGAATCGAGCGCGGAGTACGGCAGGCTCCGACGAAGTTCGAAAACTTGGTCCCGAAGTAGCGGCGGCAGCGCAAGCAGGCGTCGTCGTCGACAAGTGGACCCGCTGGATGATTGCTATCGCCGTGATGATGAGCGCGGTGATGGAGCTGGTAGACACTTCCGCAGTAAACGTCAGCCTTCCTTACATCGCAGGGAATCTTTCATCGACAGTCGATGAAGCGACGTGGGTGCTCACGTCGTATTTGATCGCGAACGCGGTGATTCTGCCGGTTTCCGGCTGGCTGGCAAATTATTTCGGCCGGCGGCGCTTGCTGATGATCAGCGTCGTGGGCTTCACACTGGCGAGCATTCTGTGCGGGCTGGCGCCAACCCTGCCGCTGCTGATCCTTTTCCGCATATTGCAGGGAGCCATGGGCGGCCCGCTGCAGCCTACGACGCGGGCGATAATGCTGGAGGCGTTTCCGCGGGAAGAGCGCGGGCACGCGATGGCGTTGTGGGGCGTGGGCATCGTGATCGCGCCCATCGTTGCGCCGCTGCTGGGCGGCTGGCTTACAACGGACCACTCCTGGCGCTGGGTGTTCTTCATCAATATTCCCGTCAGCATTGTCGGACTATTTCTGGTGTGGAAATACGTCTTCGATCCTTCCTACATTCGCCGGCCGACGACACCCATCGATTACTGGGGAATGGGAATGCTGGCGACGGGGATCGCGGCGCTGCAGGTGGTGTTCGATAAAGGGCAGGAGGACGACTGGTTCGGTTCGCACTTCATTGTGGCGATGGCGGTGATCGCCACGATCGCGCTGATCGCGTTTGTGGTTTGGGAACTGCGCACGCGGCATCCTGTGGTGCACTTCAAATTGTTCCGCTACCGGACGTTCGTCACGGGGACGAGCCTGTCGTTGATGCTTTTCTTTGCGCTATACGGAAGCATCGTACTGCTGCCGCTGTTCATGCAGGAATTGCTGAATTTTCCGGCGATTACGGCTGGATTATGGAATTCGCCGCGCGGGATCGCGACGATGATCATGATGCCGGCCGCAGGTTATCTGATCGGGAAGCGCTGGGACATGCGCGGGCTGCTGGCGGGAGGGCTGGTCGTGTCGGCGATTGGCGCATATATGTTTTCGTACCTGAATCTGAGCGCGGGGCCGTGGGACTTCTTTTGGCCGCAGATGGTGATGGGGGCGGGACTCTCGTTCATGTTCGTTCCGCTCGCGACGATCACCGTAGATCCGATTCCGCAGGAAGAAATGGGCTATGCGACGAGTCTGATCGGGCTGGCGAGAAATTTAGGCGCGGGAATCGGCATTTCGGTGTTCACCTCATTTATTGCGCGGCGCGATCAATTCCATCAGCTTCGCCTGGCCGCGTCGATGCACCAGGAACCGGGACTCTGGCCCCGGACGTTGGCGGGACTCCAGGCTTACTTGATGCACAAAGGAGCGGAGTCAGCCAATGCCGCGCATGAGGCAATCGCGCTGCTGTACCAGCAACTGCTGCGGCACGCGTCGGCGCTGAGCTATCTGGATGGTTTCCGCGTGATTGCTGTCCTGCTGCTGATCACTGTGCCGTTCGTGTGGATCATGAGGAAGCCGCAGTTCAAGTCGGGAGAAGCAGGAGCGGATTGAAAAGATGAGGCAAGGAGGCACGGAGCAAGGAAAGAACCCACGCTCACAAACCGAGCGCGGGCACCCTTAAGGTCAATGGCAGGTGCTGAGAGCTTGTTGCCAGCGCGAAAAGGCGAGAGCGAAAATCCCAGAGCAGAACCGCCAGAACAGAAACGGCTGCTTTTCCACGCGGCAGCGAGCATAATGCGTTGGTGAATTTATTAAGTTGGGAGAAGAGATCGTGAAATTTCTGACTGCAGCGTTCGTTGTCGCAGGTTTTTGCTTCGTACAGCCAAGTGCGACTGTGGCGCAACGGCTGCCGTACAAAGCGGTACACAATCCGCAATTTTTGCCGGCGCGTTCGGCGAGTTTTCTGCACGATGGCGATCGCGTCCTCGGAATTGCCGTGGGGAAAAGGGCGAAGGCGTATCCGGCCGCGATTTTGGCGCAGCACGGACTGGTGGAGGACTCGTCGCCAGACGGGCCCATCGCGATCACCTGGTGATCGTACTGCAACACGGCCCTCGTGTTCAGGGCCGCAGTGGATGGCAAGCCGTTGGAACTCGACGACTCGGGCGTGGTCGGCGGGAACGAAGTTTTCAAGGATCGGGGCACAGGCAGCACCTGGCAACAGTCGAGCCTGGAGGCGATCGCGGGGCCGCTGAAGGGCAAGCATCTGAAGCTGTATCCTTTCTTGTTGACCAATTGGGGTGAGTGGCACAGGCTGCATCCGGCGACGCTTGTGCTGAAGCCACTGCCGGGCTATGCGGAACGAATTCCTCGAATGAACCAGACGATTGCCGCGGGCGTCTTGGACTCTGCGCCCGCGCCGAAGGGCGTGTTGCGCAACGACCCGCGTCTGAAGCCGCATGCCAGGATTCTGGGGCTGGATGTGAAGGACGCGAGCGAAGCGTTTCCGTTGGAGGCGCTGAGCAAGGAGAGCGTGGTGCAGGTCGAGTTGGGTGGCGACCCGGTGGTTGTAGTGCATCAGGCTAATTCGGATACCACGACGGCATTCGTCGCGCGGGCGGATGGAAGAACGCTGCATTTTGAGGCCGCGCCGAATGGCTCGGCGACGGAATTGGTGGATCAGGAGACGAAGTCGCGCTGGACTCCGTACGGCGCGTGCACGGCGGGGCGGCTGAAAGGCGCGCATCTCTCGCCGCTTATTTTGGAACCGGAATACTGGTTTGCGTGGTCGGAATTTCACGCAGGGACGAAGGTGTTTGGTGCCGGTGGGTAAGAGGACTAGGCGCTCGGACAGCTTGCGTGAAACGCATTCCGCCTCAGTTCTTGGCCGGGTCCTCGATATGCTGGATCGCGATAGTATCCACCGGTGTCGTGGCAGATTGCACGTTCAGCCCAAGCTGCTCCCGGAGCGCAGTGAGCAGCGACGGCCCTGAAGGCTTGGAGGGCGCTACACCTTGATTCCGTTGACCACCCCTTGTGGGCTGCGGCATTCCGGGAGGAATTTTCGGCGTCCAATGAAGCTTGAAGCTGTAACGCCCGTGAAGACCGGTTTTGTCTACAAGCACCCGGCTCCTTAGCTCCGGACTAGCCGAAAGGAGCCCGGCGAAGGTATCGAAGTCGCAGGACTCCACGTTCAACCAGAGCCCCTTCCCCCGGACGAAAGCGGAGGGCAGGTCAGGACCAACGTCGGTCATTCGGCAAGACGCGCCGGCAGTTTCGTTCTTGGCGATCTTTGGGCCGTTCTTGGCCAAAGCCAGCTCATAAACGGGAAGCACCTTCGTCTCGTGCTTTATTTGTAGCTTGAAGCGATTGATCAGCAGCGAGCGAAATACCTGCTTGACCACGCCCGTCCCGAGGACCTCGTCGGGATAACCAGGACCTGGCCCCACGGAGCGAAGGGGTGCCTTCACCTGATCCGATAAGGATTTCGGCAGGTCTGCGTGGATACGAAACACCTTATTCGTCATCCAGTCCGGCCCGCCCAACACTTGAGCCGGCTTTAGCGGGTGCTGCTCGCCGTATGCGAACATGATCATGTCGATCGTGGATTCTGTCGCGACGAGCCGATCTTTAGAAAGCGTCATCGCACAGCACCTAGTGTCCTCACTTGGCTTGATTGAGGCGGTATCAAACCAAGGATGTCGCCTGTTGCTCTCTTCTGCCCCATGGGTTCCACCCTTTGATGCACAGCCGACCGTGCCCAAGGCAAGCGGTATCGCAATCGCCATGGTCGCGGCCCCGCCGAATAGCAATTTTCTTCTCTGTGTCAATTTAGTTGCATGTCGGAGCTGAAGCTCCGCCCCTTAAGAAGCGGCACAATCTGTGACACGCAGTGTCTGCGCCCCGACAAGCTGCCACCTGTGAAAGCGCGCGGCGATCAGGCGGGGCCGGGAAGCGTCAGCGTAGCGCCCTTCTTGGCGAAAATCATGGCGAGCAAGCGGGCAGGTTCCGTGGTGCTCGCGTTATCTGACACTTGGTGCGTGCTTCCCGGTGGCTCGTAGAACATTTCGCCTTTGTGGTAGACGCGCTCGGCCTGGCCGGAGACTTTGTTTAGGATGGCACCTTCGAGCACGAAGGCGAGCACGAATCCGGCGTGATGGTGGACGTGCCCCTTGCGGCCCGGAGTGAAGTCCACGTAGCTGACTGTCACCTGCCAATCGTCCATCGTGAGGTTCGGCAAATCGTGCACGAAAACGGAGTCGTGCGCCGATCGTGCAGGCGAGTGGGTTGGACTTTGTTGATCTGCGGCGACTGCTTGCTGGCAGATCAGTTCCGGGCACATCAGGGCGAAAGCGGCGAATAAGGTTTCTCGGCGCGTAATCATGGCGGCCATGTTACACCTATTTTTTGAGCCGGGCGGATACCGACGCTCGTGGTCGCGGCGCAGGCTGATGTGGGTTCTAAGGCTCAGAAAACGCGGTATTTGGAAACAGGACATGCGGTTAGTTCTCGTGAAGTCGCGCGCCTGATAAAATGGACTGCATGGATGACCCTCCGCTTGGGCCGCTGATCGCGGTTTTTGGTGAGCCGACAAGTGTGATTTCCGCTGGGCCAAGTGCTCCGGTTTGCGGTCAACCTGCTCTTGAAAGCCGCCGGCGAGGCTCCCGCGCTACTTTTGGACCGCTGATCGCGGTTTTTCCTGGGCCGACAAGTGTGATTTCAGTTGAGCCGGTTCGCCAGCATTGTGAACAGGTCGGTTTTAAAAAACGCCGGCGAGACGCCGGCGCTACTTTTCGGTCGCGATCAGGGCAAGCCCTTCCGCTCGGCTCAGGGCAAGCGCTTCGGCTGCGCTCAGGACAAGCCCTTCGATTCGGCTCAGGGCAAGCCGGCGCTACTGTCGGACGGGCGGCGCGGCGGTCGTCTGCGCGTTCTGTGAGTTCTGCGAGTTCAACCCTGTCATGATCGCGCTGCAACTATTTGCGGTATTGGTGTTGGTGGGCCTGAACGGGTTCTTCGCGGCTACCGAGTTTTCGCTGGTTGCCGTCCGGCTCTCGCGCGTGCGTCAACTTGTGGAACAAGGGGATCCTCGCGCAAAGATTGTTGAGGCTCTGCTTGGAGATCTGGGGCGCGTAGTTTCGGGCGTGCAGGTGGGAATCACGCTGGCCAGCCTCATGCTGGGTTATTTGGGTGAGGTGACGCTGGCGACCGTCCTGACGCCGCTGGTGCGGATCATTCCACTCAAGTGGGCTATCGTTGCAGCTCACACTGCGGCGTTCGCACTGGCGTTCGGGCTGCTGACAGTGCTGCAGGTTGTGTTGGGCGAACTGGTCCCGAAAAGCTTGAGCCTGGCGCGGGCCGAGCGCGTCGCTTTAATTGTGGCGCGGCCGTTCTCGTGGTTTTTGACTACCTTCCGCTGGGCCATCGACCTGCTGGACGACTTCGCGGACAGATTCGTCGGATGGCTGGGCGTGGCTTCAGCGCAGAGTCACACACTAGTGCGGTCTGTCGAAGAGCTTCAGGTGATGATGCAGCAGGCGCGCGACCGGGGCTTGTTTCCGGCGCATGAGGCCAAGCTGATCCAGAACGCGATGGAGCTGGGCCAAATCCAGGTGCGCGAGATCGTGATCCCGCGGCCGGATGTGCACGCGGTGCCGATCGATTCGACGCTGGAAGAAACGATGCGCGTGTTCGCGTCGACACAGCGATCGCGCCTGCCGGTGTATGAAGGAACGCTGGATCACATTCTTGGGTTCGTCCACATCAAAGACATGATATGGGTTCTGCTGGAGCGCGCGCGCGGCACAGACGAGGGTACGCCGGTGTCCGAATTTTCATTACGCAGCTTCGTGCGCGACGCGCTGATTGTTCCGGAAACGAAGTCGGCCAGCGAGCTGCTGGTGGAATTTCGCGCGCGCCGGACCGAGCTGGCGATGGTGGTGGACGAATTCGGCAGCATTCTGGGCGTGGTGACGCTGGAAGACATCATGGAGCAGATGGTGGGCGAGATTCACGACGAGTTCGACGTGGTGGAGCGGCCCGTATTTCTGCCCGATGGCGCGATGGTGGTGGATGGCGCATTGAATGTGCGCGACCTGGAATCGCAGTATGGCGTGAACCTGCCGGAAGATGGCTCGTACGAAACAGTTGGCGGATTTGTGTTGAGCCAATTGGGATTCATTCCCCGCGGCGGAGAAAGTTTTGAAGCGGGCGGATACCGGTTCACCGTGATGGAAATGGAAAGGCGGCGCGTTTCGCGCGTAAAAATCAAACCGGTTCCGGTGGCTCAGCCCACGACGCCGGAAGCTGTGATCGAGACGCCCGGCACAAAAGCGCAGCCGTCGTCCGGCGGAGGCAAAACCGCAGGATCCAGCCACAAGGCCGCAGCCGGAGGCGCGGGCCGTCCGCCAACCCGCTCTGGAAGACTTCGGTCCGCTCGCCAGGGGCGCGCTGACAACGTCGAAGACACCAACGAAGATACGAACGAAGAAGAACGCCGTCGAGCATGATTCGCTACCTCGGCTTACGCCTGCTGCTTGCTATACCCGCACTTTGGCTGATCGTCACGATGGTTTTTCTGCTGGCGCATGTTGTGCCGGGCGATCCGGTGCAGCAGATGCTGGGCGATGGCGCGCAACAGCAGGACATTCAGCAACTGCGGCATGAATTGGGGCTCGATTTGCCGGTGGCGGTGCAGTACGAGAGATATCTGACGGGTGTGGTGCGCGGAAATCTGGGAGAGTCGATTCGGTTTCAGGAGCCGGTGGCGGAAGTGGTGTTGTCGCGCTACCCAGCAACGCTGGAGCTTTCCTTTTTCGCGCTGCTGGTTTGCGCAGGGATCGCGATTCCGGCGGGAGTGTTTGCCGCGTCGAAGCGCGGGACGGCGGCGGACCATGCCGTCGGCGTGTTTACACTGTTCGGTCTTTCGGTACCGAATTTTGCGCTGGGGCCTGTGCTGATTCTTGTGTTCTCAGTGCTGGTCGGATGGTTCCCGGTTTCGGGGCGCGGAGGGATTTCGCATCTGATTTTGCCCGCGATCACTCTGGGCGCCGCGCTGGCGGCGATTCTGGCGCGCATGGTGCGCACGTCGGTGATCGAGGAGCTGTCGAGCGATTACGTGCGAACGGCGCGCGCGAAAGGATTGCGCGAGTCGGCCGTGCTGTTCAAGCACGCGTTCCGCAACGCGCTGATTCCGATCCTCACCATTATCGGCTTGCAGTTTGGAACGCTGCTGGCGGGCACGATCGTTACTGAGACGATTTTTTCGTGGCCGGGGATCGGCCGGCTTTCGGTGCAGGCGATCGAGGCGCGCGATTATCCGCTGTTGCAAGGTTGCATTCTGCTGATCGCGGTTTCCTACGTGGCGGTGAATCTGCTGACGGACGTGGTGTATGCGTTCGTCGATCCGCGGGTGCGGCTGCAATGAAAGCATTGCGCGAATTTCTGCGGCACAGTGGCCCGGGGCGCTGGGCGTTCGGCCTGGCGTTACTGTTGGTGATTCTCGCGATCGGCGCACCGTGGATCGCGCCACACGATCCGACGGCGCAGAACCTGTCGATTCGGCTCGTGGGGCCGAGCCTGGCGCACTGGATGGGCACGGATGATCTAGGGCGCGACGTGCTCTCGCGAGTGATCTATGGGGCGCGCGTGTCGATGACGGTGAGCGCGTTTGTCGTGTTGGGCGCCGGCTTGGTCGGGTTGGCTCTGGGCGCGATTGCAGGATATTTCGGCGGCTGGTGGGACCGGTTTCTGAACGCGATCCTGATCAACGCATTTTTGTCGTTCCCGGGAATACTGCTGGCGATTGCGTTTGCGGCGTTTTTGGGGCCGGGAATCGACAAGGTGATCATCGCGCTGGTCATCACAGGGTGGGCCGGGTATGCGCGGCTGGCACGCGCGCAAATTCTCCAAGCGAAGGAAATGGAATACGTGCTGGCGGCACGGTCGCTGGGCGCGTCGCACGGACGCATTCTAGTGCGGCATTTGCTGCCAAACATTCTGCAGCCCATCCTTGTGCAGGCGACGATCGGCGTGGCGGGGACGATTTTAGCGGAATCGACGCTGAGCTTTCTTGGAGTGGGAGTGCTGGCGCCAATGCCGAGTTGGGGATCCATGCTGAACGATGCACGCGCGCACCTGTTCGACGCGCCGCATCTTGTTTTTTTTCCGGCGCTCGCGGTGATGTCCGCGGTGCTGGCGTTCAATCTGCTTGGCGATGCGCTGCGCGACTGGATGGATCCTCGCATGCGGGCATATCTGGTGGTTCGCTCGCTGTCGCAGCGCGGACCGACCATTCGTGCGCTTCGTCAGGCGGGCTCGACAGTCGAGGCAGTCACGACCGGAAAGTGACCCGCCGTGTTTATAGCGCGAAGGGTTGCGGATGCGTCGGCCTGGGCTTGAAAATGCTTTTAATTTGCGGCCTCGATTGCCTCGGTTAAGTGTGGCTGCGAACTGGCGAAGAACGCGGCAGCCGTATATTTGGGAAGCGTCGATCCCATTTACGTCATCCAAAGGCAGAGTCCATAGGCTGCTCCCCTGATTTCGCCTGACGAAGGCTTGTTCAGCGGCAATACCCAACGCACAATGGATGGATCAACGGACCCACATAGGAGGAATTCATGGAGAGGACGGCTTCGGCAGTTTGGAACGGTGGACTGAAGGACGGTAACGGATCGATTTCAACGCAGAGCGGCGTGTTATCGAGCACGCCGTATTCGTTCACAACGCGATTTGAAGGGACGAAGGGCACGAACCCAGAAGAACTGATCGCCGCGGCTCACGCGGGATGCTTCACGATGGCGCTTTCGGCTCAGTTCAGCACGATGAACGTAACGCCGCAGAGCCTGCGCACGACGGCCACACTGAAATTCGAGAAGCTGGATGCCGGATGGACGATTTCCAAGATTCATCTGGATGTGGCCGGGCGCGTTCCGGGTATTTCCGCAGAGGCGTTTCAAAATGCCGCGCAGAGCGCCAAGGCAAATTGCCCGGTGTCGCGTCTCTTGAAGGCGGAGATCACGATGACGGCCAGCCTGGAACAGGCAGCGTAACCAACCTGAGCTGCGCGTGCTCCGGCGGTCGCGTTCCGAGCAAGGCGTCAGCGCGCGTGGCTTGGTTCACAAAACGAGACAACCGCGTGGTCGATATATGGCTGGACTGATGCACGCACATCCGTGTTCCTGTTGCCCGAGCGCTAAACGCAAGGCAGACGGCAAAACGTAGAAGTGGTAGGCTGCGGGACGCGAGGTGCCATGGCAGGTCCGATCTTCGCCGTCATAGGTGGAATACTGCTTGCGGTCGGCATTCTGTGGGAGGCGTTCGAAACGATCGTCCTGCCGCGGCGCGCAACCCGGCGCTTTCGTTTTACGCGGCTGTTTTATCGGAGCACATGGTATCCGTGGCGCGCGATCGCCCACGCTATGGGACGCTCGAAATCGCGGGAAACCTTCCTCAGCTATTTTGGACCGCTCTCGCTGCTATTTCTGTTCGTCTTTTGGGGAGCCGGGATAATCGTTGCTTTCGGCCTGCTGTATTACGGTTTCGGCGGGCATGGAACGATCGTCACCACGGAAAGATCCACGCGCGATTTCCTCGACTCTCTGTACTTCAGCGGAACCACTTTTTTCACGCTCGGCCTTGGGGATATCACGCCTCACGGCTGGCCGCAGCGCTTGCTGGCGGTGATTGAGAGCGGTCTGGGATTTGGATTTCTCGCGTTGGTATTCAGCTACCTGCCGGTAATTTATCAGGCGTTCTCGCGGCGCGAAGTAAATATTGTGCTGCTTGATTCGCGCGCGGGCTCTCCTCCGACGGCATTCGAACTGGTTCGCCGGCATCCCGGCCCGCAAGGGTGGAGCGAGCTGCAGCAGCTCCTGCGGGAGTGGGAGCGGGGGTCGGCAGACATTCTCGAAAGCCACGTGTCGTACCCCGTGGTCGCCTACTTCCGGTCGCAGCACAACAATGAATCGTGGGTTGCCGCGCTGGCGGCGATCCTGGACACGAGCGCGTTGCTGATCGCCGGCATCAGCGGCTTTCATCAGCCGATGGCAGGCGCCATGGGAAGCGAAAGTGTTGCTATGTCAGATCAAGGCGGAGGAACGACCGCCGGACAAAAGGCAGTGGAAGCGAAGCTCGCGAAAATGTCGTGTGCGCGCCAGGCGCGGCTGACCTTTGCGATGTGTCGCCATACGGTGGTTGACCTTGCGCAGGTGTTCAACATCGCGCCGCGTTTGCGGGCGGAACGCCTGCCGGAGGCCGAGTTGGAGCGGTTGCGCTCCGCTTTGGCCAAGGAAGGATTTGTGTTGCGCGACAGCGCGGAAACGAACGAGAAGCTGAGCAAGTTGCGCGCGATGTACGAGCCGTATCTGGAAGCCCTGGGCGCATTTCTGGTGATAGACGTTCCGCCGTGGATCCTGGCGGGAGAAGTGATCGAGAACTGGCGTACCAGTGCGTGGGGACGCATCTCGGGATTTTCGCCATCGCGGGAGTCCGTGTCGGCAGGCGACGATCACGATTAGTGAGTTCGCCGGCGGGCGGGTCTGAGACCCTACGGAAGGTGAGAGGCTGGAATAGGCGTTCATTCGGGCCGCAAAGCAGCGCTAAAGCGAGTTGAGGAGTTGAACGGAAACCTGGCGGGCTTTCTGCGCGAGGTTTTGAGCGGCGAGCCAATCCCCGGCTTTGCCAGCGTCCTCTGACTGCTTCAAATAACTTCGAACCTTGTCGCGCAAATCGCGCTGTTGAGGATTGAGCTGCCGCGCGGCTGCTTGCGCGAGATTCTGCTGTGCCACGTTGGCGTCGTTGCTGGCCTGCCGTTGGTAATTCTGCTGTTCGGACGCGGAAAGCTGCGGGACGATCTGCGGCGCGGGAGCATGATCGACCGGTTCCGGCTCGTGCTCCGCTGTTTTTTCGGTTGGGGGACGTGGCGGCACGCCGGGCATTTTCATTATCGGCAGGTCGGCCGAGAGCGGCGGAGGCGTGTCGTCTGCCGCAACGTGAGGGGGAGCCGGAGCGGCGGCATGCGGCGGCGTTGCGTCTGTATCGGGGGCGATGTTCATGGGGCGTTCCATCTGGGGCCGGGGCGTGGGCGCCGGCGGCGTCAGGTCGTAGATCGTCCTGTGCGGGCAGCCTGCAATTCCGATTGAGGCACAAGCTGCCGCGGTGGCAAGAAGCGTTCGGAGTGTGGCGTTGCGGAGCGGCATTACTCCTGCTCTTTCACGAGCGGCCGATACGGGCGCGGCCGTTCGGCTGGAACTTCAACGAGCCGAGCCAGCGGAAGGTCGATGCGAAATATGGTTCCTCGACCGAACTGCGACGTGAAGTCTATCCGACCATTATGAAGCTGTACAAAGCGGAAAGTGTTGGCCAGGCCTACGCCGGTTCCACCCTGACGGGTGGTGAAGAACAGCTGGAAGATTTTCTTCTGGTCACCGGGCGCGATGCCTTTTCCGGTGTCCTCGACGGAAATTTCGGCGAATTCGCCGTTGCGGCGAAGGTTGACACTGATGCGGCCTCGGGCCGGCGTGAAGTCGCAGGCGTTCAATAACAGATTCAGGACGGCCTGATGGATCAGTTGGCGGTCCACCAGAACCGGCGGGAATTCGAGTGGAAAGTCGGCGCGCAGATCGACTCCAGCTTTGGCGATGGAAGGCCGTGCCGCGACCACCACTCCATCGAGCAATTCGCGGAGGTCCGTTTCCTCAAGCTTCAACTCGACTGGCTTGGTAAAGCTGAGAAACGTCTTCACGGCGCGGTCGAGCCGGTCGATTTCGCTATCGAGCATTTTCACGGCTTCCTGAGGCTCGGGATCGGCGGGCATGTTGCCCTTCAGGACTTCGAGCCAGAGGCGCATCGAGTTCAGCGGATTCTTCACCTCGTGGGCGACGCCTGCCGTGACGCGCCCAATCGCGGCGAGCCGCTCCGAGACGAGCAGTTGATTGCCGATGCGCTCGAGCGATTCGAGGTCGCGCAGAGTGATCAGGGTTCCCATGCGAACGCCCTGTTCGATAATTGGCTGGGCGCTAACGCCGACGCGGAGCGTGCCGTGACGAGCGTGGAGGAGCGTTTCCTTGCTTTCGACTGGCTGGATTTCATCGCCAGCAAGTTCGATCGCGGAATGGATCGGATGACCGGGCGGGAAAACTTCGCTTACTTTCTTTCCACTCAGCTCGTCAGGCGAGTCGCCGAGAAAATTCCGAATGGATGGGCTGACCAGCACAGCGCGCCCTTCAGCATTGAACAAAAGCAAGCCGTCTTCAAGGCCGCTCATCACCTGATCGAGGTTTTCCCGGAGGGCGCTGAAGATTTCGCGGACGTCGCGCAACTGTTTGCCAATGCCGGCTATTTTCGTGCTGACGACACCGAGTTCGTCATCCTGGCGCGCGACTGGCTCGGCGGCGTCGAACTGCCCGGCGGATATTTGGTCCAACTGGTTGGAGATGCGCTGGATTGGCGCAAGAGAGAAGCTGGTGACGATGAAGGCGAGCAGCGTCGAAATCAAAACGGCGCCGAGCGCCCAGTACCCGGCGGAAATCAGGTTGGGCATGATTTCGCTGCGGATGAAAACCATGGAGAGGCCGACGCGGATTGCGCCGGAAAACGTCGTTGGAGGGAGCCCGAAGGGAAGCGAAACTTCGTAGGTCTGCGGCGGACCGAGAATCTGACGAAGCTGCTGAGAAAAACCGGCGTTTGCGAGTGAATGGATGTTCGGGCGGAACGGGATCGTCTGATCGCGTAAAGATGCGGGATTCGACGAAATGACATCGCCGTTTTGGTCGGTGATCTCGATATCGCCGATGCTGGGATCGTGGCCGAGATCGGAGCCGATCAGCGAATTGAGAGTGCTGCTGCTGTCGAACGCGCGTTGCAGATAGGCGCGCAAATCGGCAGGATTCGGAGGCGCCACGTTGCCGCGCTGGTTTGCCTCGCCCACGGCGGCGTTCGCTTGGCCGAGGACTTGGCTCGCCACGAAATCAGCGTTGGCGGCTGTTTGGCGCAGCGTCTGCTTCGTGAGCCGCGCGATATAGAGACCGGAGACGGTCGCGACGACCAGAAAGACGAGCACCGAGGTTGCAATGGTGAACTTAGTTTTCAGGCTGAGACGCACGTTTCCGCCCCGCCTCGTAGTCTTTTAATTTGTTATGCAGCGTCTTCAGACTGATACCGAGCAATTCGGCCGCGCGCGTCTTGTTCTGGCTGGTGGCGGCGAGCGTCTGCACGATCAATTCACGCTCTGCGTCCTCGACCGTAGTCCCGAGAGGGAAGCGGAGGGCGCCCAGGCCGCCGCCCGCAACTGCAGGAGCATGCCCGAAATCAGAGGGCAGGTGTGTGCGAGTGATGATGCCGCGGTCCGACGCGATTGCCGCGCGTTCCAGAACGTTGCGGAGTTCGCGCACGTTCCCTGGCCAGGGGTATGAACGGAAAAGGTCCATTACGTCTGCGCCGACGCTGGTAACTCGCTTGCCGTGCTTTTCGGAAATTTCCGTCAGCAGGTGATCGATCAGGAGCGAGAGGTCGTCTTTGTGCTCGCGCAGAGGCGGGAGATGAATGTGAAAGACATTCAAACGAAAGTAGAGGTCTTGACGGAGATGACCATCCGCCACAGCCTGCTCGGGATTTTTGTTTGTGGCGGCGAGAACGCGAACGTCAACCGGTGTTTCGACCTTGCTTCCGAGGCGGCGAATCTTGTGGTCCTCGAGGACGCGCAGAAGTTTCGCCTGCGTCGGCGCAGGCATTTCGCCGATCTCGTCCAGCAGCAGCGTGCCGCCGTCGGCCAATTCGAAGCAGCCGATGCGACGCTCCGCGGCGCCAGTGAACGCTCCGCGTTCGTGGCCGAAAATTTCGCTTTCCATCAGTGATTCGGGAATTGCGGAGCAGTTGATTGCCACGAACGGACGGTCGACGCGCGGAGACAGGATGTGGATCGAGCGCGCAACCATTTCCTTGCCCGATCCTGTTTCGCCGGTGATCAGGACGGAAGCGGTCGACGGAGCGGCCATTTCCACTTGTCGCATCAACTCCTGCATTGCGGGCGACGACCCGACGAGCACTCCTAATTTTCCCGCTTCGCGAAGTTGGCGAGTAAGCGCTGCAACGGCACGCTGATCGCGCGCACGTCCGAGGGCCCGGTCGAATAGAGCGCGTAAGACGGGCGCTTTTAGTGGCTTTTCGATGTACCAGAAAGCGCCTGCCTCGATCGCCTGGACGACGCGTTCGTCGCTGCCACGCCCGGTGATGATGATGACGGGGACGTGCAGCACTTCGTCGCCAAGCTGGCGCAGGAGGTCGAGGCCGTTCATGCCAGGCAGCTCCACATCAGCCAGGACGACGCTCGGATGAAACTCGGCGAACTTGGCCAGCGCCTCTTCGCCCGATCCGACGCCCAATACCTCGCAGTTCCATTTGTGGAGGAGCGCCTCGTATCCTTTGCGGGCGTTTTCCTCGTCTTCGACGATTAAAATGCGCTGGTGATCGTGGTCGTTTGAGGGCATTCGAGATGGCTCTTTACCAATTCAATTTAGCAGCAGTGGCGGAGAAATGCCAACGCGGCCATAGCGCACCGATTCGTTGGCCTGCGGGAAAGGCCGTTCGGAACAATCAGAAAGGAGGGGTTGCGGTCTTGCGTGGCGGATTGAAGAAGGGAAGTTGGACCACTTTTCCGCGGGCCCTGTGGCGAACGGCTTCCACTGTAATCTCAATCTGCAACTCCGTTCCCGGTGCGGAGTGATTACGGTCGAGGCTGGCGAGCGCAATCATTTTCTTCAGCGTCGGCGACCATGTGGTCGAGGTGGCCTTGCCGATTTGCAAGCCGCCGCGATAAATGGGCACGGGCACACGCGATGCCGTAGTCGGAATTTGCGGAGCAAGGCCGGCCTGGTCGTAAAGGCGCTCGATATCGTCCCAATTGATTTCCAGGCCCATCAGTAGGCGCTTCGTGCCTCGACGATTCTCTTCCTCGAGCGCGGCGCGGCCGATGAAATGCTCTTTCTTGAGGTCAACCAGGCGCCCAAGGCCGATCTCATACGGCGAATATTTCTGCGATTCGATCAGCGCCCTCTTGCTGCTGAAATAATCGACTTCGATCAGGATCAGGCCGGCTTCGATGCGCGCCACGTCGAGCGCCAGCATGCCGGTCGGGTGCAGGTCGAACGGTTGACCGTTGTCCAAGAGCGCATCCCACACGCGGGGCGCTTCGTTCCACGGAATCCAGATTTCGTATCCCAGATCGCCGGTGTAGCCCGTGCGCGAAACGTCGACTTCAACTCCGGCGATTCGTCCGTGCGTGAGGCGGAAATATTTGAGGCTTGCGATATCGGCTTCGGCTATTTGTGCCAGCAGCTTCGCGGATGTGGGACCTTGCAGCGCGAGCGCCGCAACTTTGTCGGAAATGTCCTCGATTTGAACGTCGAGCCCCAGAGCGTTTTCATGGAACCAGCGAAAGCTGGGATCGGCGGCGGTCCAGCGATAGAGATTCTCGTCGAGGCGGGAGATCGTTCCGTCGTCGATCACTTTGCCTTGCTCGTCGCACCAGCAGCAGTAGATCACCTGTCCCACGGCGACTTTGTTAATGTCGCGCGTGATCACGCGGTTGACGAACTTGGTCGCGTCGCGCCCGCTGATCATGTACTTGTACAGAGGCGTCACGTCAATCAGCGCGGCAGCGTTGCGGATTGCGTTGTATTCGTGCTCGTGGTGCGTCTCGTAGACGCTGACGGCATAATAGCCGGACCACTCGCGGTAATTCAGGCTTTCGCAAAGCCGGAACGTTCTGTCGTGCACCGCTGTCCCGATTGGCATGTCGCCCTCGCTCAGTGTTGTCTGAAAAGCCCGCGCGATTATAGTTTCCGGCGTCGTCGCGGGCAACAGACCTGAGGCTCGTTCGTCCTTGTCGCGGCGAACGGCCCTCTGTAAAATGCGACGGCTCTATGGCGCGGCACTATGATGCGGTCGTAATCGGAGGAGGCCACAACGGCCTCGTAAACGCGGCGTATCTTGCGCGCGCGAGGAAGAAAGTCGTTGTCCTCGAAAGGCGGCACGTTCTCGGCGGCGCTGCGGTCACGGAAGAAATCATCCCCGGATTCAAATTCTCCGTTTTTTCTTACGTCGTGTCGTTGCTGCGCCCGGAAATCATTCGCGATTTGGACTTGCCGAGGCACGGTCTGGAAATTCTCCCGCTAGACGGCACGTTCACGCCGATGCCGGACGGCAATCATCTGTGGCGCGTGAACGACCACGCAAAGACGCGCCGCGAACTTGAGCGTCACTCGAAGCTCGATGCCGAAGCCTACGAAGAGTTCGGCAAGCAAATGGTGCAGATGTGCCGGTTCGTCAAGCCGATTCTGGCGATGACGCCGCCCGATCCCGGTTCGCTGGACCCGCGCGGCCTGAAGAAGTTCGCGTTTCTCGGCAAGCGCTTCCAGTCGCTTTCAGCGGAGGACAAATACAATCTCGTCCAGCTGATGACGATGAGCGCGGCCGATCTTCTCGACCAGTGGTTTGAGACGGACGTGCTGAAGGCCACGATGTCCGCGTCCGGAATTATCGGGACATTTCTGGGCATACGGTCGCCGGGTACCGCATACGTTCTTCTGCATCACTACATGGGGGAAATCGACGGTGCGTTCCGCTCGTGGGGATTCAGTCGCGGCGGGACGGGTGCAATCTCGAATGCGATTGCCTGCGCCGCGCGAGAAGCGGGAGCGGAAATTCGGATGCAAGCGCCGGTAGCTCGCATTCTGCTGAAAAATGGAGTTGCCCGTGGAGTCGCGCTCGAAAGTGGGGAAGAGATTTATGCCAATATTGTGTCGTCGAGCGTCGATCCGCGCCTCACGTTTCTGAAGTTCATCGATTCGAGCGCGTTGCCGAGTGATTTCGTTGAAGAAGTGCGGCGCTACAAGTTTCGAGGATCGTCTGGAAAGGTGAATCTGGCGCTCGATGCGCTGCCTGACTTCACCTGCCTCCCCGGTGCAGGGCGCCATCTGCGCGGCGCGATTTCCATCTCGCCTTCCACCGAATACATGGAACGCGCATACGATCAGGCGAAATATGGAGAATTTTCTCGCCGGCCGTACATTGACATCGTAATTCCCACGCTAACCGATC